>ONKD01000005.1:0-86826 GCA_900318345.1 uncultured Prevotellaceae bacterium
GAAAAAGACCTTGTCACCCAAACAGACCGTTCATCTCACCATGATCACTACTTACGGTGTTGCATACGGTAAACATAGCGGCATTGTCCAGAAGCAGGTTGTTCTTGATGACCTGTTCGAGTAAGTAAGAAACTTTATACATACTTTTCGATATCAGCATCATTTTTCGGCAGAATCTAGTATATCATATTTTGCCGAATCGTGTACTTTTTATACTCTCACGGCAGATTATAAGATTATAATTGGTCCAACCAGCACATATTTTTGTGTTAGTTGGACCACTTTCATTTGTTTTTAACTGGATGATTTGAGGTTAATAATCTGATTAACTTTCTCATTTCCATTCTGATACCACATTTCTCGAGAACCCATTCAGTTTCTCGGTCCCCCTCAAAACTTCATTGGAACCTCTTCGAACGATTTTTCCTTGATGTCCACTTGGCCTTCACTTGTGCTCCGGCCAGTGTCCATTTAACCAGGAAAAATGCTTACGCCGTTGTATTAATTAAGTTGGCAAATTGCAGCTGTTGGCAAAATTTCAGCTGTTGGCATTATTGGTCTTAATCGATTGGCGGGGGAATGATAAAGTTGTGCTCTCTGTTATTTTTATGAGAGAGAGGCGGTTTGGGTGAGCCGAAGGCGAACCGTTCTTTTCTATTCTATTCATCTATTATTAAATCAGTTATCACACCCATACCAGACCTGTTATTTGTAGAAATATCAAATACCTCTATAAGAATCAATATTTCTTTAAAAATATTATTCCATTATCGATAGAGTATTGGACCTGTTTTTTTTAGAAAATCACGATATCTCTATAGTAAGCATGTTTTGTCAGAAAAAATATTACCCTTTAGAGTACGAATTCCTCCAAAATTTCAAAATACCACTTTTTTATAAGAAAAACCAAATACTCTATAAGAATAGGGATTATTACTAAAAAAATAGGTATGGTAAGGTAGCGAATTCCTCCGAAATCCAAGAATACCACTTTTTTGATCGGAACGAAAAAAAATAGAGACCAACCCGTGATTGAGTTGATCTGTTTCTCGATTTAATGTCCTAACTTATACTCGTTGTAGGACCTGTAATTACTTCGTTCACTACCATAGAGATGCTGGTTTCTATCGTAAGCATTATAAACCGCTTTATCCACCTTATCCTCATCGAAGCCGGTGGGAAGGAACTTTGACTTGAGGTAATCAAGCGCTTTTTCCATATCGATGCCAGCCTTACACAATCCACAAGCCTGGGCAAATACACTTTTTGTCCTGTGTCCATCCTGATAGTTATTTGGGAACTTACTCCATTTGATATCAAGAATGTTGATTATCTGGTCATCGGTCAGAGTGCATCTCATCCGATTCATCTCTGCAATAAACCCTTCCGCAGTCAAGAAAGGTTTATCTGGCTGAGTAGTATTGTTGCCGCTTGATGAACTGTAATTCTGCGTCTGTTTAGGCTTATCGAACTCCGGCTTGTGTTCGTAATGCCATGAGGCCGCATTGGGATTATAGTAGATGCCGGGGTCATAACTGATATAGCAAGGATGGCTAAGATCCTCACAACGGCTGTCAGGTTGAATCCCAAACGCATCAGTGAAGAGATTCTCAACCTGGCGGTAACAGTTGCCGTAATCATCAATGCTGTAGTTATCGGTTATGATAATCACTTTCAATCCGTCACCGCTGGGACTTGTGAAGAATGCCAACACATACGGCCATCCAGAAATAACCTGTTTGATGCCCACCAAATCCTGTCCTGACTGGTGATCGATATCTATGCACACAAGGGACGACAGTGAAACGCATCCGTTGTTGTTCTTGCGTGAAAAGATACCCTGCCAGGTGATGACGAACAAGTGCTTTTTGAGTTCGTCACGCTGCTCTTTAGTCACTGCGTTCCTGATAGCGTTAATCTTTGCGGCAACACCATAATCCCCCATCCTGATAATGTCAAGAATAGTTTTGACATCACAGTTCTTCGTTAAATTCTCGTTGTCAGTGTCCCAAATATTATTGAACACACTGACCATCAATTGATTGTTACTAGAAAATTTTGCCATAATCTAAAAATCATTATATAAGTTTATATCCGTTTTGTTTCTTTCCGTTTCCGTCTGTATAGCGGGCCGGAATAACATCAGGCACATACTTGGTAATCTCTGTCGCTTTGGCCGTAGCGTTCATTCCAAGCCGGTCATACTCTGTCTGTATCATCTTTTTGATGGCGGCATTTGAATACACGACATCGGGCTCAAGCTGAAGGTTGATCATGCTTGCTCTGCGTACATTTTCCAGCTCTCGTTTCAGGTTGGCTTCAATATATGCACAAGCTTTAATCCTGTCGGGACCAAGCTCATGATAGTATTCCTTGTACTCATACGGGATGAAACTGCATTCTTCAATGAGTTCTTCCAAGCATGGATAGTTGACGATAGTGTAAGCCAGAACCCCCATTCTGCGTTCAAAATTGCGGTCTTTGTTGAACTCCTCAATAAACTGATTGAACAGGTTCTCCACCTCGGCATTCTTGTTTATAGGCACAAAGCCGTTATCTTTCATGAAGCTAAGCATCTGATAGGTGCTCTGGTATTGCTTGTCCTTGACCTCCGCCGCCCTGATATCAGCCACATAAGCCAGTTCGTTGCATA
Source organism: uncultured Prevotellaceae bacterium (assembly GCA_900318345.1). Taxonomy (GTDB): domain Bacteria; phylum Bacteroidota; class Bacteroidia; order Bacteroidales; family Muribaculaceae; genus Sodaliphilus. The sequence goes on from ONKD01000005.1 coordinate 2,654, forward strand.
CCGCTGTCCATGTGCCGTCTGAGTTTACAATGGCATCTACATAGTCCTTGCGGTATTGGTCTTTTTCTTGTGCTTGCAGTATCCGGTCCCGATGGCCAGTATGGGTTACATTTGCCAATTCCTGGATCTGCTGATAGGAATCTGCACGTTTTGCCTCGTAATACTTCAGAGCCTCGTTAAGGTTCATGTTTCCCTCAATATCGCTGTTCTTCTGCTTGTAGTAGTAGAATATCTCGTTCCTGAAAGGGTTCTGCCTGGATCTACAGCGTCCTGCAATCTGTGGCAGGTCAATGGATATGTCTAGACTGAGACTATCCCAGTTGCAGTCGGCAAACACATACGAGGTTGAGCAGTCCGAATAGAAGTCTGTGCCCTCGAACGAACACTTTGTGACAAAAGTGAACGGTTTGTTTAACGTCACGTATTCCGTTTCGTTGGGTACTGTTCCGATAGAGAATCCGATTCTCTTAAGGCAACCCCAGTTACCTGAGGTGTCAGCACATATAACCAAAGTTTCAGACGGTTTCAATCCGTTCTTCTGGATGACACTGACGATATCCCTCACGCTGTTGAGAAAGAACACCGCCTCAGTAGAATCCACACGTTGGCCACCAATATTCTTAGTTTGGAAACAACCACACCTCCGATAGTCTTTGATGATCTGACTTATTGCTGTGACAGGGCTCCTCATCTTCGAATAGTACACATAAACGGTCTCAACTCTGCTCGGATCCCAATGTAACGTCACATAGGGCAGGTTCTGAAACTCTCCCAGGACGCTCAGGTACTGGTCCTTTAACGGTGTTGCACTGATATAGACGGTCCTATTGGGCAGTGCCTCCAAGTGATGCAACAGGTTAACCTCGGTTGACCCTTTGAACTTGACGTCAGTGAAGATGCAAGTGAATTCATCCACAACTATCGTGAACCGATCCATCAGATTCCAATTAGTCAACGCTTCAACCACATGAGGCAAAGAATCATAAGTTACCATAATCTTTGGCGCTAACGACTGGCCTCCAATAGGGCTTTGTCCGCAATAGTTCAAATAATTCCACATGTCATTGATGGTGTCGTTCACATTACCTCCGCTGCTCCTGTCAAAATAGAACAGTTTACCTGCCGTACGACCACCTATGAGCTTACTGGTGATTAACGCCTTTCTCGGACTCACAAGAATCACCGGCCGTTCGTTGGTCAAGTAGTAGTCTGTACATCCACATCCGCATATCGATTTGTTCAAAATGATATGTCCAGGTGGCATAATGCTGTCAAAATCACTCCAATTTGATAGGTACTGGTACTCTTGAGGTACCACAATGTCAAAATTTACCATAATTATTTATTTTAAAATGTTGAAATCTATATTATTAATTCTCTTCAAAAGCCATTTTTCACTTTTCATCTATGTGTAAGATTTTGAGGGGATTTGAATTCTAAAATTTTCATTACAGAAAGCAGAAGAAGTAAAAAAACGATCCAGAGTGCTTCACAGCACCCAGAATCGGATAGTCTAATAATTAATAATTTTTAAATAACTTTACAAATATGATAGTAGTGATAAACCCTAATAAACCTTTTCGAACATCTCATACGGCAGGTTTGTGATGAACTGAATATCTATTACATCTTCTCCGTCTTCATTAGGCCATATGAAGTCTTCTGAGTCTACTATGTGATAGTTCTTTCCGAAACACTTTAATATGGAACGCAACAAGATCTCTTCAATATTTGCAGTTTCAACGCTGCATATGATTGCAAGGAAGCCATCTTCATTGTACTTTGTATTTCCGATTTTCTTAATATCACCTTTCTCAACTTCAATGTTCATATAACTTTCGAAATATTAGTTGTTTTATCGTGTTTCCTGCTGATGATTCTCAACGTGATTCCCTTCGAAGCTAAGTAGTTAACAAGTCGTCCATATTGCTGCTTGCGTTGGCGTTTTCTGGGGCATATCACAAAGAGGTCCATCAGCTTTATCGTCAGCTCATAATCGTTACCGCAGTCATAAGCCGTCTTGAATGCATCGTCATATTGCTTGAGGGCGGCAATATCCATACTGAAATACCGCTCCTCAATCTCGTCTGAATGTTGATAAATACTATTGTCCATTGCGATAGAATTTCAATGTCATCATGAGCCCAGCATTTGGTTTGTATTCGATTTCAACTTTTCTGAATTTGTCAGCTCCATAGTATTTTGAATTCTTCTTATAGAGATCACATAAGTCTTCAGCTATATATATGATATTAGCATCAGGACACAAGTTTCGAATAACAGTAGTTCGAAGGTCCCATGCAGGTTGAAAATCGTCACACTGGCCAGTAATCAGCCACCACATAATTAAAGGGATTCCATTAGGATCGTCTGGTTGATATTCCTTTTTGACATTGGCTCCCCAGTAAAATGAAACCATTTCTTGAGTAATTCTTCTTGCTCTAAATCTTCCTTTCAGGTTAATTCCATTGAAGTTTGCAAGGTCATCATTCACACCATCTTCAAACGGCTTTAGGTCATTCAGATCCAAGTCACGGACCTTACCCATTAACCAAACTTTTTTCATTTTTTCTCGATTTAATGTTTAACGTTACACCCATTTCATTGAGCGACTTCTGTAAGCCCTGGAACGCATCCCTCCTGCGTCGTTTCCTCGGGCATATCTTCAGTAATTCCTGCAACGTGATATTGATGCAAGACCCACTCACTAGAGGATGCCCATCAAACAGAGCATCCTCCAGTCTCTTGATATCACCGGCGTATTGGGATGCAGGTTGTTGCCCGTCGTCCATATCATCCGGTGCCGCATCTAACTCATCTTTCTTCTCAGCCTCAAGACACAATCGGCGGAAATCGGTCATCGGCTGCTGCACTTTCTCTGTCATTGTAGAGAAAAGCGCTTGCATTAACTGATACATAATAGTATTTCATACATTTCATAAGGTAGGTTTGTGACGAACAGTGCTTCGTATACTTCATCTGGATTATCATCATTCCATTTGTAGTCTTCCTCCCTAATGACCTTGTACTCATCGCCGAAGCACTTCAATATAGATCTCAGCAGAATCTCTTCAATGTTAGAAGAGTCTTCGTTGCATACAATCGCCAGGAATCCACCTTCATTATAGAACGAATTGCCGATTTTCAGAATGTCTTTTTTCTCAACTTGGATATTCGTATTAACATCTGGTGTTTTTATTTTATAATACATTGATTTATCGACTTTAACTCCTTTATCATGAAGCCAAGACTTAATCTTTGCAAGTGTTCCTGGCATACCATCGTGCGCGATATGCCACTCAACGACCTTGCCATCAGTGACATCACGATCACTGTCAGTTCCCTCCCAATCGTAAATAGAGAAATGTGCCAAATCGTCCATTTCAAAATGCCATTCTTTCTGAATCATGAAATCACCGCCTTCAAAATGTGGCTCTCCAATACACTTCACAAGGTCCTGATAAGTCATGTTAATTGCGCCTTCGTAGAAATCTTCTGTCCAATTGCTATCCATAATTTAATATTTTTTGATAATTAATAAGTTCATTCTAATAATAAGAAGACAATACCGTTATTATCTCCATTTTCATCATTACAGAGATAAGGTTATACCCCGATAATTACCGCGTTTTTCACGTTTTGGAGATTAATGAATTATCTTAATCACAAATACCAATGAGTCGAAATCTGACTTACATAGGAAAGGCTGTATTGCCTAAATCTGGTTCCCGCTGACTGACTTTTTCAAAAAATATATCAAGATTGATATATTTTCAATAAAAATGGCTAACTTTGCCAAGAAATTAATATATTTATGTTAAGTTTTAATTATATTGCTATAATTCAGTTCTTTATGAGCTGAGTAACAATGCAACGAATGCTTTGTTGTTTGTGTCAGCAACTTTGATTATGGAGTAATGTGAGATCATGCCAAATACAAACAAATCACATATTAAGCAAAGAGGTCGGCAACCCAAAATTGAGGTAGTTGACTTGTTCTGCGGCATCGGTGGGCTAAGTTATGGCATGAAGTCAAAAGGTCTTAATATTCTCGCTGGCTTTGATTTGGACCAAACTTGTCAATATGCATATGAGACTAATACTGGAGCCAAATTCTTTAATAGAGACATCAAGACCGTCACCGCTGACGATATTTTGCCGTTGTATTCCAAAAACTCAATTAAGGTCTTGGCTGGTTGTGCTCCATGTCAACCGTTTTCATCTTATGCCTATAAAAACAAGAAAAAGGATCCAAATAAATATGATTTACTCTATGAGTTTGGTAGATTAGTGAAAGAAGTTCATCCAGATATTGTCACGATGGAAAATGTGCCTTCCATATTCTTCTTCGATTTAAAAACTGTTTTTCCCGATTTTGTTTCAATCCTACAATCGGAGAATTATCATGTATCATACCAACTGGTATATTGCCCCAGATATGGTATTCCTCAAACTCGGAGAAGATTGGTATTATTGGCATCTCGTATTGGCGAGATTAATTTGATACCAGCGACTCATGACAAGGGCAATTATGTTTCGGTGCGTGCAACAATTGGAGATCTTCCCCCTATTGAAGCCGGGGAGGTTTGTCCTACGGATAGTCTTCATCAATGCCGAGCATTATCACCGTTGAATTTAGAAAGAATCAAGGCAACTCCATATGGAGGAGGATGGAAAGATTGGCCTGAAAACCTGCGTCTTGAATGTCATAAGAAGGAAGGTGGTAAAACTTATGGAAGTGTTTATGGCCGAATGGTATGGGATGAACCTGCTCCAACAATGACTACACAATGTACAAGTATTGGCAGTGGTCGATTTGGCCATCCAGAACAAGATAGGGCTCTCTCTGCAAGGGAGGCGGCACTGTTACAATCTTTCCCTATGAGTTATAGATTTTTCCCAAATGAACAATCCGTATCTCTTACCACAATCTCTCGGTATATTGGTAATGCAGTGCCTCCAAAATTAGGGGAGGTCATTGCAGAAAGTATTATTAACCATTTTACAAATACTAACCATGGCAAAGAAAACAAAGTTAAGCGAGCAGCAACAACTTCAGATTGAGGAACAAATTCAAAGAGAAAGCGTTCCATATGTTTATGATACTAAGGAATACCCTGTTGAGGTAATTGTAAGCAAATTTGATCGTGATCAAATATTTGTTCCACATTATCAGCGTAATTTTGTTTGGAAAATTGAAGAAAAATCACGCTTTATTGAATCTGTATTTCTTGGAGTTCCTATCATGCCTTTTTTGGTCTCTGTTTCAGGAGAAGACGCAGAACTTGAAATTATTGATGGTTCACAACGTATAAGGACACTAGTTGAATATTGTGGTAATAGCTTGAAATTATCCAAGCTGCAGAAACTAACAGAATTGAATGGGACAAGATTTAATGATTTGTCCGAATCAAGAAAGAATAAATTTTTGTTAAGGGATTTCAGATTTCATGTTGTAACAGATAAAGCAAACAACGAAATACGAGCAGACATTTTCAATCGTGTAAATACGAGCTCTAATAAATTAAAATCAAGTGAAATTCGCAGGGGGGCTTATCAAGGTGAATTCTACAACTTTATCATTGAATGCTCCAAAATGGAACAATTCCAAAAGTTATGTCCCATTCCTGATAGCAAGGCACAACGAGGAGAATATGAGGAATTAGCTTTAAGATTTTTTGCCTATTCTGAATCATATTTAGAATTTAAACATGATGTTGCTCCATTTTTGGATAACTTCTTAAAAGAGCATAATAAAAATGGATTTGATAGGGAGGCTTTAATTCATAATTTCAAGGATGTGATGGACTTCGCAGAAAAACATCTTGAACCACCTTATTTTGCACGGAAAGGCAGAGAACGAGCCACGCCAAGAGTTAGGTTTGAAGCGTTGTCTGTAGGAATATTCTTAGCCTTAAAGCAGGATCCTAATCTTAATCCTAATGACTTCTCATGGATTGATTCTGATGAATTTCGAGAGCTCACCACATCAGATGCTAGTAACAATCAGGGCAAACTAAAAGCACGGATAGAATTTGTACGTGATTGCTTGCTTGGTATAAAACATGATTTACATTACGAAAATGCATAACACGAGAATTGGTTACAATAAAAGGCTACATGAGGTTGAGGTATATTTTAATACCTTAAAATTGTTGGATGCGGGAAATTGCTCAATAAAATGTGTTGACATTTTAGGCAATGAATCATTTGCTGAGATTAATTCAGAGCTTTCCACGATATTGAAAGCTAATGGATTCTTGCTATTATATAATTTAATGGAATCAACAATTCGTATGTCTTTAGACGCTGTAATTAATTCTATGCATGATTCAAATGTTACTTTCCGAAGTTTATCAGATAAACTGCGAAAGCTTTGGATTAGGCAGGAAGGGAAAAATGCAAATGAGGACAAGATAATGTCAATTGCGAATTCTGTTTTAGATGATCATTTATTGAGATTTAAGAAGGAATTCATTAATATTAGTGGGAATATAGACGCTCAAGAAATACGCAATATTTTAAAAAAATTAGGCGGTGCTGAAATAAGCAATGGTAGATACCTAAAAACCATTAAAGATAAGAGAAATCATCTTGCCCACGGGGAGTTTTCTTTCTCGGAAATAGGTCGTGATTTTACTGTAAATGAACTTATTGTATATAAAGATAGCACAAAAGACTATCTAGTGAAAGTCCTAGATGAAATACAATCATATCTTGATAATAAGGAGTATTTACACCCTTAAAATAGTTCTTATTAACAATAAAGGTTAATCAATAAAGAGAATTAATTCAGCGATTCATCATACGGCGCAAAATAATGTGGGAGCATATTGCGTTTTGTGAGAATTAGGATTTCTCTGATATCATTAGTTGTGAGAAAGTACCATTTTTCAAGAAAAATACTTATCTTTGCGTCCGGAACAAGAATATTATATTCTTGACCTGCGAAAGACCGAGAGTTGAACGATATAACAAACTCCTTTGCGGTTATATAGGCTTTGGTCGGCCTGCAGGGACTGCATTGGGGTTTGTTTTATATAATAACAATGGCTTCAAAAAAGAAATATACATTCATCGACCTATTCGCAGGATGCGGAGGACTGTCTGAAGGTTTCTTGCAGACCAAACGCTTCCAAGCATTGGCTCATGTTGAGTGGGAGAAGCCAATGGTTGATACGCTAAGGAACCGTCTCGTTACGAAATGGAACGAGACAGAAGAATCAGCAAGAAAAAAAGTCATCCATTTCGATATTCAAAAAACAGACGAACTTCTTCATGGTAATTGGAGCAAAGAATCAGTTGATCAATATGGAGCGACCAATGATGATTTTGTGAAGTTATTTGGACTGAAGGAACTGATTGGAAGCACTCATGTGAATCTTATTATCGGAGGACCTCCTTGTCAAGCGTATTCTATTCATGGAAGGGCAACTGATAAGAATTCAATGAATGATGATTATCGAAACTATTTATTTGAGAGTTTCTGTAAAGTCGTTGACGCATTCCAACCAGATATTTTTGTCTTCGAGAATGTTGCAGGATTACTTAGTGCAAAGCCAGGAGGAATTCCTGTAAGAAATCGTATATTTGAAGCATTTAATTCCATTGACTATCAAATTCTCAGTCCAGAGGAGATGCCAAATGCGCTATTGAATGCTTTAGACTTTAATGTGCCCCAAAATAGGCCACGTGTTATTATATTGGGGATTAAGAAAAACTCAATATTTAACCTGAAAGAATTATACGACTCAATTCAATTAGAGAAGAGCACAGAACGAATACGAACGGTAAGAGATGCAATAGGTAATTTGCCGGCTCTATATCCTTTACCAAATCAAATTAAGGACGGTCGTACAATGCGTTCTCATCAGTTAAACCCAAATCCAGAAATAAAACAACATGAAGCAAGAAACCATGGCCCTCGTGAATTAGAGATTTTCAGGGAATGGGTAGAGTCTAGAATGAATTATATCAGTCACCAGGAAATGATAGATTATTATTATCAGAAAACTGGACATATAACGCTTTACCAAAAGTATAAAAGTCTGGAGTGGGATAAACCTTCACATACCGTTGTCGCTCATTTAAGTAAGGACGGTTATATGTTTATTCATCCAGATCCTGAACAACAACGTAGTATAACAATTAGAGAAGCAGCTTGCTTAATGACGTTCCCAATGGATTTCATGTTTTTAGGGAACAATGCTTACAATTTCAAAATGATTGGAAATGCTGTTCCTGTAAATTTCGCGAGGGCAATTGCAACTGCTTTATATAAAATATTAGATACAAAAACAGAACAATGAATGTACTAATCGCATGTGAAGAAAGCCAAGCTGTATGCAAAGCCTTTAGAAAAAGAGGCCATAACGCATTCAGTTGCGATATATTGGAATGTAGCGGAGGACACCCCGAATGGCATTTCAAACAAGACGTTTTACAGGTAATACCTGATCATGGCGGAACACTTGAAACAGGTGATACCTATTTCTTGCCCGAAGGAGAAAAGTGGGATCTTATGATTGCACATCCTCCTTGTACATATCTTTCTGTGAGTGGAGCTAGATGGCTTTACCACCCTGATGACGCTCACTTGCCTATTGAACAGCGTAGGGAGCATCCTCATCATCTTGGTAGAAGAAAGATGAAACAAGAAGCGATAGAGTTCTTCATGAAATTCACCCAAACTGACATAGAACATTGGGCAATTGAAAACCCTGTTGGTTGTATGAATACAGAGTATCGTAAACCTGATCAAATTGTACAACCGTTCTGGTTTGGTGACAATGCTTCAAAAAAGACGTGTCTGTGGCTTCATAACTTGCCACCATTAGTGCCTACCAATATGGTTGAAGAAGGGCCTCGAGTTGTTCTCTCAAGTGGGCGTTCTTTACCAAAATGGTACTCGGACTCGTTTAATACTAGAATTTCAACTGAAGAGAGAAGAAAACTTAGAAGTAAAACTTTCCCAGGATTTGCAGAAGCTCTTGCTGAGCAGTGGGGTAATATCGAATTATAGTTATGGCTAATAGATTAAAGATTCAACAAATCAGAACTAATGATGTCATTGATGATTCTGGTAAACAATTTGAGCTTGGAAAAGCATGGTGCGATTTCTTTGGCTTTGACCCTGAAATTGAGTCATGCTCTGTTAACTTGATTTTTAAGGCAATCTCTGTTGATCATAAAGATTTTAACAATAAGGAAATCGAACTTAAACTTGCTGAAGTATCAAATCGTGGAGACAGGAAAGCTTATGCGAATGGAGATAATGGATTATCACAAATAAAGGATTTCTTTCTTAATTATTTACATCTCAATGAAAGCAATATAAAGAGAGATTACTTCGGAATCCTTCAGAATGGTATAGATTATTATCTATACTTCATCCCGCAAGAGCTATATGATAATTTTATAAAATTCTACACTGATACGGCGCCCCAGATAAGCATTGAAAGAGTATCTGTATTAGAGAACTCTGTTGAGGATAATGACGCTTTACAAGTTATATACTACGGTGCTCCTGGTACAGGTAAGTCTCACACCATCAAGGAACAAACCGAAGGAGAGGATGTTATTCGTACGACGTTCCATCCCGATAGCGACTATTCAACCTTTGTGGGCAGCTACAAGCCGACCACAAGGGAAGTGCCGATGCGTGATGTCACCGGTAAGGTTATTGTTGAGAACGGCGACCCTGTTACTGAGAACCGCATCATCTATGAGTTCGTCAGCCAGGCGTTCCTGCAGGCCTACGTCGGAGCATGGCGAAAGTATGCACAAGCGACCGACGGCAAGCCGCAGAAACAATACCTTGTCATCGAGGAGATCAACCGAGGCAACTGCGCCCAGATTTTCGGCGACCTGTTTCAGTTGCTTGATCGCAACGTCCAAGGCTTCTCGGAATATCCCATCAAGGCTGATGCCGACTTAAAAAAGCACCTCAAGAAGCTGCTTAAAGGCCTGACCATCGAGAATGCAGAAGCCATCAACGCCCTTTATAAGGGTGAAGATGTCGTTGGAAAGGTCTTGAACGGGGAAGAATTACTCTTGCCCAGCAATCTCTATATTTGGGCTACAATGAACACCAGCGATCAGAGCCTGTTCCCCATTGACAGCGCCTTTAAGCGTCGTTGGGACTGGAGCTATGTGCCCATCGCCAATGCACATGAGAATTGGACAATCGCTGTTAGCGGTAAGCAGTATGATTGGTGGGACTTCCTCGAGAAGATCAACGCCCTCATCGGCGACACTACCAACAGCGAAGACAAGAAGCTGGGCTACTTCTTCTGCAAGACCCAGGACGGCAGTATCAATTCTGAGGCCTTTGTGGGCAAGGTAATATTCTACCTATGGAACGATGTCTTTAAGGACTTCGACTTCGATGGCGATGTATTCATTGACGATGACGGCACCTCCAAACTGACCTTCGACAAGTTCTACAAAACTGACGAAGCCCGTAAAACCACCGTTCGCGAAGACAAGGTTGACCTGTTCCTGACCAACCTAGGAGTTAAGTTTGCTGATGAAGTCGCAGATGAAGAAATTGAGGAAATCATCCTTGACGAGAATAATGCAAATGTCAATGACCGATCAAGTTATTTATTTAACGGCGATTTAATTAAGACCAAAGCAGAATTAGGCTTGGCTATAATGGTTAAATACATTGAAGGTCATCGAGAAATGACCTTTGATGAAATTAGGAACATCTTCCCTGACAATTTGCTTGGACGCATTCAATACAAAGGCTTAATCGTCAGGAGCGATGTTAACCTGGGTAGCTATGCTCGCTATTATTCTCCAATCTTCACATCTCAAGATGGAGTCAATTATCGTATCTTTAAACAGTGGACCATCCAGAACATTGACAACATCACCGGCTTTGCAAAGCTACAAGGATGGACTGTTGAGACTTTAAACAATGAAGATGGCGCCGAAATAAATGATGACAAATATAAAGAGTCAATCAGTGAGATTCGATTCCCCGATGGATCAATAATTACTACTGAGAATCAAACTCAATTTAATGCTTTTATTGAAGCATTACAGAAAATAGGTATTGATAAAGTGTTCTCGGTGGCAGACGAACTGAAATACCAAAGATTAGGACGCCCGATACTTTCTAGAGAAAAGTATCCTGAAATTGAAAGCAGTGACAAATTCTCATATCATCAAATTGGGGACTATTACATTATCAAAGGCGCAAAGCCATATACAAGTGTAAGAATCCTTGAAGACTTGAGCAAATTGTTAGACCTGAATATTACGGTTATCTGCAATAGGCCAGAATGAGAATCCTTATCGAGGAATATCAGTATGACGTGTCACGGTTGAAGAAAGTGCTCCACGGCATCGACGCGCTCGAGAATGTCGAGGGACGTGTCTCGGTACACTATGTGGGCTACTTCTACAACACCGAGCTTGAGGATTGCGTCTTTATCTTGCCCAAGGTGCTGCTCAAGGACACACCAGAGGGTGAACGGGTCTTCGGCAAGTACCTGCCCGAGGACATCGTTGATCCGGCCAAGAACAAGGACATGGATAGCAGGGATAAGGACTTTCTCTATAAGTTCGCGGTGTGGATTTATCGTGCCATTACGGTCTATAAGAACGACCGCAACAATGATACGTCCATCGTCTATCACACAAAGATCGCCCAGGTGGGCAAGGGCCGTCGACGCTTGAGCAACACCTACCTGGATATCTTGCTGCAGCTGTTGCAGTTCAACCGCGACAACCAGAATTTCTTCTTCTTCATTCTGAAGAACCTGCACTCGGGCTATAACCGTATCAACTGGACACGCACCATCGCTACGACTTCGGCTATCGTCCAAGACAATAGCCCGATATACCTGCGACCGATTAACAAAAAGCGCAAAATCAACTTCGATGAGGAGCTGCTTGTCATCTTCTTCTCCATCTTGAACTACATCGGTGACAAATACGGCTTTGAAAAGGACATCAACGTCCAGTTCGACCTCATCACAGGTAAGCGCTTCGAAACCTACCTCAAGGGCTATGGCAAGACACGCTTGCTGCAGATCAAGTACAAGTACTTTAGCGACAAGGCCCTTGAGCTGTGGAACCTGTGTTTCTCGTTCTTCGACGAGGCGCGGCAGGTGTTCATCAACACGGCCAAGAAGGAGTACCTGCTTGTTAAGAATTTCTACATCGTCTTTGAAGCGATCATCGACGAACTCATTGGCGACACCCCCTTGCCCGACGGCATGGACAAGAAGCAGGAGGACGGCAAGATTGTTGACCACCTCTATACCGCCAAGAGCCTCATAGAGAACGATCACAGCAACACCTACTACATAGGTGACAGCAAGTATTACAAGATGGGCCACGAGCTGGGCAAGGAGTCGGTTTACAAGCAATACACCTATGCCCGCAACGTCATCCAGTGGAACCTGGACATCTTCAGTGACGGAAGGGAGCCCGAATCTGATGTCCGTCTGCGTGACAACGTAACCGAGGGCTATAACATCATCCCCAACTTCTTTATCTCGGCCAAGATGGACGAGACTTTTGACTATGGCAACGACGGCATCGAGAAAACCGATCGTAGCAAGAACAAGCACCGCAAGATGCACTTCGAGAACCGCCTGTTCGACCGTGACACGCTGCTGTTGTTCCACTATGATGTCAACTTTTTGTTTGTGCTCTCGCTATATGCTCGTGACAATGCTTCGCAAAAGGTCAAGTGGAAAACTAAAGTCCGTGACAAGTTCCGTGACGAGATCCGTGGCTGGTTGCAAGACGACTACGACTTCTACGCTTTGAAGAGCGTGGGCAACCCACTCGCTGGCGAGGAGTTCATCAATGAGCACTTTAAGGAACTGCAGGGTAAGCTGTTTCGTCCCTACGCCGACCGAGACATATACACGCTTGCACTCGAAAAGCCCAAAGCTGGCTCGACGGCAGATGACAACGCATACCGCCTGCTTAGCGAGTTCTTCATCATTGAGCCTATAACCCTCGGCGAAAACCCAAAAGAGAACCTCGACACAAAGGTTGTCGATTATCAAGCTGCACATCCCTATGAGCCTGTTCCCGAGGACTGGTTGCCCGAGTATCATGTAGAACGATACCTGGCCAACCACTTTGTGCTCGGTATGTACCACGACCGGGAACACTGGGACTGGATTACCGGCAAGAACGACAAGGGGTCACAGATCTATAACGTGCGCCTGGGCAAGAGTAGGGACGGAGCCATGTCAGAAAGCCGCATAAGGGCTATGAAACCTAAGTTCGCCATTCTCTATGAGGGAGGACATGAAGCCGAAAACAAGTACCACGTTTTCCGCATTCACGATATGGCCAGGATGAACGAGGCCCGCATGCGTCAAGCGGATTATCCTATGAACAACGGCGGTCCTCATGGAGACTACCTTATCTTCCGCTTTGATGATGAAGTGTCAATTGGCCAATTCGACATCAATGCGTTGATAACCCGCTTTCGCCTTGACCACCCCGATTACATCTACGGCTCGCCGATCTACCCAACCGGCGAAGACCTCCTCAAATATAAGTTATAAAAGGGTAAACTGAAAAACTGTAGTTTTAATATGCCTGAATCAAAAGAACAATCACAGATAGAGATTGCCCTTGAGATTGCTTTGAAAGCTCACAAGGGACAACGTGATCTTGATGGCAAGCCGGTGATATTGCACCCGCTCACTGTCGCCATGAAAGGCAACAATGAGAACGAGATTGTCGCTGGTCTGCTTCACGATGTTGTGGAAGACACAGACTACACGTTTGAGGACCTGCTCGCTGCAGGTATATATCCCGAGGTCGTTGACGCGCTGCGCTTGCTAACTCACAAGAAAGGCTCAGAATACATGGATTATGTGAGACACATCGCCGACTCACACAATTCTATTGCCATCAATGTGAAGTGCAACGACCTTGACCACAATCTTCAACGTGGCCGCGCTGGAGACCATCTCAAGCAGGTGGCAAAGCATAGCGCCGCAAGAGAAATCATTCATCCTTACAACGGTGACGAGGGAGCCGCTTGGGATACCTTGATTGACGATCTAGTGGAAGGCAAATATTGGCAAGCCAAATTCGCATTCCAAATCATAAAGAAATCCATCGAAGAGGCTACCGCCGAAGCTGGTATCACCATCGACGAGTACATGCACTTCTTCCATCCTGATCGTTACCTGAATTTGTTGCATAATGAAGGTAATAATAAAATCTGAACGTTATGAGAGTTCCTACACTATTCAAGGAGTATATATGGCTTGTGAATACTATTCGCAAGGCCGATGATGGCATCTCGTTTGCTGAGATCAACGAGAAATGGCTTGATACAGACATGAGCGAGGGAGTGGAACTAGCCCGTTCCACTTTCAACCGTCACAAGGACGCGATAGAGGACATCTTCGGCCTCTATATTGACTGCAATCGCCAGAACGGCTATAAATACTACATCGGTAATAGTGAAGTGCTGAACGAAGATAGCGTCCAGAATTGGATGCTGAGCACATTGACGGTGAATAACATCATCGGTGAAGCGATGTCCTTGCAGGATAGGATCCTGCTCCAACCAGCTCTCGTCGAGGGGGACTACCTGAAGATGGTCATCGAGGCGATGAAGAAAAGCGTCAAGCTGGCTATAGACTATAGAAAATATGGTGATGAGGAACCACGCCACTTGACCTTCGAGCCCTATTGCATCAAGTTGTTCAAGCAACGCTGGTACATTCTGGGCCACTTCCATCGAAAGGAGACAGCCGACAGACCAGAAGTAGACTATTTCGGTGTGTTTTCATTTGATCGCATCTTGAATATGTCGCTTACCAACGAGAAGTTCAAGATTAAACCTGGATTTAATGCCCAAGCCTACTTTGAAGAATGCTTTGGTGTTCTAGTTAATGATGATACCGAAGTCCAAAGAATTGTCATCAGAGTCTTTGGTGACGAGCGATATTATATCAAGGACCTACCTATCCATAAAAGCCAGCGTGAGATTAGTCAGGGCGAAGATTATACCGACTTTGAACTGTTCATGCGTCCAACGATAGACCTTAGCACTCATTTCGTGAGCCGCAGTTTTCTGATAAAGATTCTTGAACCCCAATGGCTGGCTGACGAAATCCATCATATGCATTGGCGGGCGGTGCAGATGTACGAGGAAGAAAACAAGTAATTCTAACAGAAATAATAATTTATTGAGGTTGTCCCACGTTTTGAGACAACCTTGCTTTTTCTTTGCACCGTAAAACAAGTTTGCGTGTGTAGGATGATGGTCGCAGGTTTGGTAGCGGGCATCCCCGGACTAAATTCCGGGCATGAGATAGGAGGTTCGAGTCCTACCCATTCTGCATACTTTCCGCTCCAACTGGGATAGGAGCCCCGTTTGCTCACGGCACGCGACCTGTGTGAGTTGGAGCATTTTGAAACCGATGTGGGCTGGCAGACCCGCGATATGTGGAACGGCGGTCCCTCCTTGATGAGGGAAGGGAATGGTTCGACTCCATCACCTGCCCACATTATATGTGTCAAACCAAATTACTTACATATCAAATGGAAGACGAAATCTCTTATCGAAAACCAGAAGACATAAAAGTTACAGTCGTACTAAGACTGAGGTACAGAATGCCTGTGAATCCATCATGTGACATCGTAGAAATGAGTTGGGATATATGGCGTGAATTCCTACAAGCCAGCCACAAAGACCGACTTAAGATAGCACTGGGTATTCTCAACAGACCTTACTTTGTTGAGTACATCGAAGAACTCTTGTGGATTCCACTTGGGAAACAAAACAAGTTGATAATTGTTGACGAGAGTGATATCATCAAAGTTTAATCATCTTAACATTGAAATCAAATGAGAGTTAGAAACTGGTATAGTGAAAGGGCGCGACTATTGCAAGAAATCGCTGTTCAACAGCCCATCACCACAGATTATATTAGCATACGCTTCAAGAAACTAGAAGGTGAGAAATCAGTGATGGTTATTCATGTTGATTATGAAGAGGTGAAGGAGAGAAAGCCCAAAACACTCTATATCCCTATGAGTGACGAAGCCATGGCTTTGAGCTATCTTCATGAATGGTTGCTTTACATCAACCTTGCATGGTGCTGCGGTTCTGCCTCTGTTACTGTAAATAACGGAGAGGATAAGTTTACCATTAGTTTTGAGCCTGTAGTCCACGATGATAAACGCAAATTCAAGAATATGGCTAATGATATCTTTGAAACCGCTTATTTCTATGTGTATAGCTCAAAGAAGAAACGCATAGTCTTATCAGCGTATATAGACTCGTTTATCTTTTTTAGTCATTTTAGTTCTATGATGATGAAATTCATCAAGGAATACCACATCTTCGAACTTGATGAAAATGGCAATCTTGCTTCAATACGAGATTCAGCAAATACCCCTATGGAATAGTTGCTATAATTGGTCTTAAAGAGACATTGACCACAAGCCATCAGGGCTTTCTATTATCGCCTTGGAATGTATCAAAATTGATTTAGGGCGATTTTTACAAAAAATCCATCACTGTCCCATGATTTGGGACAACCTGATGTTTACTTTGCACCGTAAAACAAGTTAGTGTGGACTGATGGTCGCATAGGAGCGGGCAGTAGCCGTTAGCTAGGAACTGATATTGCGGGTTCGAATCCCTGCCAGCCCACACTTTTTATAAATAGCAAAACATGTTTCATTAACTAAATACGCTTTAATATGAAGAAGTTAATCATTTTCTTTTCACTGATGTTCTCTGCACTGGTATTCGTGTCATGTGGCAGCGATGATGAACCAGACCTTCAGTTTGATAAAAACACCATCATTGGAACATGGGAAATCACCGAAGTACAAGGTTCACCTGAATGGTGGTGGATCGTCACCGGCACCATGCTCACGTTCAATTCCAACGGTACTTGCTCAACAGGATTCTCTATGGAGGATTCATACAAAATTGAAGGTGGTCAGGTCAAGACTTACTATGCCGAAACGCAAGAGCCGATGTATGTCTATGAACTCATGGGCAAAAATGGTAATACGCTGACCGTTAAAATGAAAGGAACGCTCGACGAGAGCAACCTTTCAACGGTCTTCAAAATGACCAAGAAATAAACCCACAATGAAAGAAGTTTCATTTGGATCGCTGAGGGCGGGTCAGAAATGGCTCGCTCTCGTTTTCTGAATAATGAATGTCTCAAAACCATGCTTGAGTAAGCTATCTCTATCACGGTTTAGCTTTTCACATAGTTGGGCGGCTTCATCTTTGTCGTGAAATACCATTGCTTCAGAAACATCGAATCCTACGATAGTATTCATTGCAAAAGAAACACCTTCCTCAATAGCTGTTCCCTTAAAATAGAAAACGACATCAGGTTTACCCACTAATGCCGTCTTTATAACATATTGCCCCATATCACTTAATCCAGTCTTCAGGTTTAACATGAAAGGCTCGACTAATAGCCTCTATGTCCTGTTGTGTAGCCGGTTCTCTTCCATCCTCAACAGCGATTAAGTGCCGAAGATTGATATCAGCCTTATCTGCCAGCGCCTTTCTCGTATAGAGTCTGCTGGTTCTAAGTTTTGTTATTGATGATGCTATGTCCATAATCTTGAGCCTATAAAAGAAACCGTTGACAAGGCTGCATGAGAGATCGTACAGGGGCGCTCACCATAGACCAGGGGATTTACAATGGACATTATAGCCAGATTCGTGCAGCACACAGCCCTTGTCAATTAAATAGATGGAGGGATTAGCTTTTCGTAAGGACCGCCGGGAAATGTGTACACGTTCGGCAGACAAGTTTTCGGGCAGAACCCCTTGATTCCATCTAAGTGGGTTTCGACTGCAAAATTAGTGCTATTTCACCCGTCCCACAACCGTCTAAAGGTAGCATTTTTGAAATCTGCGTTTTTATCTGTATCTTTAGGTTGGTAAGTTAATAGTCTGTTAATAGATTTTTGGGCAAAATATTCGAAAACATGACGTATTTTTGTTATCTTTGTACCTGTAAATAGGGGTTCACTAAATCCGATGGGATTGCCTCTAATTTTATAAACCATAATAAGCACCAAACATCAGCATACGACATATGAATGAGACATATAAAGAAAAACTCAGTAAACACGTTGAGGATATCTTCAAAGGCTATACCTCACCGGGGCTCCACATCTGTGATATTGCCACAGGTGGTGGTAAATCTTATACTATCGGGAAGCTGACCTGTGAATTCTACCCCAAGAGTTTTGACCGCATTGTGATTCTATGTGTTCAAAACAAATTGGTTAATGGGATGAATCGTGAGATTGAACGTTTTATCGATGGACCAAACAGCCTGATAAAGCCATCAGACAAAATAGTTATAGAAAACAACCCTGAGATTATCACAAAAGCCATAAAAAATGGGAGTTTTCAGAAGCTTGTTGATGAAATGCAATACCAAATTGGAGAGCAGAAGAAACAAGATTTTAGTGTCACCGAAATACAATATAGCTACAACTATGTAAAGAAGGTTTTTGAGGGTTTGTCTGGCTTAATAAAGACATTTGAAGAGAATAGCAAGAATGACTACATACAGAACCAAATAAACGAAAGCGAAGCAAATCTTCGCAAAGCTGTACGTATCTTTTTTGATACGTTCAAAAAACACCTCGAAAAAACTAAGCAACTCAAGAAAGTATCACTTGAGGCTATACTAAGCAGGTTCCCATCACTTGTGAAAGTCTATCCACAAGTTGATTATAAGCGAAAGAGGGTACTTCTTATGACTGTACATAAGGCGATGTATGGTATCGACCCGATACTTTCTGAGATGATCAAGCTAGAGAATTTTGCTGAGAAGAACAAGAGGACACTAATTTTGTTCGACGAATCGGACCAGGCATCCGTAGCCATACGGTCTGCCATCATTGATCAATCTATTGAGAATGCTGGTGGTAGTAAAAGATTTGCTAAGGGTTATAATGGTTATCTCCAGTACTTGGATTTAATCAACAACCCTGAACAGATTTCAAATGAGTATTATGGGTCGTTATTGGAAGAATGTCTTAACAAAGCCAAAACTATAACAAAAAATAATTGGGAACGTACTTTCAGAGACATAATTCCATATAAAAATATATTTCTGGGCAACAATGAGGAATTAGAATCATATAGAAGAGGTGTCTTCTTCTCCGGATCGGCTTTAAGACTGAATATTTCTCAGAAAGGCGATAATACAAACTCATACATCTGCTACAGAAAACGTGACAGGCATTTTTGTCTTGTTCATGCAAAGGATGAAACCCAACTATTGAAGGATTATTCTGTGGTTATCCCGATGGATAAATTTCTTTCATTAATCCGTGGAAATACGACATCAATAAAAGTTCAGTTACGAAAAGTCATTTTCGAATCGTTTAAACGGAGTAAAGAAAGATTTGAAGCTGAGACTAAAGAAGTTTCAACTAATACATCTACCACAAATCACTATCTTGGTTATCCCACACTGGAACGAGAGATACACACATTATTCTCTCGTTTTGAGACAACCTCGGAATATCAGTTTGAACAGCAGATAAACGAATTCATGACAAACAGAAAGAACCTGTCTGTTGCTGATGGTGATGAGAAAATGAAGTTGCCTGATTTTTCAGTGTACTCTCAAGGTGTTCAGCTGTATCAAGAGGAGATTGATGAGCGAGACAACCAGCATCGCGTAAGATTGTCATGTAGAGAAATATCTACTACACCTGAAAAAATCCTGATAGATCTGGTAAACTCTGATGGGACATCTATTGTTTTATGCTCAGCAACTGCTTCATGCTGGTCAGTGGTAAGCAACTGTGACATTAAGTATCTTAAACAGACCCTTGGAGACAAGGTTCATGTCCTTTCAAAGGCAGATAGAGAGACGTTTGACCATCTCGTCGACAAGACTTACCCCGAGGGTCATCAGATAGAGATTGTACCTTTGCAGAAATATGAATTTCCTGACAAGCGAGAGAATGCGATTATATTACCGGACAAATACAAACAACTGTTTTCATCTGATGCAATAGCTGAAGGACTGGTTGAGAAGTGGTTTAGGATAACGCGTCGTGAGCATAAGAAAACATCCAAGGGCGTTGAAGATCTAACATTCCAGTTATATCGCCTGTTCCAGTTTATTGAAGCATACCACTGGTTCATCAGTCATAATGACATCCACAGTATGATATATTTCCAAAATCGTACTGGAGATAAGGACAAAAATCAGATTCAGACTCTAAGCTGCCTTATCGACGGGACATATAAAGATATGCCTTCAACATTGGATGATGAGTTGCCGACAGATTGGGAGAACTGTCACATTCGCATATCAAAAGACTGGGAAGATGTTGAATCCAACATCTTAACTGAACTCAGCGAGGATAGAGATGCTAAGCTAATTCTGGTTTCTGCCTTTGGAAGTTTTAAAGCTGGAGCCAATTTGCAGTATGAGATTCCTGATGGTCTCGACTATGTAAGTGGAGATAATTGGAGCAACGAAGGGGAAAAGCTAAAGAAAGACTGGGATGCCATTTATGTTCAATCGCCCACAGCTTATCTCATGATGAATGAAGATGGCACTGAGAGCACTTATGAGAAAAGCCTCTACAATGCCATGTTGACTTTAATGATGCTGTATGAACGTGGCTGTCTTTCGAAAACGGATGTCGCTCAATGGCTTTGTTACGCTCTTTCAAATAGCTTTATGTTTGGGGAGAAACAGAATCCTGGTATTGTTAAGGACAAGTCAGCATGGGCCCAAACCACGGTCGAGCAAGCTATAGGACGATTATGTCGAACAAGAAACAAACCTCATACCACATATATTCTGTTCGATGAATCGATGAGGTCCTTCTTTGATGCTTCAAATATGGAGAAATCACTCACTAAGGAGTTCAGAGCTCTAGCTGAATACATCATGAATCATCAAAATGTCGAAGTTCCAGAAAGTGACCCTGATGAAGTGATAAGGTGTAATGATGCAAATTACGCTCAAAGACAACTGGATCGACTTCGCAGTTTAGCTCTTCGATTTACACCTCACCAAAATGATGAAGAAGATATTGATGATGACTATGATGGTGATGATGACTTGCCTTACATTGTGAGGAGCAGTCAAATAATGAACCAAAGCTATAAACAGACTATCATTAAAAAGCCTGTAATTGCAAGCATTGAAGAGCTAGACGACCTAGATAAGCGTCTGACATTCATTACCAAGTGCTATGGGTCATGGGATAGAGACGATAACGGATGCTATTCTTTCTCTTGTGAAACAAAGTACAATAATCGAATTTGCGTTTCTGGTAAGGGGAAGGCATATTCTATCTCGCCGTCATCTGTGAGACTTGATGTTCTCATGAAGAACTCCGTGATTAAAGACCATTTCGAGAAAAACGGCTTTGCTACTACATGGGGAAAAGAAGGACTGATTCTTCATCCACAGATTCTAGCAACTGATTATGCCGGAGAAATTGGTGAAGAAGCATTTAAGGCGATTTTACTGTATTATACCGATTGTACGGAAGATAGCATCAAACATTTGGAAGGTAAAGATTACGAGTTGGCTGATTATGTCATACTTAATCCTGATGGAAGTTACAAAATCGCGTTTGATGTAAAGAACATGAATCCCAATGTTGACCATAACGACAAACGGGGGGATATGCCAACATCTATGAAACGCGACATAAAGCGAAAGCGTTTGGGATGTGAGTTGATTACAGTTAATATGCTCCAACTGGGTAACAGTAGTATGGATGAACTTCGAGAGATAAGCGGTATGATTGATAAGAATGGCAATATCATCCATAGCGCAATCGATCATCTCAAAAAACTTATTAATTCCAAGTGAACATGAAAATTGATGAACAATACATAAAGAGCTTGCCTCTTACCACTAACAAGATAAATGTCACCTTTGATAAGGACGCTTTCTTTTCAAAGTACTCTATTGTGTCATACTATGGTACAGATAAAGAGTCGAGAAACCTAGCCTATGAGCAACTTGCTGATGTTCCTTGCGTTTCTGTTACTGGAGTTAGAGCACGGTGGAGAGGATTGCGCTTCCCTTCCACCCATTTCTTCATTCTTGCAGTTAAAGGCGAGGAGACGAACATTCTTAACAGCTTAAGAGATTATGATTACATCCGCTCACAAATTGATACGCTGGAAGAATATGACGAAGTGCTCCAGAAAAGGATTATTGCATCACTAGCCATCAACTCACTTGGGAAAAAGAAAAACAACAAGATGATGTACAATGATGGCTCGCTACTAATATGTGATGATAAGAACTTCAATATACCGAAATCAAGACAGGAACTTGTATGCTTGAAAATCGAGGTAAACGAGTATATGAATCTTATCGCAAGAACCACCTCATTCTCAAATCCCTCATCTTTTAAGGAGCTTGCAAGACATAAGAATTGTGTCTTTAGAGTCAGCAATGACATTGGTGGGTATCTATGGGAAGGGCGTTCTGTTAAGCCGATTGTTGTAAAGGACTTCAAAGATGGCGATTACAACCTAAAAGAGCTATACATTCTGAAGAAAAGATTTAGTGACAATAAAAACAACGTTCCATATTGGCCCTATAATAAAGAGAACTATACTCACGGAAAGCTTTTTGTTCTTTGGCAGGTAGTCAATTCGGTTAATAAAGACTTCAAAGGTTTAGTAGAAATAGGTTTTTGCGATTTTCAGGTTTTACACTATGATGAATGCAAGACCGGAGATGACATGCTTTCACTTTTGCGACAATACTTTTCTGGAAAGACCATTTATATAGACGATCCTTTTGGTACAGTAGCATCGAAGGAATTGATACTAAAGTTCAAGTCCGAGGTTAAATATCTCATGGGGGATTGCCTTATCTTCTCAAAAAAACATTCCAGTAATGACATGGTAATAAAGCTTTGTGAACCCAAAGAGCTGGCAGCTGACTGGACCCATTACACACAATCGCTTTATAGATTAGCGCATAGCTGTAATGCACTTCAGCACATTACAGTTCAAGAGAACAAGAAAAATGAGATCACTAAAGCGAGTGCAAGACGCATCCTCATTGAGTTGCTTGTTAAGGATTCGCTTATCAACAGAATAATGCCTAAACAGTTGACAGAGTTAATGTCAGGTTGGACATTTTATCGGTATAAAATCAATAAAGACTTCGTTCATGGTGCATCTTTAGCTGTTGACCCAGATGGTTCCATGAACATTGAAGAGTATGGTTTGTCCCAGAATAGTCTTGGAGAAAATTTTGAGCAATTTGTTCAGGAACACTTAAAATTCAATGACTACGATAAGATTCGTGGAGGCCGGGATTACATGGCATTAGAAAAAAACGGCAATGTGTATCTGATCATTGATACTGACGAAATACCAATCCTCGATGTTGTTCTCATTGACGAAGGATATGACCAAGTGATTAATAAGGGGGAGACCGTTGCGATGTTCAAGCGTAAGAAGAATGTACATGAATATCTTCGTGGTTATATTGGATTCCATCTTTGGAAATCGGATGGCCTTGATGGAGAGAAAGACGCTGCGTATTCATATATCGCTGGCACCAATAGCGAGAACATGCAGATTATGCAGAACACAAAGATGGATAAAATGCCTAGAGCAAGGCGTATCTTTGTATTGAATGAAGATAACCCCGAAGCAGTTAGCTCAGATATCAATGAAATCACGACGATGCTAAAGTTTGGATTTGGCCGTTGGAATGAGCTAATGACCTATCCGTTCCCATTCAAATTCCTGCAAGAGTATCTGGATGATGCATGTGAAACGGTCTTCTCTAAACACTGGAAAGACATAACCTACAGAGGAGATCTATGAGACATCACAAGTTTTTCCGCTCCATACCCGTTCACACTGTAACACCATAGTCCGTTTTTTATGACCGACCCTCCCACCAAAGAACAGCTCATTTCCTTGGTCGAATCTATGTGTGAGGTCCAGGATAGAATGCTCGGCGCAAGAGGAATGCCTGAACATATCCAAAGACCTCACGTGGATAATATGGAGGCATTAAAAGCGCCGGTGTTTTTTCTGTGGGAGCTGCTTGGATATGGAACCGCGAGAGAATTGTCTGAAAAAGGCATTAAGAGGGTCTGGATGGCGAGTTTTATATCTTCACCGGGGGAACTTGGGAGGGTGTCTATCGTTGCTTAGAGAGCACAAAATACCGATAACCGAGTATGATGGAGGGACCAGGCTGAGACAAACCCTAATCGATTTTTACTCGGATATGGTTGAACTGTATGTGTGTAACGCTATATTTTGCAAGCAAAGTATATATCAGCGATTGTATTGTATTGTTCAAGATTGATTCTCCTTGCCCTCGAACCATCATCGCCGAGACCAACAGACATCATATAACCAGGGCTGCCACCAAAGACATTACAAACAGGTGTCCATAGTTCTCTTGATCCAGTCCATTGTGAAACGAACTCAGGAGAGATGCCTTCACGATTTGATTCATCTATAACATTTAATCTTGAGGCTTTTTCATTTGTATTCGTCAATAGTCGTATCAGGAACTTCAAGCTCGCCATGGTATGACCATTCCATTTTAAAATGAATGACAAAGGTGTGGTTGAAGTTATGCCTAGAAAATGCTTCAAGCATGTAGCCACATTAACATTATCTGTTGACTCTAGTACCGTTATGAACTGTTGATTCTTGTTTATTTCATGTTTCTCTGTAAGTAATATAATAAGTTTATCGATATCAAGATTATCACTATTAAATAATATATAGTTTGTTCCTACTTTCTGTTTCTTAATTATTTTGTCTTCAATTCTCACATTCTCTCTAGAGGGCAAATCCAATGATTGCTCAGCAGGGTCAGATACTGCTTTTTGCTTGGCAAGGTAATCATCGTAAGCATCTTTTAGTTCTGGATACTTATTGAAATCAACCAGACTTCGTACCTTATTGAATATTTTCTTCTCTGAAGGATAAGCATACTTGCAGCAATCATCGAACATTTTTAACACAGTATCCAATATCCACAATTGTTGTTTTCTTATATCGGCTTCTTGAACATTCGTTAACATGAAGTCGGGAATGGATTCATCTTTACCGCTATCAACATATGGGTTTAGAAGGTACATTCTTTCAATTGCCTGATTTCTCAGTTCGAAATAATTATCTGGCTCAGATTTAGCTATCTTGTATAAGTCGTCATTCAGTTTTAATTTCATTCTCTCAAAATGATTATCATAAGCATTTATAAGTAATATGCGAACATCATTTTCATGTGTTTTGATGGTTGTAAAAAAAGTATTGAAATCTCCTTTTGTAATAGAATTATATAGCACAGTCTTAACATCATGGCTGCAATTTGTGTTCTGAATTAACGCATCCAGCTTCATTGCTGGTGTCTTCTGCAATTCTTTAAAAACCAAGTCCCAGTCAATCCTTGATTTGAATTTTGAATTGTCGTCTTCTAACATTGTATCATCAGCAATGGGGCGGTTCTCTTGGATGAACTGCATCATTTTTAAAAAAACCACACGAAACTTCTCAATAGGCCACAAAACTTTTAAATGATACATTATTTGACTTAAATATATCGCATCTGGATTCTCTGCACAAATTGTGTGTAATATATTCTCAAGACTTTCTATTGCGTCTTCAGGGACATGATTAGATTTTAAATAATCTATCAGTATTCTTATATTATTTAACCTTTCAGTATCTAAAATGATTTTCGGAATATCTGGTTTTGCATTCTCTTTGATCTTTGCTTCAAAATTCTGCCAAAATAAAATAACATCTTCCTTAGATTTGAACCGTTGTTTATTCTCATCTACACTATCAATGATTGACTTTAGTTTGTCTTCAAAATAAGAATCTATTTCATCCACGTCATGCCCCTGAAAAACTTCGTTCATTTCATTAATAGCTTCATTAACTCTATTATTTAAGTTACGTATATAGTTTTCATAAACAATAACTTCATCTGATTCAAAGATGGAAGATGACCCTGAATCTGTAGAGATAGGCTGGATAGCCGTTGCTTCTTTATGTACAGAAGTTTCTGGCTCGTTTGGAATCTTCAATGATGAATCACAGGAAGAACCTGCATTGTCATCATCCATGTCACTGAACAAATCTGATTCGATTAGGTTGATTTCGTCTTCATCTGTGAGCTGAGCATAGATTCTTTTAATCATTTCATCACTGGCATGGCCTGTCATCCTTCTTAACCGTTCGGTACTCACGCCCTTTTTGAGCATGTTTGTTATGAACGTACAACGAGCTGCATGGTTAGTTATTTCTTCATACAATGGGCCTTTCACTTCTGTTAGTACGGAATCAATTCTAACAATCTCCCTATTTAGTCCCGCCTTTTTCGCTATCCTTCTAATCGCTTCATTGTATGTGCCATTGCCTTTACTGTTAACCCTGTCTTCAAAAACACTGGGCTTTATAAGCTTATGAGAATTAACCCTTTCCATCCACATTCTCATTTTAGGTCTCAAAGGAATATGAGCTTTAATATTCTCTTTAATGGTTGAAATGATAATGTACTCAAATTTCTTTCCTTGCTTAACCTTGTATTTGCCCGTAAGTATTTTTGCCAAGTCCGATACCCTTTGCCCACACTCGATTTGAAGTAAGAATATGTCGCGATACTCTTCATCAACAGGTTTAAGCCCCGAACAATTCTCTATTGCAATCACTTCATTGTCGAGCAGAGGGAAATGCCCCTTTTGGTCCTCTCTACGAGTATCCTCAACTTTAACCCAAACCACACGATTGGGTACAACTTCTTCGGGGCATAGTACATTATTTATCAGACGGGCAATCATGGAGCCGCAACGGTTCAACTGACCAACACCAAAATTCTTCTTTTTGCCATCCGCTTTAGTGAAGTTCATCTTATCAATCAGATACTCCTTGTACCGATTCAGTCCTTTCTGGCTAAGGATTTTCATCGTCTTATCTCTTGCAGGTAAAGTATCAACAAAACGATAAAACTCACTCAAGAGAGATTCATTCTGCCGTTTGGTACTATCTTTTATTGAGGGCTTCATCTTATGATAATGCTCCAATGCGTCAGCAATAACCTGCTTGATGTCTATTTTCTTTTTCTTGGCCATATCTTGATAGGTTTATCGTTTGAAGGTTCAACAACGTTGTTGATTATATTACCGCAAATATAATCAATAAAACCTAAATAGTTACGTCTTAGTTTAATTAATTGTTCATTGGCAATGCTGGCACTTGTTCGCAAGAATGAAATCATTTATACTTCATCGTCTTCTACATCACTATACAAGTCGGATTCGATTCGGTTGATTTCATCATCGACTGTGAGTTGAGCATAGACCCGTTTAATCATTTCATCATTGGCGTGCCCTGTCATCCGGCACAATCCTTCAGGACTAACGCCCTTCCTGATCATATTAGTAATGAACGTGCATCTAGCATCGTGGCTAGACACCGTCTTATATAACGGTTTTCTTACTTCTTTTTGAGTCGAATCAATCTTGACTATCTCCCTGTCTAATCCTGCTTTCCTGGCAATTCTACGTATCGCTTCATTATATGTATTGTTGCCTTTACCTCTTGTCTTTTCTTCAAACTCTACTGGGTCAACAAGCTTTTGACTCTTGATTCTTTCCATCAACATTGTCATCCTGGGCGTTAAGGGAATAATCGCTTTGATATTCTCCTTCATTGTCGAAACGACGATATACTTGTATTTTTTACCTTGCTTGACCTTGTAGTTTCCGGTGAGCAGTTTGGCCAAGTCGGATACACGCTGACCACACTCAAGATGGAGCAAAAACACATCGCGGTATTCTTCTTCAACAGGGGTTAGGCCAGGGCAATTCTCAATCGCAGTGACTTCATCGTCCAAAAGAGGAATATGTCCCATCTGGTCTTCTCTGCGGGGATCCTCCACTTTGATCCAAACAACGGGGCTTGAGACCTCTTCTTTAGGGACAAGCACTTTGTTAATTAGTAATGCGATGATGGCTCCACAACGGTTCAACTGACCGACACCAAAGTTTCTCTTAGTGTCACCAGCTTTGCTTTTGTTCATTTTATTAATCAGGTGTTCCTTGTACATGTTCAAGCCGCTCTGACTGAAGATCTGCATTGTCTTGTCTTTTTCAGGTAGGGTGTCAACAAAGCGAGCAAATTCACTAAGGAGTGATTCACTCTGCCGTTTTGTGCTGTCCTTAATTGATGGCTTGACGTAATTATGGTAATGATACAGTGCGTCCATAATAGTCGCGTACGGATCGAAGTTCGTTTTAGCCACATCCTGATAAATGAATTGTTTGAGAGTTGCCACAATATCCGTGACATCATTTTCACATAGATACTCAATAAATTCAGCAAAATAGCGCCTGAACCGGGCTAATCTTTCATTGGCAATCATGTTATTCTGATTGTCCTGCTTGCTCAAGGTGTTTGAAACAACGGCAAGTTCCTTCTTGGAATTCCACTGTTTTGGATACACTCTCACCCCGGTTGAGTACCGATACTGCTTGCCTTCAATAAAAGCAACGAAGTAGATTTTTCGTGGTCCAGAGGCTGTAGATCTACGCAGGTAAAATCTTGACTTGATTTCACCATAGTACTTCTGACGCTTGTCATTGATAATCATGCTCATAATTCTCAAAAGTGTGTTAGTAAACTGTGTTAGTAAAGTGTACAAAAACGCCCAAAAAATGGGCAAAAATTGACTGTTTTCGGTAGTATTTGAACACTTCTTATCACGTCACTCTTGAGCCGATTTGGTTTAAAACTTCATCGCAACCGCTTGTGATATAGATAATTAGATCAACCAAAAAGTTTGGCACGGTAATTGCTGATATAGGTTCGAACTCATAATTTTTGGAGGTTTTTTAGGGTTAAACAAGATTGTCAGCATGGCTCGGGAGGGTAGTGCTGATTTATTTTTATGTCCTATAGGGCTATCATAAATCGATCCTATCTGGCATAATGCCCTCTGTTACAACAATCTCAGCCAGCATAATACCCCTCTATTACAACAATTTCATCCTGCAAAATATCGTAGAACGACCTCGGCGCCGGTGTTTTTGTTCGGCAAGGATTTGGAAAAATCGGGTGGGGGATAGCCTGAACGGGATATTTCTTGTAACTTTGCGGCAAAACGGCAAAACGGGAAAATAAAGAATCATCATGACCGAGAAAGAGAAAATGTTGTCGGGCGAACTGTATGATGCCTGCGACGAGCAACTGCTCAAGGAACTGAACGAGACCAAGGAGGTCATCCACCGCTATAACCAGCTCTCGCCGAGCGACATGACGGGCCGCCTAGAGGTGCTAAAGGGGCTGCTGGGACATGTGGGCGATGACAATATCCTCATCAATCAGCCATTCTACTGCGACTATGGCAAGCACATCAGCGTGGGCAAACGGTTCTTTGCCAACTTCAACTTCACGGTGCTAGATGAGGCGCTGGTGACCATTGGTGACGATTGCTTCATCGGCCCCAACGTGAGTATCTACACGGCTTGCCACAGCACTGACCCCAGGGAGCGCAACGCGCGCCGCGAGTGGGCCAGGGCGGTGACCATCGGCGACAACGTGTGGATTGGTGGCAGCGTGACGATTCTGGCTGGCGTGACGATAGGCGATAACGTGACAATCGGTGCCGGATCGGTGGTCACTCGTGACATCCCGTCCAACACTGTTGCCGTGGGCAATCCCTGCCGACCCATCAAGTCCATCTGAGCCGCTAGGCAAGCAACGAGTGCCTATTTCAATTTGTCTTTTTCCTTACCGCCGTTGGGCATCAGATAGCCATAGTGGATGCTGTTGAGGCGTCTCATCCATCCTTTCAGGAAAACAGCGTTCTTGCCCTTGGCGATGCGTTCAAAGTGGGCTTTCCTCTCATTCCAGATGAGGTTAAACAATTCCTCGCCTTTCATGGAGTTGATTTTGGCCAGTGATTTCTTGCCGATGATGCCGTCGGCCGTCAACCCGAGTCGTCGCTGCAGGAAGCTGATGTATCTGGGGCCGCTCATCCAAATCCAATCGACGAAAATATAGGCAACCCACTCATCGTTGATCTGGTCGGCTTTAATCCGGCCCCAATAGCCCCAGCGCAAAACAGCGTTCCAGGTTTTGTCTGAGATGTTCTTCAAGTCTGTCACCGTTGGACGTTTATATCCCTTGGCCTTGCAGTATTGGCGATAGGTCGCTAGGGTTACCCCCTTCATTGTCGCTCCGCCTGAATCGTTGGGGTGGTTGCTGAAACCGCCTTCCCAACTGCGGCAAAAGATGCCATATTTTTCAATCCGTTCCATGAGATAAGCGCTATTTATGTGATTAATTTTTGCAAAGATAAACCATTAATCGATATGGAGCAGGCAAAGACCACATAAAAAAGCGTGGCAGTGCAATGTTTTTCGTGTTAGATGCAACAAATGCCGTTACGGTCTTGGGTGACCATAACGGCTTGATGCGTTATTGGGTCGCAACACTCGTTGCGACGGCCCTGTTACAGGGGATTACTTATAAACGGTATCGCTAACAGTGAGGCTGTAACGACCCTTTGCGCGACGACGGGCAAGCACCTTGCGGCCGTCAGCGGTGCTCATGCGACTACGGAAGCCATGCTTGTTGGCTTTCTTACGGTTCGAGGGTTGGAATGTTCTTTTCATTGTTTATCTCTGTTTTTTAGTTTGTTCCGAAAAATTTTCGCAAAATGCGGTGCAAAATTAGTCCTTTTTTTCAAATTACACAAATCCAAATGCATTTTTGCAGAAAACTTTTTGCTTTTTTTCTCAAAATCACTAATTTTGCACCCTCAAACGACTGAGAACAAACAATATTCACATAAAATAATTATAGCACTACAATTATGATTAATGCTCAAGACATTAAGAACGGAACGTGCATCCGCCTGGATGGCGATCTGTATTTCTGCATCGAATTCCTGCATGTAAAGCCCGGTAAGGGTAACACCTTTATGCGCACCAAGCTGAAAAACGTCGTTGATGGCCGCGTGCTGGAGCGTCGTTTCAACATCGGTGAGAAGCTCGAGGACGTGCGCGTGGAGCGTCGCCCCTATCAGTACCTGTACATGGATGGCAACGATGCCATGTTCATGAACAACGAGACTTTTGAGCAGATTCCCATCGACAAGAACCTCATCACTGGTGCCGACTACATGAAGGAAGGTGACATCGTGGAAGTTGTCAGCGACGCTTCGACCGAGACCGTCCTCTTTGCCGAGATGCCCATCAAGACCCAGCTCAAGATCACTTACACTGAGCCCGGCGTCAAAGGTGACACCGCCACCAACACCCTCAAGCCCGCCACAGTCGAGACCGGCGCCACCGTGCGTGTGCCCTTGTTCATCGACACCGACGAGATCATCGAGGTCGACACCCGTGACGGCAGCTACGTTGGCCGCGTGCGCTAAACATTTGATACACAATCTATCATAATATAGCGAGGGACGCATGAAGCGCCCCTCGTTTTATATCCAAGTACATTGATTTTACATCTTGCGCAGGATCCAGGGCAGTGGCTCCAGGATCTTGAGGCACACTTTCTTGTCGATGTCGTGGAGTAGGGCAGCCGCCTGCTCCTTCTCCTCAAAGCCTTGAAGGACCACAAAATACTGCTTCTCTGGCCCGCCATACAGGACGTAGCTGCCCTTGAAGCCGCACTCCTCGCGCAGGCGGTCGCGGTAGCTCTTGGCGTTGATGCGCTGCGAGAATGTGGCGACAACGACATTAAACGGGCTGACCGCATCGGTCGAGTCAATGGCGACATTGGCGTTGACATAGACCATGCGCACGCTGTCTCCGTTGATCACGTGGGTGTAGCGTTGCCGTTCGGCCTCAATCTTGGCATAGGTCTCAGCCCCGATACCCGTCTTGCGCCGCTCGACGGCTTTCTCGTATGCCTCGCGGTAATTCTTCTCGCTGCTGTGGCAGGACGTCATCATCACAGTCGCCACCATGACGGCCACTATAATATATAATGTCTTAATCTTCATGACCTAAAAATTCACTAATCACTAATCTCTAATCCCTAATCAATCAATGCGCTATTGGCGCATCGATTATTTCGCCAATTCAATCACCTGGGCGTGGGTGATGTTACCCTGGTCCAAAGTGAGGGTGAAGAGTGTGCGCACCACCTGCCAGCCCTGCACGCCCGCGGCGCCGGGATTGACGACGAGGCACCCCAGGGAACGGTCGGGCATCACCTTGAGGATGTGGCTGTGGCCGCACACAAACAGTTTGGGCCGCGACAACTCTAGTCGCTGCCTGATGCCTGGAGCATACCTGCCCGGATAGCCGCCTATGTGGGTCATCACCACCTTCACGCCCTCGACCTCAAAGGTTTCCATCTCCTTGAAGCGTCGGCGCAGCGATGCCCCGTCCACATTGCCGCACACCGCGCGGAACACTGGAGCGATGGCTTCCAGCTTGTCGGCCAGCTCATCGCTGCCGATGTCGCCAGCATGCCACACCTCGTCACAGTCGGCGAAATGCTGCGCGTAGCGGTCGTCCCACCAGGCGTGGGTGTCACTGATGATGCCTATCTTCTTCATATCCTTCAATCAACCCTAAAGCCCTTAACGGCCCTAAGAGTCTTTAAGGCCTACAGCGCAAATTCCATCAGCCTGGCAAGGTACTTGCCGATGATGTCAAATTCCAAATTCACCACGGTCCCCACCTCGATGCAGTGGAAGTTGGTGATCTCGCGGGTGTAGGGGATGATAGCGACCTGGAAACTGTCGCGCTCGCTGTTGCACACGGTGAGCGACACGCCGTTGACTGTCACGCTGCCTTTCTCGACAGTGACATAGCCTTTGCGGGCCATCTCGGGAGCCACCTCATACTTGAAGGTGAAATAGTGGCTGCCGTCCACTTCCTTGACTTCGGTGCAGATGGCCGTTTGGTCCACATGGCCCTGGACGATGTGGCCATCAAGCCGTCCCTCGATGAGCATCGAGCGCTCCACATTCACCTCGTCGCCCACCTTGAGCAGACCCAGGTTGCTGCGGTCGAGCGTCTCTTGGATGGCGGTGACGGTATAGGTGCCGTCGCCGGGCAATTCAACCACAGTGAGGCACACGCCGTTGTGCGACACGCTCTGGTCAATCTTCAACTCATTGGTGAAACTGCACTTGAGGGTGATGTGCAAGTTACCACCATCCTTGCGTAATGCGACGACGCGCGCCGCCTCTTCAACGATTCCTGAAAACATATCAGTATTTTCTTTTCTTTATTATGAATTATTATCTCTTATCTGTTAACTCTTAAACGTGAATGATTGCGCTTTATTGCGCGCGCCCTATAGCCTCCCATGCTCTATTAAGCAAAATCCCCGCCACATGATTACCATGGGCGGGGAGCAAGCTGTTTAGAAGTTAAACGAAATATACTTATTGTCGTTAGGGGACGTCCCTTGACGATAAGCCACAGTGTTGTTACTTGCCGAACTGCTCAAAGAACAGCGTGTAGGAAGTCTTGTCAACCAATTCCTCGGGGCCGAAGAACTGGATGGGGCCGGGATAGATGTAGCACGTCTCGAGCGCCCACTTGTCGCGGTTCTCGACAAAGTGCTTGAAGGGTGCACCCTCGAGGTCCCGACGTTCCATGTTCATCATCATGGTGATGGGCACACCGCAGGCAACCCAATCCTGAGCCTTGCGTCCCAGGTGGGTGATGGCCGACATGTAACCGGTGGCGCCCACAAAGATGAGGTGAGAAGCGTTGTAACCCAGCGAGTAGCAGTAGTCGGCATCAAAGTTGGAGGGGAAGGATGCACGTCCCTCGTAACCAAAGAAGTGATGCTGAGTCTTGAACTTGATGCGTTCAATCTCGCCGGCCTCGGCACGCATGTCAAGCACATGGGCTACCATGCTGCTGAGCAGACGCTCGCTCTCGATCTGGGATACCATCACGTTGCCGTGTTCGTCGCGGTCCAACGCCAGCTGGCGTGCAACTTCCTCAGGCAGTGAGTCGTAAACGACGCGGTTCTCCTCGGACAGATGCTCGCGCACAAAGTTGTTCTGCTCCATTTCACGCAGATTTGAGATCTCGGGGAATTTGGTCAGCATCTCGTTGAGCTCTGAGATGAGCTTCTTCATGGTGGGAACGAACTCCACGATACCCTCGGGGACGAGGACAGTACCGTAGTCCATACCCATGTCGTGACGCTTAACCACGATGTTGGCAATCTCCTCGGCGATGTCGTGCAGGGTCTTTTCCTTAGCTTCAACCTCCTCGCTGATAATGCAGTAGTTGGGGCGGGTCTGCAAGGCGCACTCCAGGGCGATGTGTGACGCTGAGCGTCCCATGAGCTTCATGAAGTGCCAGTATTTCTTGGCTGAATTACAGTCGCGGGCAACGTTGCCGATGAGCTCACTGTAAACCTTGGTTGCTGTGTCAAAACCGAACGAAATCTCAATGTGCTCGTTCTTGAGGTCACCGTCGATGGTCTTGGGGACACCGATAACCTGCACACCTGAATCGTGAGCCTTGTAGTACTCGGCCAGGATGGCGGCATTGGTGTTGCTGTCGTCACCACCGATGATTACCAGCGCCGTAATCTTGAGTTCGCGCAGGATCTGCAAACCGGCCTCAAACTGTTCGGGCTTTTCCAGCTTGGTGCGGCCAGAACCGATCAGGTCAAAACCACCAGTGTTGCGGTATTGCTCGATCATGTCGCCAGTGATCTCAATGTAACGGTGCTTAACCAGACCGTTAGGTCCGCCAAGGAAACCGTACAAGCGGCAATACTTGTTCAACGCCTTAATACCATCATACAGGCCACAAATCACATTGTGGCCGCCGGGAGCCTGACCACCGCTCAGGATCACACCCACGTTGAAGGGTTTCTCGGGCGGCATGGCCGAATCATCGCGTTCAAAGGTCAACTGCGGCATGCCATAGGTGGTGGGAAACAGCGACTTGATGGCCTCTTGGTCGGCCACCGACTCTGTGGGTTCTCCCTCGATTGCGCGTACGGGGCACCTGAGGGTGACGGGCAGCTTGGGCCTGTAGGTCAGCCTCATGTTCTCCATTAAACTCTTGTTGTCAGTCATTTTAGAAATATTATATGGTTTGTATAAACGATTAAACAATCTTTTTTCAGGGCACAAAAGTACTGTAAATTTGTCACGCCTGCACTATTTACCGCTAACATTTTTTCGATTTTTCCAGCCCGATTTAGATTTTTTGACACTTTTGGGGTAAAAAATGATGATTTTTCGCCCATTAGCCTCATCTTGCTTATAATTCATAACTCCCCTTTCTCCAGGTAAAAATCCATTTGTCCCCTCCGTTTCCTCCATTCCATCAGTTTCTTCCGTCGCCTCCGTCCTGTATGCGTCGCCACCGCCCTGTCGCCCGTCATGTCCCGTGGGCCGTGGCTTTGCCACGGTTCCCATTGTGTTCTGCATGCGTCCAGGTTCAGTATTGCGCGATGCCATCGCGCAACCACCCCCTCTGTCCCCTAACACCTAAAGCCTAACCCCTAAAAGCCTTTCATCCTTGCGCCTTATTCCACCTTTGCTTTACCTTTGCGTTGCATGGGCAATCAGTTGCTTTTAACAATTCATTAACAGTTCCGCACCACCCTCCATTAATTGCGCGGTGATACGGCATCATTGATAGTCAGTCGATTATGTGTTTTCCCATCAATTCGCTGGTTTTGCGTTTTGACTGTGGCGAACACCAAGGCACTCTCTTTTTTCCACCCGATTGCTTGGTGTGTTATGAAAATCTTTGTATCTTCGCCAAATAAAAATTAAGAAAACAACCAAACACTATCTTAGACTATGAAAGGAATTGTACTAGCAGGCGGCTCTGGAACAAGGCTTTACCCAGTGACCAAAGGCATCTCAAAGCAATTGATACCCATCTATGACAAGCCGATGGTTTATTATCCCATTTCGGTGCTGATGCTTGCCGGAATCCGCGAGATTCTTATTATCTCGACGCCGCAGGATTTGCCCATGTTCCGCAGGTTGCTGGGCAGCGGTGAGGAGTTGGGCGTGCGGTTTGAGTACGCCGAGCAGCCTCGTCCCGAGGGACTTGCCCAAGCCTTCATTATCGGCGAGGAGTTCGTCGGCAAGGACAGCACTTGCCTCGTGCTCGGCGACAACATCTTTTATGGTCAGAGCTTCACGCGGATGCTGATGGACGCTGTCGAGCGCACCGAGCGCGACAACGTGTGCACTCTGTGGGCCTATGCCGTGAGAGATCCCGAGCGCTTTGGCGTTGTAGAGTTTGACGGGCAAGGCAAGGCTATCAGCCTCGAGGAGAAGCCCCAGCACCCAAAGAGCAACTTTGCGGTGACGGGTCTCT
This sequence comes from uncultured Prevotellaceae bacterium, assembly GCA_900318345.1. GTDB lineage: Bacteria > Bacteroidota > Bacteroidia > Bacteroidales > Muribaculaceae > Sodaliphilus. The sequence goes on from ONKD01000005.1 coordinate 38,987, forward strand.
ACTTCTATCCCAATGATGTCGTGGAAATCGCCAAGCACATCAAGCCTAGCGCACGTGGTGAGCTGGAAATAACAACGGTCAATCAGGAGTTCCTCTCTCAGGACCGCGTTTATGTGCAGACGTTGGGTCGCGGCTTCGCATGGCTCGACACCGGCACCAGCGACTCGATGGCCGATGCGTCTAACTTCATCGGTACCATCGTCAACATGCAGGGCGTGCAGGTGGCTGCGTTGGAGGAGATTGCCTTCCGCAAGGGCTGGATTAATGCCGAGCAGCTGCTGGCACTGGCCGAGCCGATGAAGAAGAACCAATACGGGCAGTACCTTATCCGCTTAGCGCAAAATGGACTCAAACGGTAAAATAAAAAAAGAGATCCATCTTATCGAGTTGCCCAAAATCAATGATCCTCGCGGCAACCTCACATTTATCGAGAGCGGGATGCATGTGCCCTTTGAGGTAAAGCGCAACTACTGGATTTATGACGTGCCCAGTGGCATGTGGCGCGACGGCCATGCCTTCAAGGAGCAGGAGGAGTTTATCGTGTCCTTGAGCGGCAGCTTTGATGTCGTGGTCAATGACGGCAAGCAGCAGCAGACGTTCCATCTCGCTCGCCCGCAAATTGGGCTCTATGTGCCCAATATGGTTTGGCGTCACATCGACAATTTCTCGACCAACTCGGTGGCGCTGGTACTTTCCAGCACTCAGTATGATCCCGAGGACTATATCGAGGATTTTGAGTTGTTCAAGAAACTAAAGCTTGGGGAGGGCCGTTGATATGGATAACAAGAATGCTCATAGCGTGGCGCGCATCAACGATTGCCGCATCATCAGCCTCAACAGGCACCATCATGCCAACGGCAACCTCACTGTTGTGGAAAACGGTGTTGAACTGCCCTTTGACGTGCAACGCACATTCTATATCTATGACGTGCCGGGTGGGGTAGAGCGGGGTGGCCACAGCCATCACACGAGCCAGCAGTTCATCGTTGCCATCAGTGGCAGCTTTGATGTCACAGTCGATGACGGCCGCGACCAGTTCACTTACACGCTCAACCGCCCTTATCAGGGGCTGCTGGTCGTACCAGGCATCTGGAACAGGTTGCACAACTTCTCGTCGGGCTCGGTATGTCTGGTGCTCAATTCCCACCATTTCGACGAGAAAGATTATGTGAGGGACTATGACGAGTTCCTGCAACTGAAACGTGAATCCAAAGAATAAAGAAACACCAACTGAGATGAAGCAATATCCTTTTCTTGATTTGGCACTTGCCAATGCTCCCTACATGGACGAACTCAAGACGGCTGCCTGTGACGTGATCGAAGGTGGGCGCTACCTGCGCGGTGAGCAGACTCAACTGCTGGAGCAAGAGATCGCTGAACTGTGCCAGGTCAAGCACAGCATCGGTGTGAGCAATGGGCTGGATGCCCTCAAGCTCATCCTTCGGGCATACAAGGAGTTGGGACGGCTGCGCGATGGTGACGAGGTCATCGTGCCGGCCAATACCTATGTGGCGACTGTGCTCGCTGTCAGCGACAACGGACTGGTGCCGGTATTGTGTGAACCGCGTGAGGACACGCTGAACATGGACTCCAGCCTGATTGAGGGCCTCATAACCGACCGCACTCGTGCCATCATGCCTGTGCACCTTTATGGCACGCCTTGCTGGGACGCTGGCCTGATGCAGGTGGCCCGTGACCATGATTTGCTCATCATCGAGGACAATGCCCAAGCCATCGGTGCTGCAAGCGACGTGGCTGGCTTGCATGGTACATTTGTCACGGGTGGACTAGGTGACGCTGCCGGTAACAGCTTCTATCCCACCAAGAACCTGGGTGCACTGGGCGATGTGGGGGCTGTGACTACCAGTGATGATGCCCTGGCCGATGCCGTTAGGGCCCTGGCCAATTATGGCTCTGATCGTCGCTACCATAATATTTACCTGGGTTATAACTGCCGTGTTGACGAGATCCAAGCGGCTATGCTCAGGGTGAAGCTGCGCTACCTAGAGCGTGAGAACGATGAGCGTGCTGCCATCGCCCGTGTCTATGACGAGTGCATCTCAAATCCGCGCGTGAAGACTCCTGTCATCTTCGAGGGCATGAGGCAGATTTGGCACCAATATGTGGTGCGTGTCGAGGGTCGCGATGATTTCCGGGCCTATCTCAACGCCAATGGCGTGGGCAGCGACATCCACTATGCCACTCCGCCTCATCGTCAGCCGTGTTACAAGGATTTGGCTCATCTCTCATTCCCGATCACCGAGCGCCTGGCCGACGAGGTGGTTTCATTGCCCATCGCACCACCATTGACAACTGATGATGCCCGCGCCATCGCCGACATCATCAACCGTTTTTAATCATTCAGTAATAAGGCCTTAGGTGCTGCCGCTATGATCATGCGGCGCTGTCTTGTGTCATCACATTATAATATATGGTGATGGCTATGGCTTATTTGCCCTTGAGGATTTCCCAGGACAGGCGTTGAGCCTTCTTGAGGCTGGCGGGATCATTGGCGTCAATGCCATATTTCTCGGCAGGCGGAATCACGACAATCGTACCGGGTTTCACATTGTTGGGATCCGAAATGATGTTCTTGTTCTCCTCGTAGATGTAAACCCAGAACCAGGGGCTGTCATAGTACCTGTCTGAGAGGGTGCTGAGCACAATCTTTGCGGTGACTGTGTCGGTGATGACCGATGACGACTCTTTGGCGACCGTTGTAGCGGCGTCACTGTCAACGGGTGCTGCTTCCTGTGATGACTCGGCCTTCTGGCTGCCATTGCCGCCAAAGATGAGCCATCCCAGAACGCCCAGGGCTAGCGCTGCAAGCAATATCCATAGCCAACGCTTGAGCTTGGACTTGGCCGACGCACTGTCGATTTGCTCTTGGGTGGGCGTGTAAGCGTTGCGGGGCTCTGGGCGGTAGAATTTGTCTTCCGGCTCTGGTTCCACTTCAGTTGGCTTTGTGGGTTCGAGCTCAACCGGTTTTGCGGGCTCCGGCTCTGGCTCTGGCTCTGGCTCGGGTTCCGGCTCTGGAATAGGCTCAGGAACGGGTTTTGGCTCGGGAACGGGCTCGGGCTTTTCCTCTTGGATGGGCTTGGGAGAGCCGATGGGCTCGGGTACAAAGAATTCGTCGGGCTCGCTGGTGGGCAGGGGCTCGTGAAACTCAGGGAATTCGTCGGCCAGTGAGCTGGTGTCATTTGCATCGAGAGGTGTCTCAGGCATGACCGAGGGGTGTTCCTCGTCAATGGCCGCCAATTTCTCGTCGGTGACGGCGTCATCCAGCATTACGGTCTCGAATTGGGCAAATGGCTGGTTAATGGCTTCGGCCAACGATTTGTCGGGTGTGAAGGTCAGTTTGTTGTGGCTTTCGATCTGTATGGGTTCGCCGGTGTTAACGTCCACGCCTTTGCGGGGCTTGACTGGAGTCAACTTAAAGGTCCCGATGCCCTTGATCTTGACTGTTTCGCCGTCAATAAGCGCTTGGGACACGGTCGCGAACAATTCCTTGACAAACAGTTCACACACTCGCTTGGTCGTTGAGGTGGACTCGGCAATCATGTCGACGAGCTCGACAAATGTGATCTTTGTGTTCATGCTGTGCTCTCCTTTCTTTATCACTTGAGTTTAGCCTTGAGCACATTGCTCACCTTGAAGCCAAGCACGATCTTGGGCGGGACAAGCATCCGCTTGCCCGTCTGGGGATTCTGCATGACGCGCTCGTTGCGCTTCTTGGGCTCGAAGGTGCCAAAGCCTGGCACAATCACGCTATCCATCTCGCCGCAACGCGTGCGCAGCACGTCAGCAAACGCTTCAACCAGTTTGCTGATGTCTTGTGGCGTGCGCCCCATGTTTGTCGCGACGGTCTCAACCAGTTTCTTGTTATCCATAGGAAATTCTTTGTTTTTACAATCTGCAAAATTAGCGATATTTTTTGTTATTCGACATTTTTCTTTTAATTTTGTGACCTTGTAAAACACCCTATTGACAAGAAAAAATTAAGAATTATGAGAAAAATAGTCATTCTTGACGGTTATGCCGGTAATCCTGGCGACCTGTCGTGGGAACCGATGAGGGCACTTGCCCCGTGTGACATCTATGACTTTGGCACGGCCGACACTGTGGTCGAGCGCTGCCAGGGGGCCGAGATGGTACTGACCAACAAAGTGCCTATCAATGCTGATGCCATTGCTCAACTGCCTGATTTGAAATACATCGGTGTGATGGCGACGGGATTCAATGTTGCTGATATCGCCGAGGCCAGCCGCCGCGGCATCGTGGTGACCAACGTGCCGGCCTACAGCACCGACAGCGTGGCGCAGTTGACGATAGCCCACTTGCTCAACATCTGCTGGCAACCCCAGCACTACACCGACGAGGCCCGTGACCTGAAGTGGACCAACTGTGGCAGCTACGCCTATTTCAATACCCCGCTCATTGAGTTGGCTGGCAAGCAGATGGGTGTCGTGGGTATGGGCAACATCGGCAGCGCTGTGGCACGCATCGCTCAGGCGATGAACATGCGCGTGATGGCATTCACCAGCAAGAGCCCCGACCAATTGCCCGAGGGCATCCTCAAGGCTGATGACCTAGAGCACCTGATGCGTACCAGCGACGTGCTCACCCTGCATTGCCCGCTCAATGCCGACACAACCGGCATGATCAATGCCGAGCGCCTGGCGATGATGAAACAGGGGTCAATCGTGCTCAATATGGCCCGTGGTGCGCTCATCGATGAGCAAGCACTGGCTGACGCGCTGAACAGCGGGCACCTCTATGCCGCCGCCGTGGACTGCACCAGCGTCGAGCCACCTGCAGCCGACCATCCCCTGCTCACGGCTCGCAACTGCTACCTCACGCCGCACATCGGCTGGACCAGCTTTGAGGCCCGCGTGCGCCTGATGGACGTCATCACTAGCAACGTCGCCGCCTATCTCGACGGTAAACCCGTCAATGTTGTTAACCGATAATCGTAAATATCAATGAACGAGCAAGATATCATCAACGAGGCCATCGCTTGGGCCGAAGGTACCCATTGCGCTATCACCGTGTGTGACCTGGAGGGCAAAGTGATTTTCATGAACGAGCGGTCGAGGGCTACCTTCGACAAGGACGGTCGCACCATGCTGGGCCAGAACCTGATGCCCTGTCACAGCGCGAAGTCACAAGAGAAAATCCGCCACATGATCGCCACCGACACCGTCAACTGCTACACCATTGACAAGCAAGGTGTTAAGAAGATGATTTACCAGACTCCCTGGCGCGACCGTGACGGCAACGTACGCGGCATGGTCGAGATCTCCATGGTCATCCCCCAGGAAATGCCCCACTACGTCAGGTCCTAATCGTCAACCCCGCTGATTTTCAGCGTAATCCGCAATATCACGACAGGCACCCGCCGAACTGATCCGCTCAGTTCACGGGCGCCTGTCCTCTTGCCCATGGTTATGGCCCCAGCTTCTTGGCTTGTGTTCTTGCTCTGCGTTCAGGCTTGTAGTTATGGGACTTGCGCTATGGTTTCTGGTTATGCTCTTCGCATTGGGCACATTGTTCAGGCCGCATTAGAGAATTATTAGCGCATTATTGTGCATATTTGACTCAAGATTTGCGGGAATCAAAAAAAAGCGATACTTTTGTAGCTTAATGTTTGTGGCCGCAGCCGCCTTTTCGGAGCCCAGCCGCCCGCCACAACAATGACACAATAAGGTAACCCGCTGATAATGACTACTGCGATAGTGTCCCCAGCATTACCTACTCTCCACCCGTCCACCGCCGCCCCACGGCCCCGGTGACCCCTGTCATATCATCTATTGTTATTCAAGTGAATCAGTCTGAGAACTATCGCTCTGATAATAAGCGTATAGCAAGGAATACGCTCATTGTGTATGCTCGGCTTGTAGTGACAACAATAGTTGGAGTCCTTACATCGCGCTTTGTTTTACAAGCATTAGGAATCTCTGATTATGGCTTGTATAATGTCGTGGGAGGTGTAATAGCATTATTTGCGGTCATTGCGGGTTCAATGTCATCAACAACTATACGCTTTTTGAATATTGAAATCGGTAGGCATGATGGGAACCCAAATAAGATTTTTAACGTTTGCCAGGTCACTCATATAGCATTTGCTGTTCTTGTTCTAATAATCGCTGAAACTATAGGTCTTTTTTATATATGGAATTATCTTAAAGTGGCACCTGATAAAGAGGGTGATGCAATGTTTGTGTTTCAAGTGTCGACTATTGTCGCCTGCATTGGAATTATTAATGTCCCTTATCAGAGTGTATTCGTCGCTAAAGAAAAATTCCTACACATCGCAATCATTGATATAGTTAACTCTTTGATTAAGTTGGCTCTGATTTGGTTGTTATTATTCTACAAAGGAAACGCTCTTCGCCTTTATGCTATAATCATGAGCGTATCAACGTTTGTTTCGTTTATTGTCTATCATTATCTTTGTTTCAGGTATTGGCCTCGATTAGTTAGGTGGAGATTATATAGCAATTTTAGCGAGTATAGAGAGTTACTGGTTTATAATAACTACAATTTATTGGCGAGTGTGGCCCTAATGGGACGTTCACAGGGCTCAAATATCCTTATTAATTTCTTCTTTGGAACCATCGTCAATGGAGCTTATGGCATAGCAAGAACGGTACAAGGTTTTGTAGAGATGTTTACTGTGAATTTTGATTCGGCTTCTGCGCCGCAAATTACTCAGAGCGTTGGCAGGGGTGATATGCAACGGGCTTCATTTATTGCAAGCAGGTCTTGCCGCATCTGTCAGCTCTTGTCTCTTTGGATTGTTTTGCCACTGTATGTTGAGATGGAGTTTCTTTTGAACCTTTGGTTAGGAGTCGTGCCTGATTACGCTGTGTCCTTTTGTCGTGTGATACTAGTCACGGTGATCGTTGCTTCTACAGGAGGAGGCATGTTGCGTTTGAAAGATGCTTTGGGCAAAATCAAATGGTTCATGATCATTTACTCGTTTTGGAATTTTTTGACGCTGCCTATGGGCTATTATCTTTTCAAACTTGGATACCCTCCAGTAACCATTTTATTATTATATATCATATCAGATGTTTTGAGCCGCATTAGTCAATTGGTCTTGATGAAGGTTATATACAACTATGATATTTTGTCATTTATGAATGATGCTTATATTCGACCATTGGTTATCGTGATTTTAATGGTTGCTTATATTATCATATATAATCAATTTCCAATTCAGTCATTGTTAGGACATATTTTGGGATTGATTATCACAGTAATTTTGGGAACATTGTTAGTTTTCTTCTTAGGTTTGTATGCAATAGAGAGGAACAAAGTTCTGTCTTATATTTCAAAATAAGTTTATAAATGAATATCCAACAGATTCTTAAAGGGCAAGTGCGAAATTTCTTGATAGATCATTATCCAAAGCTGGTAATTGATTTAGACTGGCCGCGTGAATTTGGTCATAAAATTGATTGGAAGAACCCTCGGGATATAAACGAGAAAATCCAATGGCTTATTTGCTATTCTGATACAAATGAGTGGACGAGACTTGCAGATAAGTATAGAGTTCGTGATTTTGTTAAAGAAAGAGGATTAGAGCATATTTTGACAAGACTTTACGGAGTATGGGATAATGCTCAAGATATTAGTTTTGATGATTTGCCAGATAAGTTTGTTCTGAAGTGCAATCACGATAGCGGATCAACCCTAGTTGTAGACAGGTCAAAAAAGTTCAATAAAGAACAAATTATATCGTTCTACAATGATAGGTTGAAGAAAAAGTTTGGATATAAGATATGTGAGCCTCATTATAATAAGATAAAACCACTTGTGCTTGCAGAGGAGTGTTTAGAAGATAACATAGAAGTCTCAAAGACATCTCTTGTCGATTACAAGGTGTGGGCATTTAACGGACGCGTCAAAGCTATTTGGGTGTGTCACAATAGAACATCTGATGATAAATTTGTCAATGTATATGACTTAAATTGGTCATACCATCCAGAATATTCTGTCTTTTATAAATATTATCGAGATGGAAAAGGTTCTGTGCCACGCCCTAAGTGTTTAAAAGAAATGATTCATGCGGCATCTGTTTTGTCAAAAGGTTTTCCTCAAGTTAGAGTCGATTTCTATATAGTTGGTGAGAGATTGTATTTTGGAGAGATGACCTTTACTGGTACTGCAGGTCGTATGAAGCAATATACAGAAGACTTTCTTAAGCAATTGGGCGACGAAATAGAATTGCCTCCCAAACAAATCCCAATTAAATTTTAGTTGTCCTCAAGAGATAAGTTATCAATGAGATGAACCTATGAGGTGAAGATATTATACGTCTTACATACATCAAGAATGGATGGTTCTACCATGTCTTTTTTAAGCATGGTAGAAGATATTCTTCGTAAAGAAGTTGATGTTATTGCGGCAGGCCCAAAATTGCAATTAGAATTAAAAAGGAAGCTTGAGGCTTTAGAAATTCCATATCATGAGATAAGGCTAGCGGAGAATCTTTATCCCCATAAAGATATAAAGTATCCATTGCGGGTTTTAAATTTGTTGAGAAGAAAACGAAATAGTGCCCGAGACCTGCTGCACATCGCTTTGAGGTATAAACCAGACATAATTCACACTAATTCAGGTGTGATAATAGAAGGGTATGAGGTGGCAAATAAACTGAATATACCGCATGTGTGGCATCTTAGAGAGTATCAAGATAAGGACTTTTCTTGGGAAACATTCCCTTCAAAATCATACTTCATCAGGAAATTGCATCATTCTTATGTTGTAACAATCACCGATGATATTAGGAGGCATTTTAATTTGTTGGAAGATAAAAGCGCTCTTACTATCCATAATGGCGTGTGCCATATAAGTGATCAAGTTGCTTTTACAGAGAAGAAAGATAAGTATTTTCTATGCGCTAGTCGTATTAGTGATGAAAAGGGTTACGATGATGTAATAAAAGTTTTCTCAAAGTTCTACATTAATCATTCTGACTATCGATTGGTGATTTTGGGAGAAGGTGATAAACAATATATAGAAAGCCTCAGGAATAAAGCAAAAGCATTAGGTTGTAGTTCAGCTATAGACTGGTTGGGTTATAAATCGAATGTGATGCCTTATATGCAGCGCGCAACAGCTTTAATTGTTGCGTCCCATTTTGAGGGATTTGGAAGAATGACAGCCGAAGCTTGTTTTGCGGGTTGTTTGGTCGTTGGGCGTAATTCTGGCGGCACGAAGGAAATACTCTCTGAAACGGGTGGTTATCTATTTGATGATAATCAGGGCTTTTTGAAAGCGTTGAATGATGTTGTCTTATTATCGAAGGAGGAATACAAAAAAAAGGCTTTATTTGCGCAGAAAAAAGCACAGGAGTTGTATTCGATTGAGGGTAATGTAGAAAAGATATACAATTTTTACCAAAAAATACTATCTGATAAACATGAAGGCTAGGGTTATAGCGTTTTACCTTCCTCAGTTTCATGAGATTCCTGAGAATAACGAATGGTGGGGCAAGGGCTTTACCGAGTGGACCAGTGTCAGGGGCGCAAAACCTTTGTTTAAAGGACATGTCCAGCCAAAGGTTCCTGGCGAATTAGGCTATTATAATCTGCTTGATCCCGAAATCAGAGAGCGTCAGGCCCAATTGGCGCGTGAAGCCGGGATAGAGGGTTTTATCTATTGGCATTATTGGTTCGGCAACGGCAAGCAATTGCTTGAAAGGCCATTTAACGAGGTGTTGCAGTCCGGCAAACCTGATTTCCCATTTTGTTTAGGATGGGCCAATCACACTTGGAGCAGGAAGACATGGACGAAGTATAAGAAAGGAGGAAGACAAACGCTAATTGAACAGACTTATCCTGGCGATGAGGATATCGTTGCGCATTTCTATAACGTGTTACCGGCCTTTAAGGACCACCGCTACATCACTGTAGATGATAAGCCCCTGTTTCTGGTTTGGGCACCATTGTTCTTGCCCAATCCGGCCCATTTCATGGAAATGTGGAACAAGCTTGCCGTGGAAAACGGCTTAAAGGGTATTCATTTTGTTGGATTGCAAGGTGGGCCATTGAGAGGTTATAAAGAAACACTTGACCTAGGCTTTAATGCATTAAACTGGGAGAACTTTTATCATGCCGAGATGAAGGCCTCTTGGATAAAAACCTATCTTTTCCCCAAGATTCACCGTTTCTATACCTCCAAATATTTACTAAAGAAGTATCACTACAAGGATATTATCAGCAATTGTTTTACTGATATCGATAAACTGGAAAATGTATATCCTACTGTGGTCTCCAATTATGACCGCTCGCCGCGTGGTGCTCATAAGGCTGTACTTTTCTATGGCTCAACACCTGAGTTGTTTAAGCAACATGTGAAACAAGCGGTAGAGCTAGTTCAGCACAAGCAGGAGCAACACCGTCTAATCTTTCTCCGCTCATGGAATGAATGGGGAGAAGGCAACTACATGGAACCGGATGCCGAATTCGGAAGACAATACATTGATACCCTGCGAGAAGTTTTGGAATAGTAATTATATTCTTTAAGGTGAATTAGATGTGAGATGATACCGCGGGTGGTTCATTATTGTTGGTTTGGGCGGAATCCGTTGCCTGCTAGTGCTGTCAAGTGCATTGAGAGCTGGCGGCGATATATGCCTGGCTGTAAGATCAAGGAGTGGAACGAGGACAACTTTGATGTCAACAGCGTTCCCTATATTAGCGAGGCTTATGCGGCAAAGAAATACGCTTTTGTGAGCGACTATGCACGCTTTTGGATCCTTTATCACTATGGCGGGGTGTATTTTGACACTGACGTTGAGCTGATAAAGCCGATTGATGATATTCTGGAGCGAGGAGCTTTCATGGGCATCGAGGATATTTATCCTGAACATGACCCATATCCATTAGTGGCTCCAGGCTTGGGTATGGCAGTTGAAGCTGGCCATGAATTTTATAAGAAGGAATTGGATTACTACGCTGGCGTGCATTTCTTGCAGCCAGATGGAAGCTATGACCACGAGACGGTGGTGCGCCGCACGACAGCATTGCTTGTCGAGGAGGGCCTTGAGCCGCGTCATGCCATGCAGCAGGTGGCGGGGATATGGATTTATCCCAAGGAGTTTTTCAATCCGCTTGATGACTTGACAGGCAGGTTGGTAAAGACCGAAAATACGAGGTCGATACATTGGTATGCTCGCACATGGCAGAACCGTAGCCCATTGAAGCAGCGCTTGTCGCGGTGGTCGCATCGGGTGTTTGGTTTCACGCTGCATCGGATCAAGAATTTCATCACGGGCGAGAAAGACTATTAACAAATTGTAGAATAAAAATATAGCATTGGAGAAGCTGGCTTGCGGGCCGGCTTTTCTTGTGCCATGGGGCGATACTGATGGGACAAGTGCTGTTGCGGATGCTTTCTCTTGATTGTTTCTGTAATTCACTGGTTAATAGCTAATTAAAACGATATTCGGTCAAAAAAACACAAGTTTTGGGTCAAAAAAACACAAATTATCCAAACGCTTTTTGGCGTTTTTCATAATCTGGGTGATGAGGTGTCAGTACATTTGCGCATCAAAAAATTTGACCCTCATACTGAAACGCTGACGCTTGAAAACTCCTAAAAGCGTAATTATAGATGGCTGGAAACCGTACCCCGTTTCTGGCCATTTTTGATTTATACTGTTCAATGTGATCTAGCCCATGGCATTAATGTAACCATGATCCAATTTTTTCGTTATGGATTATTGCGAATGTCTGCTTTAGCATGAACTGCTGCTGAAGGGACGTTGCGGTGTTGGCGCTATTTGGGTTTTGTGTGTGAAAAAATTATTATGTGAAAAAATGTTGATGGGTTGAGATTTTTGAGGTTGTGAGTTTCAAAATTCGCCGCTTTTATAGTAATTTAGCAGGTTAAATAATGATAGAATGGTTAAATTGATACTGGAAATGAAACATATCGCTCTGATAATCATTGTGTTGATGGTCGCTGGGTTGCGCTTGTCGGCACAGGAACAGCTGGCCGAGCAACAGCCTGGCACCTTGTTTGCTTATCCCATGGCCCCAGACACTTGCTCCACGCTTGAGGCTCGCTGCAATTATATCATCACCCACTTTTGGGACAATTATGACATCAGTAAGCCCATTACCGATCAGGCTGCGTTTGAGAGGACGTTCCGTGATTTTGTGGATTTCTTCCGTTACGGACATCGCAACGTTGTTTTGTCAACCGTTCGCGATTTTGTGAATAAGGCCCAGTCTAACACGTCAAACCTTCAAAAGGTGGGTGAGGTGGCAGAGCGGGCGCTATATGGTACCGAGGCCGAGTATTGGAGTGATGAGGTATATGTGGCGTTTGCCAAGGCACTTGCTTCGTCCAAGAAGTTGCCTAAGGATGTTCGTGACCACTATGGTAATCAGTTGGCGCGCATCAATGCCGTTCAGGTGGGCAGTGCACTGGATTTTGAGTTCTTCGACGCCACTGGAGCAAAGCGCCGGTTGAGCGATTATCCCGCCAAGAGTTATGTGCTGTTGTTTATCGATGATAGCGCTGACAGTTCCATTGGCCGCCTGCGCTTGAGTGCTGATGTCGCCCTCAATGCCCTGCTCGACGCGGGCAATGCCGTGCTGGTGTGCCTGTCCATGAACAAGTATAGTGCCGATTGGGCGTCAGCAGCTGCGGGATATGCCAACAACTGGATCGTGGGTTGCAATGCCAACCTGCCCAATCAACTGGACTTGCGTGTTTTCCCCTGCTGCTATGTGCTGGACGAGCAGCGCACGATAGTGAATAAGAGTCTCTCGGTCGATGGACTGATGTCTGCCGTTAACCCCAACTACTAATGTGACAATAGATGATGACAAATTTCTTTAAAAACCTGTTTCTTTACAGTGTGGGGCACACCTACAGCAACCTTTCGCGTCTGTTCCTGCGCTTGTTCACGGGCATCATGTTTCTACAACTGTGCATCCGTCAGATGCTGAATTTTGACCAGATTGTTCCCACTTTCAACGGTTTCATGGGTTTGTCGCCCGAGGCCTCGGTGACCGCTCTGGTCATTGTCGAGATGCTGTGTGCCGTGTGCATCATGCTGGGCTTGCTCACTAGGCTTGCCGTGCTGTTTCCTCTGGGGCTGATGCTGGTTGCCGAGGATGTCATCATGTCGTCTCAGGCATCGGTTTCTGACCAGCTATTCAATTTCCAGCCCGGTTATCCCGTGATGTTCATTGGCATTTTCATATACATGCTCTTGGCGGGGCCAGGCAAGATTTCGCTGGACTACATCATTGCGGCTCATTTTACCGAGAATTCCGTTGAGGAGGAGGTGCTTGACAAGGCCTAACCGAGCAAAAGATAATCAATCTATATGGCAATTGCAGTACTCATATCAGGAGGCGTTGATAGCGCGGTCGTCGTTCACCAGCTCAAGGAGCAGGGCGAGGATTTGCATCTGTTCTACATCCGCATCGGCATGGACAATGACGAGGGCGATTGCAGCGCTGAGGAAGATATTGAGATGTGTACCCTCATCGCCCACCGCTATGGCTTGCCGCTGGAGGTGGTGTCGTTGCACGAGGAGTACTGGGACCATGTGATGGAATATGCCCTGCGCACGGTCAAAGCAGGTCTCACGCCCAATCCTGACATGATGTGCAACCGCATGATCAAGTTTGGCTTCTTTGAGGAGCGTTGGGGCAAGGACTTTGACATGACAGCAACTGGTCATTATGCGACAACCGAGGTGGTCGATGGCATGAAATATCTGGCCACAGCAGTTGATCCTGTTAAGGACCAGACCGATTTCCTGGCCCAGATTACCTATGACCAACTCAAGCATGTCATGTTCCCCATCGGCTCGCTGCCCAAGGACGAGGTGCGTCGCATAGCCGAAGCGGCACACTTGCCAAACGCCCACCGTCGCGACAGCCAGGGCATCTGCTTCTTGGGCCAGATTGACTATAACGACTTCATCCGTCGGCACTTGGGTGAGCGTCCTGGTCCTATCATCGAGTTGGAGACTGGGCGCAAACTGGGCGAGCACCGCGGCTATTGGTTCCACACCATCGGCCAGCGCAAAGGCCTGGGACTGAGCGGTGGCCCATGGTATGTCGTGCGCAAGAATGTGGATGAGAATGTCATCTATGTGAGCAACGGTTACGGCACCGCCAAGCAATATGGCCGCACCCTCAGGCTTGACGAGATGCACTTCATCTCAGGGAACCCGTGGGACGGTGTGGATGGCTCAGTTGACATCATGTTCAAGAACCGTCACACGCCCAACATCATGCGCGGCAAGTTCACGCGCATTGGCGAACGCCAGTGGGTTATCGAGAGTGAGCAGGACGTGCAGGGAATCGCTCCCGGCCAGTTCGCCGTTATCTATGACGCGCGTGGCCACCTGTGCTATGGTAGTGGCATTATCACCAATTGATTGAAAGATAATTATATATGGACAAGAATAATTTGATAGAGTTGAAAGTGTTGGGCATTACGCGCAGCGAGGTTCAGGCTGGGGCTTATGCCCTGCTCCTCGAGAATGCCGATAGAACTCCTGACGCGGCACGTCGCATCCCAGTCGTGGTGGGCACAGCCGAGGCGCAGTCCATTGCCATGCGGCTGGAGAATGTGGTTTCGCCACGCCCGCTCACTCATGACCTGTTTGTGAGCATGTTTCATGTCTATGGCATCGAGCTTGAGGGTGTTACGATCTACAGCTTCAAGGAGGGCGTGTTTGCCTCGATGCTTCACCTGACCGATGGCAAGATGGCCGTCGACATCGATGCCCGCACGAGTGACGCTATCGCCATCGCCCTGCGCACAGGCGCTCCCATCTATACTACGCCCGAAGTGATGTCGCTCACCAGCTATGAGTGGCGTCGTGACGGTGATTATAAGTCTCAACGCCCCGTTCGTCTCGAGGACTTGCCCGTGGAGAAACTGGAGCAGCGCCTGCAACACTATGTGGCCAAGGAACAATATGAGCGTGCCGCCAAAATCCAAAAGATTATCGCCCGCAAGACTAATCCGCAGCAAAGTGGCGAATGATGGCTTGTTTTTAAAGATTTTGTCGATTATACACAATTAAAATATCGTTTCAAGATGAAGAATTTAAAATTAAGACTCATTGTGATGAATTTCCTGGAGTTTGCCGTGTGGGGAGCTTACCTGACTTGCATGGGCAACTATCTGGGACGTGCTGGTATGGGCACCGAGATTTCTCTGTTCTATGCCATTCAGGGCTTCGTGTCAATCTTCATGCCTACCTTGATGGGCATTGTTGCCGACAAGTACATCCAGCCCCAACGCCTGTTGGGTATCTGCCACTTGATCGCTGGCATGGCGATGGTTGCTCTTGCCTACATGGGCATGGCCAATCCCGAGCCTAACAAGGTGGCGTTTATCACGATCTACACGTTGAGCGTAGCGTTTTATATGCCCACGTTGGCCTTGTCCAACACTGTGGCCTTCACGCTGCTCAAGGACAACGGCATGGATACCGAGAAGGACTTCCCGCCCATCCGCGTGTTTGGTACTATCGGTTTCATTGCCACGATGTGGTTTGTGAACTGTGCTGTGCTTGACGGCGGCAGCTTTGGCTTCACGCTGGGCGAGAACGCTAACAAGTTCCAGTACACCTACATGCAGTTCATGGTGTCAGGTCTGTTGAGCTTTGTGCTGTTCTTGTACTGCTTGACCTTGCCGCAGTGCAAGTTGGTCAAGAAGGAGTCTCAGTCGCTTGTCGAGTCGCTGGGCTTGAACGCCTTCAAACTGTTCAAGACCAAAAAGATGGCCATGTTCTTCATCTTCTCGGCATTGTTGGGCATGTCACTGCAAGTGACCAACGGATTTGCAACGCCCTATTTGACCCATTTCAAGAGTGATCCCGCAATGGCCGACACCTTTGGCGCTAATAACGCCACCATGCTTGTGTCGCTCTCACAGATTGCTGAGGCGTTGTGCATCCTGCTCATCCCGTTCTTCCTCAAGCGCTATGGCATCAAGGTGGTTATGTTGATTGCCATGTTCGCCTGGGTATTGAGGTTCGGCTTCTTCGGTGCCGGTAACCCCGCATGGCCTGGCGTCATCCTGATCGTCCTCTCTTGCTTGGTTTATGGCGTGGCATTTGACTTCTTTAATGTCTCGGGCGGTATCTTCGTCGATAAGGAGTGTGACCCCAACATCAAGGCATCGGCCCAAGGTCTGTTCATGCTGATGACTAACGGTTTGGGCGCTACTATCGGCACACTGGCTGCAGGTGCGATTGTCAATAGCCTGTGCCACTGGACCGATGACGGCTTCCTGGTGGGCAACACCGCTACCAGCTGGAGTACAGCATGGTACATCTTTGCTGCATTTGCTCTTGTAGTGGCCGTATCGTTCATGTTCCTGTTCAAGTACAAGCACGAGCGCGCCAAATAAGCTAACGATTCCTGAGAATGCACCGTTTCTACTGTCCTAATATAGCAGACACTTTGACGCTGGGCGAGGAGGATTCCAAGCACTGCGTCAAGGTGTTGCGCATGGGCGAGGGCGATATCATCGAGGTGGTTGACGGGAAAGGTACGTTATACTCATGCCGCATCACGATGGCGCATCCCAAGCGGTGCGCCATTGAGGTGCAGGATAAATGTAACCAGCCTCCCCATTGGGGAAACAGCATCACGCTGGCCATTGCCCCCACCAAGAATATGGACCGCATGGAGTGGCTCGTCGAGAAGTGTGTCGAGATGGGCGTGGACCGCATCATTCCGTTGCGTTGCCACAACAGTGAACGCACGGTGCTGAAGACCGAGAGACTGCGCAAAATCATGGTCTCGGCCATGAAGCAGTCGCTCAAGGCAACATTGCCACGTCTCGACGAGACGACCCCGCTGGACCAAGTGCTGGCTGAGCCAGTTGACGGCATCCGCTGCATCGCTTACTGTGACGAGATGCTGCCTCGAGAAGAGCGTCGCACCCTCGCTGACGTTTACCAGCCAGGAAAAGATGCGCTGGTACTCATCGGTCCCGAGGGTGACTTCAGCCCCGAGGAAGTGAAGGCCGCTATCGCTGCAGGTTTTGTGCCGATGACGCTGGGCGAGAGTCGCTTGCGCACCGAAACCGCCGGCTTGATGGCTGTCGCTGCCCTCCATGTGCTGGATATGAGAAATAAACACTGATAATTAAAATACTATACATCTAGATATGTTGAAAGAACTATTGGCATCGCCGCGACACAACTTCTTCCTGCTCGCTGGCCCCTGTGTGATTGAGGGCGAGCAGATGGCGATGGATATTGCCGAGAAAGCACTCAAAATTACCCAGGAACTGGATATCCCTTATGTGTTCAAGGGCAGTTATCGCAAGGCTAACCGTTCCCGCATGGACTCGTTTACCGGCATCGGTGATGAGAAGGCACTGAAAATCCTGCGCAAAGTGGGCGAGACATTCAATATTCCCGTGGTGACCGATATTCACGAACCTGTAGAAGCCGATATTGCCGCCGAGTATGTCGACGTGCTGCAGATTCCCGCTTTCTTGTGCCGGCAGACCGACTTGCTGGTTGCCGCAGCCCACACAGGGCGCATGGTGAACATCAAGAAGGGCCAGTTCCTCGCTCCCGAGTCGATGCGCTTTGCCGTGCAGAAGGTTCGCGATGCCGGTAACAACGAGGTGACCAT
Organism: uncultured Prevotellaceae bacterium; assembly: GCA_900318345.1. Taxonomy (GTDB): domain Bacteria; phylum Bacteroidota; class Bacteroidia; order Bacteroidales; family Muribaculaceae; genus Sodaliphilus. Next base: position 56,635 of record ONKD01000005.1, read on the forward strand.
CACCGAACGCGGCACCACTTTTGGCTACCAGGACTTGGTGGTGGATTTCCGTGGTGTGCCTGTGATGCAGGCTTTTGCACCGGTAATCGTTGACATTACCCACTCCCTGCAGCAACCCAACCAGGGCGGTGGTGTGACCGGTGGACGTCCCGAACTCATCGAGACCCTGGCGCGCACCGCCATCGCGGCTGGCGCCGACGGCCTTTTCCTTGAGACCCACCAAGACCCGTCGCAGGCTAAAAGCGATGGTGCCAACATGCTGCGTCTGGATCTGCTCGAGGGTTTGCTGCACCGCTTAACGAGCCTCAAGCAGGCGATCAACCAGATAGATAATATTGACTAATAGCCCCCTATTGCGAAATACAATGACGACCACAAAAAGAATGCTTTTCGTTTCGCTTATCATGGCCATGAGTGCGATGATGGCGGTTGCCCAGAGTAATGATGCTGATGCTGCCATCAGGGACAAAATCACCAATGCTGTGATGAAAGTCTATGATGACCAGCTGGCTAAGGATCCGAACGATTATAACACCTTGTTCGCTCGTGCCCATCAGCACTACTACAATGGTGAATACACGGCAGCGTTGGCCGATGTGAACCAGGCCTTGCTGCTCACTCCCAAAAAAGACCACGAGTTGCGCTTCGATGAGCACATCCTGCGTGCGCGCATCAGCGAGGCTAGGCAGGACTATGCCAGTGAGCTCGCCGACTTGCGGCTGGCACAGGAGTTACAGCCCAAGTCATTGGCCTGTACCGACATGATTGCCAAGGCTAACCTCAAGGCCGGCAACCTGGATGCAGCCGAGAAGGCTTTCAAGAAAATCCTGCACGCCGAGTCCATGAACTATGATGCCATGTATGGCTTGGCCCTGGTGGAGCAACAACGCAATAACCCAAAGGCTGCGATAGAGCAGGTGGATAAGGCGGTAAAGCTCTTCCGTGCCGAGCCCCAGGTTTATGTGAACCGTGCCGATATCTTCATGCGTCAAGGTGATGTCAATTCGGCTCTTCAGGACCTGCTTGTAGGCATGTCGGTGGGAGATGGCGGCACTGCTGCCCAGCGGCTGTTTGATTTGAGCGATTTAAACTATGATGAGGTCATGCGCTCCCTGGCCGACCTGGCCAATAAAACCAATGATAGTGGCATGTACCGTTACCTCAGGGCAAGTATTGCCATGGACCATTGTCACTATGGCCAGGCATTAAGGGATTTGTATTTCGTCAAGCGCAATCACTTGTATGATGGCTCAGCCGTCTATTATAATATTGCCAAATGCTGTGTTGAGTTGGCTCGTTTTGACGAGGCGCTCATCCATGTGGACCAGGCGATTGAGATGTCACCCCAGGAGCCCGAGTATTACATTGTCAAGGCGCTTGCCGAGTTCAATGCTGGAGAAGGCGGTAACTATAGCGCTGCTATGCAGGCCCTCAACCGATGCTCTGCATTTGCCCCGCAGTATGTGCCGATGCTCTTGACCAAGGCCCACCTGTTAATCAACCAGGGCAAGGACAAGGACGGTTTGGGCTATCTTAATGCAGCCATTGCCAACGAGCCGACCAATGCTGAGGCTCTGTTCACTCGCGCGATGTATTTTAAGCGTCATGGAGATGCCAATCTGCTTTCAAGGGATTTGAGGTCTCTTACCTTGCTGAGTGATGACGTGGTGGACTTAAAGGGTTTTGCCTTTAACGAGCAGGAACGTGACAACGAGGCGTTTAACTGGCTCTCGAGGGTAACCTCGGCCAATCAGCCAGGCGGTGAGAACTATTATTATGCTGCTGTCTTCATGGCGCTCAAGGGCGATGACTACAATGCCATGGACTATCTGCAGAAGGCGCTCGATAAAGGTTACGGAAGCCTGTATAATTTGAAATACAACGTCTTGTCACCCCTCACACTTCAGTCGCTGCGTGAGAAGCCAAATTTCACCCTCTTGGTTGATAAGGCACAACGTAACTTCATTGAGAGTGAGTGATTGCGATTCTTAATCGATTGATTAACACATAATTATTTAATGATGCCTCGAGCTACAAGGATATTGCTCAGTCTCGCGTGGACGTTGTCGTTGATGGCGGCACTAGTGTCGTGTTCGTCGACCAAGCATGTCCCCGAGGGCCAACTATTGCTTGACAAGGTGAATATCAATATCAATGACCCCCAAAGCAATGTTGAGGCATCACAGCTCTATAATTACTTGCGTCAGAACGCTAACCACCGCGTGCTGGGCGGCTTGAAGTTGCAGCTGGCATTTTATAACCTGTCGGGAAAAGATCCCAACAACTGGTTTAACAAGTGGATTCAGCGTGTGGGAACGCCCCCAGTGCTGTATGATAGCACACTCACGCTGGCAAGCGCCGACCAACTGAGCGCAGCCTTGAGAAACCGGGGTTTCATGAAAAACTCGGTAACTTACCGCGTGAATGCTGACAGCGCGAAACGCAAAGCCAAAGTCGAATATGACATCACCCTGGGTGAGCCTTACCGCATCCGTTCCATCGACTATGATATCCCTGATGAGTCCCTGCGGGAAGTCATTCTTGCCGACTCAGCCAGTTTCTCGGTTCATCCTGGCGATTTGCTGGATTATAACAAACTGGAGGAGTGGAGGCAGAGCATTACCGAGGCCTTGCGCAACAAGGGGTATTATGCCTTTAATAAGGAATACATCACGTTCATGGCCGATACGGCAGCCAATTCCTATGACGTGGACCTGACGCTCAATGGACGCGACCCTTACCGCAACGACCGCATGCCCTATTACACCCAGCACGCGCCGTTCTATGTGCGCAATGTCACCTATGTAATGAGCTATGACCCAGTGGCGATGCAAAACGGTTATTGGGGCATGGACACGGTGACCATGAAGAGTGGAGTGAGGGTCTTTGTGGGCGAGGATGATTACTTACGCTCCGAGGTGCTTGACGAGTGCAACTTCATCGAGCCGGGCTCCCTCTACAGTGTTGAGGCCATCAACCGCACCTATCGCGCGCTGGGTCGGCTGAATGCGCTCAAGTCAATCAGCATCGACGTGAGACCCGTGGGCAACGTTGATGGCGAGCTCATGGTGGATGCCTTTGTCCTGTTGCAGCCCGACAAGTCTCAGACCATCTCGGCTTCGCTCGAGGGCACTAACAGCGAGGGCGATTTGGGCTTTGGCATCGGACTGGACTATGAGCACCGCAATATCTTCAAGGGGGCCGAGGTGTTAGGCGCCAAGTTCAAGGTGGCCTACGAGAGTATCTCAGGTAACCTGGGCGGTTTGATCAACGATAACTACAGTGAGTACTCCACCGAGCTTGGTTTAACCTTCCCCAAGTTCATGTTCCCATTCCTGAGACGCTCATTCAAGCGCAAGATCCAGGCATCGACGGCTTTCACCGTTAACTTTGACTATCAGGCTCGTCCCGAGTACACGCGCGTGATTGCCGGTGGAGCTTGGCGCTATCAGTGGACTGAGCGACACCGTCGTCTGTCCCACACCATCACGTTGTTTGACTTGAGTTTCATCAGTGTTCCCAAGTTTAATGACGAGTTCTTTGACCGCATCACCAATCCCTTGTTGCTGTATAGTTATCAGGACCACTTGATCATGAGGATGGGCTATAACTTCTACCGCACCAACAAGGCCGAGCTGAGCGTGCTGCAGATGGGCAATTTCCAGCGCAATGTATTCACAATACGCGCCAATGCCGAGACTGCGGGCAATCTGCTCTACGCGATGTCTAAAATCTCTAAGCAACAGCCTGGTGAGGACGGAAGCTACAAGTCGCTGGGCATCCGTTACTCGCAGTATATCAAAGCCGATGCCGACTATGCTTTCACCCACAACATCGACCGTCGCCAGTCGGTCGCATTTCACGTGGGCGCCGGCATAGCCATCCCTTATGGTAACAGCGACGTGCTCCCCTTTGAGAAGCGTTTCTACAGTGGCGGTGCCAACAGTGTTCGCGGTTGGGGCGTGCGCACCTTGGGCCCAGGCAGTTACAACAGCAACAACTCCCTGTCCAACTTCATTTACCAGTGTGGTGACATCCGCTTTGACGTTAACCTGGAGTATCGTGCCAAACTGTTCTGGGTGGTCGAACTAGGTTTGTTCCTCGATGCGGGTAATATCTGGACAATCAAGGACTATGAGGATCAGCCAGGCGGTGTCTTCAAGTTCAACAAGTTCTATGAGCAGATAGCGGCATCCTATGGAGCCGGCATCCGTTTGGATTTCAAGTATTTCCTTGTCCGTGTGGATATGGGTATGAAGGCTCACAATCCCGCCAGCGGTCAAGACCACTGGCCCCTGTTATCCCCCAAGTTCAAGCGCGACAGCGAGTTCCACTTCTCAGTCGGCTACCCCTTCTAACACTGACAGGAAATGAAGAAAATGCCACAGCCCTAGGGTGGCAAAATCAATCACATTATTTTTGAGAATGGCGGAGCCACCGCATACAGAACGGAGCGGTGGCGGATAGTTTTGTCTAGGCGACGGCGAAGATGATGATGAGCTCGGCGATCAAGACGCGCATGAACATCGTCAAGGGATAGACCGTGGCATAGGCTACGGCGGGAGCGTCGTTGCCGGCTGTGTTGTTAGCGTAGCCCAATGCGGGCGGGTCGGTGGTGGCACCGGCGACGAGGCCCATGATGGTGCAGTAGTTGAGCCGGAGTTTGGCTCTTGCCACGACAACGGCAATCAGTAGCGGGATGATGGTAATGAGGAAGCCGTAGAGCACCCATGTTAAGCCATTGGCGCTCAAGATGGTCTCGACGAAACGGCCACCAGCTGCTATGCCCACCGAGGCAAGGAACAGGCACAGTCCCAACTCACGCAGCATGAGGCTGGCGGCATTGCTGGTATAGGTAACCAGTTTGGCCTTGTAGCCATAGCGGCCGATGAGGATGGCGACGATGAGCGGTCCACCAGCGAGACCGAGTTTCATGGGCACTGACATGCCGGGCAGCATGATGGGAATGGATCCCACGATAATACCCAGCACGATGCCGATGAACATCGTGAACAGGTTGGGGTGGTCCAGTCGCTTGTAGGAGTTGCCCATGCGCTTGCCCAGGCGGTCAACATCCTCCTCACGACCGACGACAGTGAGGCGGTCGCCAATCTGCAGCGACAGGTTGGGGCTGGCAAGTAGTTCGACGCCAGCGCGATAGACGCGAGTGACATTGACCTTGTAGCCCTCGTGCAGGCGAATGGAGCCGATTTTGCGGCCGTTAAGTTCGCCCTGGGTGATCACGATGCGCTTGCTGACGATGCCCTTAGGCTCGGTCTCGAGCTGCCAGTCAAAGTCCACGTGGGGCCCGATAATGGCATCGAAGATGTCCTGGTCGTGGGCGCTCATGACGATGCGCAGCACGTCGTCCTTGCGGATGATGGTCTCGCCCTGGGGAATCTCGACGGTGCCGTCCTCGCGCTTCATGCGCGAGATGGTGAAGTTGTGGTCGATGATGGCATGCAGGCGCGTCACGGGGATGTCATAGATGAGCTTGTTGGTCACTTGATAGGTGATAACGTGGGGCTTGAGTTGGCTGGCCTCCTTCTCGCGCTCGATGTCCTCGACCTCCTTGTCAACGTTGATTTTGAAGATGGCCTTGAGGAGTACCATTGACAGGATAATGCCCACGACACCAAGGGGGTAGGCGGCGGCATATCCCAGGGACATCGACTCGTTGAGGTCGCCGGCGCGATCGCCAGCGGTCTCGATGAGGGCCTGTTGGGCAGCACCCAGTCCGGGTGTGTTGGTCACAGCACCACTCATCACGCCCACCAGGTCGGTGATGGAGATATTGCCCGCGATGAAATAGATGGCGAAGGCCACAACGACGTTGAGCGCCACAATGAGCATCGCGACGCCATTGAGCTGAAGACCCTCTTGCTTTAACGAGGAGAAAAAGCTGGGGCCCACTTGTAAACCGATGGAGAAGATGAACAGGATGAGGCCGAATTCCTGGATGAATTTGAGGGTGGCACCATCGACGGTCACGCCCAGGTGGCCAATGAGGATACCGCAAAAGAGCACAAAGGTCGCTCCCAGCGAGATGCCGAAGATCTTGACATTGCCCAGCATGACACCCATCGCGATGACGATGGCATATATCAGAATGGTGTGAGCCACACCGTTACCTATCCATAATTCGGTGAACCAGTTCATTTTTTATAAAGTATTAGTTTTTAGCTGTTAGTAAGAAACTTATCAAACGATTGTGATTCCGTTCTCGACGATGCCGAGGATATCGACCGGGTTGTTCACGATGACATTGGCGTAATACTCAACTAGCTCCTTCTTGCTGCGGAATCCCCAAGTGACACCCACCGAGTCGACACACGCGCGGCGAGCCGTCTCCATGTCCACGCCGCTGTCGCCCACGTAGAGGGTGTCGGCCTTGGCCACTCCCGCCCTGGCCAGGATGGAAAAGACCACGCTGGGGTCGGGCTTGACATTCACGCCCTCGCGATGCCCCTCAACGGCAATGAAATTGATGTCGGGATAGAAGTGGGGGATGATTTTATCGACAGCCTTCTGGTACTTGTTGCTGGCCACAGCCAGGGCCACGCCCATGTCGCGCAGGTCCTGCAACAGTTCGGGCATGCCGTTATAGGGCTTGGTGTAGTCGGTGCAATGCTCGTCATAGTACTCGAGGAAATCACCCAGCACGCGGTCAACGGTCTCGTCGTCACGGGCATCCTCGGGCAAGACACGGGTCATCAGCCGCCTGACGCCGTTGCCCACAAAGTAGGGGTAACTCGCCATGCTATGAGTGGCATAACCGTTGCGCTCCAGCGCATAGTTGGCTGCCTGTCCCAAGTCCTCGATGGTGTTGAGCAGGGTTCCGTCAAGGTCAAAAATCACCAATTTCTTCATGTCGTTCTCAATTATTGCTACAAAGGTAGTGCTTTTTTAACGATTTATCTTGTTTTTTACCTAGTTTTCAGTTTTAGGTAGATGCAGATGGATAGTGCAATCGTTTGCGTGGGTTTTTATGGGAGATTGAGGGCACGTGAGGCGGAAAAGTGGATAATAATCACTAATTTTGGGACATTAATTCGACAGCTCTCTATAAAAGGGCGAGAAATGCTTTGCTAGATAACCAAAACTTGTAAAACCATAACTTTGATTCATGATGAGAAAGACTTTTACCTTTTTACTCGTGCTTGTGGCAGCGATGATGACGCTGCAAGCCAGTGCCCAGATGTATATTGTGGGCGATGGACCGTTTGGCGGGTGGAACCCAGCCGGCGGTGTCAGAATGAATGCCAAGGCTGATGGAACGTACAATTACACAACGACCATCAGTGGCCAGGTGTATTTTGTGTTTGCCGACGGTCTTGCAGCTTCGGCTGACGACTGGAACACGTTTAACAGTTCCTATCGTTATGGACCCACCAGCGGCGACCAGCAGGTGCCTGTCGATGGCACGTGGACGACTGCGCAGAAGGCTGGTGACCATGGTGCTTATTACTTTACGGGCGATGGCTCGGAATATGAGTTCACGTTTGACACGATCAACAAGCGCTTCAAGATTAAAGGTGAGGGCGTTGAGCCCATCGATCCCATGACCGGGCACCTGTACATCCTGGGCGAAGCCAACGGTAATAGCTGGAATCCCAGCGTGGGTGTCGAGATGAGCACTACCGACGGCTACATCTTTACTGCTCAGGTGACATTCAATGGCGAGAATGCCGAGGATGATGCCAACGTGAGCTACTTCTCGTTCACGTCCAAGTTGGGCAGCAACAGTGATGACTGGGCTGGCATTAGTGGCTATCGCTTGACTCCCGTCAGTGAGGGTAACTACTGGGTGACCTCGACAACCCTGGGCGAGAATATCCTGATGAATGCCTTCGGCGAGAATGTTGATGTGGCTTTCCGCATTCCTGCTGGCACTTATACGATTACGGTTGACGTGAGCGGCCGCAATTGCGTGATCACGCGCGATGGCGGTGGCGGTCCTGTTGCCGGTAGGGGCTGGCCCGCAATGTTTGGCGGTGTGATGCTGCAGGGCTTCTATTGGGACAGCTATAATGCTACACGCTGGACAACGCTCACCGAGAAGGCTCAGGAGCTGGGTCAATACTTTGACGTGATGTGGGTACCCAACTCGGGCAGCGTTGACGCTAATGGCGTGGGCCAGAGCATGGGATATATGCCCGTTTACTGGTTGAAGCACAACACGTGCTTCGGCACCGAGGCCCAACTGCGCGAGATGATTGACACCTTCCATGCCCACAATACCAGTGTCATCATGGACATGGTCATCAACCACAAGAGCGGCAAGACCGGCTGGGTTGACTTTGCCAATGAGACTGTGACCGGTCCTGTGACTGGTGACGAGTATAGCATGACTTGGAGCCTTGCTGACATCTGCCGCACCGATGAGTGCGTGGCAGCGGGCTATGCCGCTACTGGCGCAGCCGACGAGGGCGAGAACTTTGACGGCAGCCGTGACCTGGACCACACTCGTGCTAACGTGCAGAATAACGTTAAGACCTACCAGAAGTTCCTCATCGATGAGTTGGGCTATGATGGTTTCCGTTATGACATGAGCAAGGGCTATGCCGGTTATTATACAGGCTTGTATAACGCTGCTTCACAGCCCACGTTCTCGGTAGGTGAGTATTGGGACGGTAACGCCGAGACCCTGCGCTGGTGGCTCAACGAGACCAAGCAGGACGGTCGCATCCAGAGCGCTGTGTTTGACTTCGCGCTGAAGTACCCGATGCAGAGTGCGTTTGCTGGCGGCACATGGAGTGCGCTGAACGATAAGGGCCTTGCTGCCGATAATAATTATCAGCGCTATTCGGTAACCTTTGTCGACAACCACGACACTGGCCAAAACACCAACTATGACTGCCTCAAGACTAACGTCATGCCCGCCAATGCTTTTATCCTGGCGATGCCTGGCACGCCGTGCATTTTCTATAAGCACTATAATGTTTATGCCAATGAGATCAATAACTGCATCAAGGCGCGCCGCGCTGCTGGTGTCCACAACCAGAGCGCCATTCTCACCCAGCAGGAGAGCAATGGCGGCTATATCCTGGAGACTCAGGGCACTCGTGGCAACCTGTACCTGCAGGTGGGCTATGCGGTAATGAACGGCACTCCCACGGGCTATCAACTCGTGCAGGGCGGTGACGGTTACAACCTGTTCATCAGCAATGGTATTGATTGGCGCCATGTGGGCAAGGACGGTAGTATCTTGGGCTATCCTGTCGTGAGCAAGCAGGCAGGCAATTACGTGGGCAGCGTGTCGCTGACGGTTGCTCCCAGCCGTGGTGGAACGACGCTCGTCTATACCACCGACGGCAGCACTCCCACGCTGGCTAGTGCCACCATCACGTCATCGACCTCGATGACCTTTACCGAGAATACGACCCTCAAGGTGGGTGTCGTTAACGGTAATCAGGTCGAGAACATCGAGAACTACATCTACACCATTACCGACGTGGCCACAACAGGCATCAACGTGTATGTCAAGTCTTCGTTGGCCAGTGCATATGTTTGGGCATGGACCGACGAGGGTAGTGTGACCGGCAGCACCTGGCCCGGCAAGGCCCTCAGCAGCCTGGACAAGGTGACCATCAACGACATTGAGTGGTATTGCCTGCATGTGGACGCTGATCAGGTGAACCTCATCTTCAATAACGGTCAAAGCGGTTTTGAGAACCAGACCAATATTATCAATGTGAAGCGCGACTCCTATTTCATCTATCCCAACAGCGATTTGGCGGCATTCCACTATGACGCTGCCGACACCTACTTTGACGTGACCGAGAGGTATGCTGGCGCTGGCTCGGCTAGCTATGAAAAGGTTTATGTGCTGGGTAACATCAACACCACCAGTTGGGCTCCCAATAATGGCTTTGAAATGACTACCACTAACGGCGAGAAGTACACTGCAACCATCGACTTTGTGGATCCTTATGGCGGCTACAGCTACTTCAGCTTTACCACCGCCCTGGGCAACACTTGGGACGAAATCGCATCCTATCGCATGGGCGCCACGACCAACAACTACCTGATCAACGAGGCCCGCTTGGGCACTCAGCTGCCTGTTGTCGCTGGAACTAACTCGTTCAGGATTCCTGTTGGCAAGTATAACCTGACGCTCTATCTCACGGGTGGTGTGCTCGTCGTTGAGAAATGGACTGAGCCCGTGCCTTACCTGCGTGGCGATGTGGATGGCGACGGCCTGGTTAACATCACGGATGTTACTGATCTGATCGATTACCTGCTCACGGGTAACACGGCTGGCATCAATGTGGATAATGCTGACTGTTATCAGGATGGCAACATCAATATTGAAGATGTGACAACACTCATCGACTACCTGCTCGTTGGCAGTTGGTGATATGCTCGCTGCGCTAGCAGTAGAGTGAATTAATGATTAGAGGTTAGTGAAGCATCCGCATTCCCGTAAAACGGAGTGCGGGTGTTTTCTAACTACTGATAAAACGGAGATTACGGATTATACGGATTGAATGGATATTACAGAATGATTGCTCGCATGGGGTAGCCAATCGGTGTAAGGAAAATGTGTGGTCGTTTCCCAACGACCACACACTCTAAACCTTAAAAATCTAATCCTATGAAAAAACTTGGTGCAAAGTTAATGCTTGAATTTGGAAAGAAACGACTTTTTGTATCTAATAATTCTAAATTCCTCCTGAAAAATTGTTAATTTTTTTGCTATGATTTTTAGTAGTATAAAATATGGGTTGGAAAAGGTGCCAATCCCATAGAATAAAGGGACGGAAAGCCTAGTGCCGTCCGTCCCTTCAGTTAGATGATAATTGTGTGTGTTTAGTTTCTATATTATCCTTAGTAACCAATCGAGAGCGTCATGTAGTGGTGTCCCAGATCGATGTTGGTTGACAGGGTGATCCATCCGGTGCAGCCACCGCCGTACCAACTGATGCCACGGCTATCACTGGTGATGGGCGCTCCATATACCCTGGTGAGGCTGTTGTAGATCCTTCTGTAACGATAGTTGTTGTAGGATGAGCTGTGGTAAACAAACTGTGCGTTGACCAATCTGTTGCCAGAATCGAAGCTCAACATGACATCGTCCCAGAGGTGGTTGAGCAGTATCACGTTTCTCAGGTAGATGATGTGATCGGCATATCCGTCAATCTCGTAACCATTGTAGTACAGATACTCAATCGAAGTGTCAAAGAGCGATCCGAAGGTCAGTCCCAGAATCCTGTCAATGACGGGAGCTCCACTGTAGGGTGCCCATCCGTAAGGAATTACAGGGCGATACCATTCATAGATGGCAGGGCGATAGGGACGTACGGGAGGGGGCAGGGGACGACTCCAACTCCATGAGTGATGTGAATAGTTGTTGTGGAAGTCGTTGTGATAGTGATGGTTGCTGTAATCGTAGTGGTTGCCATTGCCTCCATAACCATTGGGCCTGTCATGGCCATCCCTTCTGCCATTGCCGCCGGGCTTGTCATTGTGGTGAACTTTTCCATCCTTGTCCTTGTCCACGTGACCGTTGCCGTTGTGGCGATCCTTACCACTCTTGTCTTTGTCCACATTGCCGTCTCCGCCGGGCTTGCCACCATTGCCGCCAGGCTTGCCGCCGGCGCCAATTCTGTCCTTGCTGCCACTAACGCCTTGAGTGGTTGTGCTAACGAGGTCGCGGCTTGTTGCTGTACCACGAACGTCAGTGCCGACCATTTGGCTGTTGTCGCGGCGAGAGCTAGCGCTGCTCACTGAGCTACCAATCTTGGTGCTGGTGCCGCTGCCACGGTTCACCTGAGGCGAGGTGGTGCTGCGCTGAACGCTGCTGCTGGTGCCGCTGCCACGGTTCACCTGAGGCGATGTGGTGCTGCGCTGAACACTTGAGCTGCTGGTGCTGCTACCACGGATCACCTGGGGCGATGTGGTGCTGCGCTGAACGCTTGAGCTGCTGGTGCTGCTACCACGGTTCACTTGAGGCGAGGTGGTGCTGCGCTGAACGCTTGAGTTGCTGGTGCTGCTACCACGGTTCACTTGAGGCGAGGTGGTGCTGCGCTGCATGCTTGAGCTGCTGGTGCTGCTGCCACGGTTCACCTGGGGCGAGGTGGTGCTGCGCTGCATGCTACTACTGCTATAGCTACTGCGGTTAACCTGGGGTGTTGCTTCGCTGCGGCTCATTGAACTGGAGCTACTGGCTCGACTTACCGTCGGTGCCGCTGAGTTGCTGGAACGTGAGACAGCTGCCGACTGGCTTCTGCTGGCGGTGCTGCCCCCCTGTGAACGACTACGGCCTTGGGCCATTGCGTCTGATGCGCTGAAGATCAGGCATCCCATGAGAGCGAAGCTCATCATGATGTTTTTTACAGAAGTTTTCATAATCGTATTGTTTTAAATTGTTCAACAAATTCTTTTTTTCTTTGTCTTTTAGACTGCAACAGTTGTGCCCAGTTTAAGGCTATTATACATGGTAAGGCCCGTTAATCGCCTTATCGGGCATAAAGATGCGACCAACCGCCGTTTTTTATAGATGAATACCCTCGGTTTTTTCCCTCTATTACGGATGGAATGGATATGACGGATGACACGGGTGTGACGGATGGAATCTAGTCACACTCGTGAATTGTCGTGAAATGCTGTCGTTATTAAATAGACTGCTTGAGCAGCAGCTGGGCGTCACCGTAGGACAAGAAGCGGAAGCCGTGATCCATGGCGAAGTCGTACATGCCACGCCACTGGTCATTGCCTACAAAAGCGGCAACGAGGAGTAGCAGCGTGGACTGGGGCTGGTGGAAGTTGGTGATCATGCCGCTCACGATTCGGTACTGGAAACCAGGGGCGATCATCAGTTGGGTGCTGCCCATGTAACTGTCGGCATGGTGCCTGTCCAAGTAATCGACGATGTTTTGCAACGCCTTTTGGGTCGAGATCGCGCATGGGGTGGTGTAGGGCATCCACTGGGTGACGGTGAGCGCCTCCTCGTCGGCATCGGGGTTCTCCTCCAGGATTTGGCCGATGTAGTAAAGGCTCTCGAGGGTGCGCACGCTGGTTGTGCCCACAGCGATGATGGGGCCAGGAGCGTTGATGATGTCTTGAATCACGTCTCGAGGCACGCTGATGAACTCGTAGTGCATGGGGTGGTCGCCGATGTGCTCACTCTTAACGGGCTGGAAGGTGCCAGCGCCCACGTGCAGCGTGACCTCTCGTCGCGTGATGCCGCGCTGGTCACACTCGGCCAGCACCTCCTCAGTAAAGTGCAGACCGGCAGTGGGGGCGGCTACACTGCCGTCGATGTGGCTATAGACGGTTTGGTAGTCGGTTGAGTCGCTCGCTTCGGTGCCACGGTTCAGGTAGGGAGGAATAGGAATCTCGCCGATGGCGTCGAGCACGTCGGCAAAGGTTACCTGTTGCCCGGCTCCATCCCAATCGAAGGCGATTTCCCAGGCATTGCCCCGTTGCTCGCCACGGGTGGCGCTCAGGGTGACTTCATGGCCATCGATGGTGACCGTTTGGGTGAGCGCGCCCTGTTTCCATCGCTTGCTGTTACCCACCAGGCACTGCCAGACGCAATGGCCTGTGGTTTGGAAAATCTGCTCGTAGTCGCGTGGCAGGATGGGTTCTAGGCAGAAGATCTCGATCATGGAGCCGGTCTCCTTGCGAAAGCGCAGGCGGGCGTTGATCACACGTGTGTTGTTATAGATGAGTGTCGAGTGCTCGGGAAGCAATGCGGGCACTTCCCAGAAACGGCGTTCCTCAATCTCACCACCTTTATAATATAATAGCTTGCACTGCTCACGCTGGGCCAGCGGATGCTTTGCGATGCGTTCGTCAGGGAGGTCGTAGTTGTAGTCAGCGATGCGCAGGGCGCGTATGTCGTCAATCAGGGCCATTGGATTAGGAATAGATAATCAGTACGATGGTTAATAATAATGTGAAGATGAGCATGTTGCGCGCCGTTTCGCCCAGTAGCGGGTTGAGCGCTTTGCCCTCGCGGTGGATGAGCTTGTACCATGTGGCGGTGTGCAGCACCAGGTAGAGCACGGGAATGGCGAGCGTCCACATGGGCAACTGCCTCCAAGCGCTCCAGCGAGCGGCAATCATCACCCACAGGGCACTGAGCATCGCCATGCCGCAGTAGCCGTTGATGAGGTAGGCGAGGGAGGCGGGCTGGCGTCCGAAGATGACTACCGACGTGCGCTTCCCTGCCTCGCGGTCCTCTTCCACGTCACGGTAATTATTGACCAGCAGCACATTGACGCCTAGCAGGCCGATGGTGATGCTGGAAAGGATGACCAGTGGGTCAAAGCGTAGGGCCATCACATAATAGGTCAAGTTTACGGGCACCAGGCCAAAGAAAATGAACACCATGAGCTCGCCCAATCCGTGATAGGATAGGGGATAAGGACCAGCGCTATAGGCAAAGGCCGCCAGGGCAATGACGATGCCCACAGGCAGCAGCCACCATCCGCCATAGGGGATAAGGCAGCAACCCACGATGCCCGCCAGCACGAGCAGGGCGAGAGTGACGTTCCTGAGTGTGGTAGGCTTGATGTCGCCCTCGGTCACACCACGGCGTGGTCCCACGCGCCCGGGTTTGTCGGTGCCATTCAGGTAGTCAAAGTACTCGTTGGCGGTGTTGGACACAATCTGTGCCAACAACGCGAAAGCCACACAAAGCAGTGCAGGAGCCCAATGAAAATAACCATACCACTTGGCCAACCCAATGGCGATGATCACACCGCTGAGCGACACGGGCAGCGTCCTCAGACGGAAGCACTCCATCCATATCTTGATTTGTCGTTTCATTATCTTTTTTATCAATCAGGGTGCAAAATTAGAAATTTTTTTCCTTTTTGTGTAGTTTTTTGGTTACGGGCTGCGTCTAAGGGTCAAAAACAAATTATTAACAATTTAAAATATTAACATTATGGAACCTATTCAAGAACAAAACTTCGAGCAGACTCAACAGTCAATGTCAGGGACTGTAGTACCCAGGCTGACTTTCGGCCAGGCCATCAAGGAAGCCTTCTCTAAATATGCCACTCTCAAGGGCCGTTCGCGTCGCAGCGAGTATTGGTGGTTCTCGTTATTTTTGACGCTGGTACTTCTCGTGTTTTTCCTGCCCATCATCTTGGTGAGCTCATGGTATTCATTAAAGGGTGTCGACGTTAACGAAACCATTATGTGGCCCATGGCCCTTGCTGGCCTACTGGCGTTTTTGGGCTCGCTTGTATGTCTCGCTCTGCTCATCCCAAGCATTACCGTGCAGGTTCGCCGTTTGCACGATGTGGGACGCAGCGGTTGGTGGTTGGTAGGGTGTCTGGTTGCGTCTATCGTATTTGAAATTCTGGCCTACTGCATTTTGGGAACCCGTTATGGCAACATGCTTCCCCTGCAGGAATACAAAGAGGCCTTCGCCGTATCTACCTTTGCTGGGCTGGCGTTATCTCTCCTGGGTATCTTCAACGCAGCCTTGAGCATCACCCTGTTTGTCTTCTCGCTGTTCGATAGCCACAAGGGGGTTAACAAGTACGGCCCCTCTCCCAAGTATCTGTAAGGCATAATTATCTACAAGACTCATATATATATATTGAAAAGAGCATGCAAGTCTTCATCGGCTTGCATGCCTTGATTTTTGGGGGATTATACCTGGTCGTTATGGGAAAAATCGGGTTATGATTTGGTACAATGGATAATATTATCTACCTTTGTAATCAGTGAAAAGTATTGTTTTTTAACCGAACTAATATAAACCAATATATCAAGAAAATGGAACAGAAAAATCAACTGCAACCTCCCGTGTTTAATCAGCCGCAGCAGTCAGGGCCTCAGTATCAACCGCGTGTTAGCGCCAGTCCCATGATGGACCCTGTCGAGGCCGTGAAGACATGCTTCAGGAAGTACTTTGATTTTAAGGGCCGTGCCCGTCGCAGCGAGTACTGGTGGTTTGTACTCTTTGTGATGATTGTATCGAGTGTGTTCAATTATGGAGGCTTATTGTTGCCATTCCTTTCCTATGTGGGTATGCTCTGCTCGTTGCTGCTGCTCATCCCTCAGTTTGCTGCTATGACACGTCGCTTGCATGACACAGGACGTAGTGGCTGGTGGGTTGCGATACTGGCTATCTTATATGTGGTGGTTCTGGTGTCGATGGCCATACTGGTCGCCCCCTATGGCACACAGTTGTTTGAAACGACCGACAGCATGGTTCAGGCCGAGATGATGGCCGATGCTTTTCAGTCCAATCCTGTTGTGGCAACCGTGATGACCGGCAGCGCTCTCTTGGGGCTCTTATTGATGGTTATCACCTTTATTTTCACCTTGCTGGACAGCAAGTGGGGCGAGAACAAGTACGGCCCCTCCCCCAAATACCAGTAAATCCTTTAATGTGATTTGATGACAATAAAGTGCAGATACAATATAGAGACGCAAAATTTTGCGTCTCTACATTTTTAATATGTTTATTTTCAGTGTCTTATTTCTGTCAAACTCACGTTAATCTAGATAGACAGGCGGTGCAGGACATCGAGCAGTTCGGTGTCGATGGTCTTGGTGTGGCGGATGGCCTTGCTGAAGGGGACATAAATCATTTTCTCGTCATCGTCGCCGATCATGATGTTGCGTTGACCTTCCATCAGGGCATCGATGGCTGCTGCACCCATGCGCGAGGCCAGGATGCGGTCTTGGGCAGTAGGACTGCCACCGCGCTGCAGGTGTCCCAGGATGGTCACCCTCACGTTATATTGCGGGAACTCTTTCTTGACCCTTTCGGCCACGCCCATGGCGCCGCCCGTGACGGGACTCTCGGCGACGAGGGCAATCGACGAGTTCTTGCTCTTGCGGAAACCGCTCTGGATGAGTTCTGAAAGTTGGTCGACCTTGGATGCCATCTCGGGGATGATGGCAGCCTCGGCACCACTGGCGATGGCGCCATTGAGGGCCAGGAAGCTTGACTCGCGCCCCATTACCTCGATGATGAACAGGCGCTCGTGGCTTGATGCCGTGTCGCGGATGCGGTCCACACACCACATGATGGTGTTCAATGCGGTGTCATAGCCGATGGTGTGGTCGGTGCCGCTCAGGTCGTTGTCGATGGTGCCTGGAATGCCCACGATGGGGATGTCAAATTCTTTGGCAAACTGCTGTGCGCCGCTTAGCGAGCCGTCGCCACCGATGACTACGAGTGCGTCGATGTCGTGCTTCTTCATGTTTTCATAGGCTTGTTTCCGTCCCTCGACAGTCATGAACTCCTTGCAACGCGCCGTCTTGAGGATGGTGCCGCCGTGGTGCATGATACCCGATACACTTTGGGTCTGTAAATCCACAATTTCATCATCTACCAGCCCCTTGTAGCCACGGTAGATGCCTTTTACCTTGAAACCGTTAAAAATCGCCGAGCGGGTGACCGCGCGAATTGCTGCGTTCATGCCTGGAGCGTCACCACCCGAGGTCAACACGCCTATTGTTTTGATAGCTGCCATAAATACTTGTTCTTGTGGTTGATTGTTATAACGCTGCAAATTTACACTTTTTTTGTAAAAAGTCAAGAAAAAGTCATAACCTGTTATCTCTTTTAGGGCTTATCGGGGTTAATTATTGCAAAAATAAGCGATTGGTATAATAATTGTGGTATATTTGAAGTCTTTATTATAGATAACACTAAAAAATGGCGCGATCATGAAAAGAATATTCACCATTTTCACATTATTTTTAATGATTATGGCATCCCCTTTTAACTCAATGGGTAAGGACAAGAAAGTCATTGACTTCAATTATCCTCAAGACGTCTCTAAGGAGGCTCTAGTCGATCTGGACAACGCGCTCAAGAGCGGCAACGGACAATTGACTGTAGATGCGCTGGTGCGTTACAGTATCGCCGAGAGCGGTATCTCTCAGGACAATATGCCCGACATCGTCAAGCGCATCGAGCAAACTATCGCCAAGGAAAAGCAGCCCCACATCAAGGCTTTGCTCTACTACTTTGAGGCGCTTGTCTATCAGGGCTACCGTGACCGCTATGCCCGCTGGAGCGACCGCAACAATCCCGTGGAGGAAGTGCCCGCCGACGTCAGCGAGTGGGACCGCCAGCAGTTTGATAAGAAGATTGCCGAACTCATCGAGAAGAGCCTCACTGAACCCGACGCCCTCAAGGCCGTAGCGGTGACCTCGCTGTCTGGAATCATCGAGTGCAATGAGTTGGGTGCCACCTACGTGCCCACGTTGCACGAGTTCATGTTGATGAAGGGCATGGAGATGCTCCAAAGCATGAATGACGACAATGAAGACTTGCGGGAGCGCATCAAGACAGATTGGCTCAATGCCACCGAGGGTAATGCCCCGGCTAATATCTTTGCCATTGTCTCCACAAGAGAGGGTGACTTCCGCACCGCCTACGAGCGCTATCGAGATAACGAGCACTGCGGCTATCTGCTACCACATTTAAGCTTTGACGACAACAAACAAAGGTACAGCGAATTAAAGAGCTACCTGCAGCGATTCCCCAACACGATCTATGCCGCCCAGGTCAATAACATGATCATTGATATGGAACAGAAGGAGCTGCACGTGAATTACCCCAATATTGTCTCCTCACGGGATAAAATAACTGTGACCGCCAGTGTCAATAACGCTAACTCCTATTGGCTGGTCGTCTATCGCGTTGATGAACAGGACCTTTACTCCGGCCATATTGATCCTAACCGACTGCATTTTGTCTCGCGGACACCAGTCACTGTGCAGGGAATCGTCCCGTTCAATGTGGAAGATGTCAAGTCCGAATTGCCTCCGTTGCCTTACGGCTACTACGTCATCATACCAAAGCTGGATAAGGACGAGAAACCAAATCTCAACATCTATGACAGACAATTGTTGCGAGTAACTGACATTGGCCACTTCGCTGTGAATCGCATAGACCATCATGACATTATCGCGGCAGTGGACATCAACACTGGCATGCCATTACAGGGCGTGACCGTTAACAGCATAAGGCAGAAAAAGAATCTTGGTGAGACTGGAAAAGACGGTATACTCAAACTCGATTTCATGGGAAATGACGATAGCAATCTCATAATCAAGACCATCAAGGGTGATGACCGTTACGGCCCCATGACCCATTTAAGTCGGATAGTAGAGCGCGATTATGATAATATTTCCGCTCGATTCTACAGCGACCTTGGCGTGTACCGTCCTGGCGAGACTATCCAATGGGCAATTAACATCTATCAGGTGACAAATGACGAAAACACACCTAGGGAAGACGAGGTCTTTTGGGTGAGGTTTAGTGATTCTAATGGAAAGGAGATTGACTCGACAAAAGTCGTCAGCGATGAGTACGGGCGCATCGAAGGTTCGTTCGTCGTGCCCAAGGACCGAATGAATGGCATGTTCCAAATTCAAATAGGACGCGGTTATAGAAACGGCCGGATTTTAGCCCCGATCGGCTCTTGGGGCGTCAACGTGAGTGAGTACAAAACGCCAACCTTTGAGGTTACTTTCCCTGATGCCCGTCGTAGCTATGTCGCTGGCCAGCCCGTCAAGGTAACCGGTAAGGCTATGACCTATAGTGGCCTGCCGGTGCAGAACACCGAGGTGCGCTTGTCGCTCATCCGGAACAAGTGGTCCTGGTGGTGCTGGAGCATGCACAACAACAATGGTGAACACCTACTGGACACCACTGTCGTCACCGATGAACAAGGCAATTTTACCATCGAATTTGCCCCAGACCTGTTCCAAGAGAACAAAGACTTGATGCTCGGCAAGCGCCGCTGGGCACGCTATAATTACAAGGTCGTTGCCACCGTCACTAACGATGCGGGCGAAACCCATGAGGAAAGCACCTCGTTTATCGTGGGTACCCGTCGCGGCATCGAACTGGGTGCTATCAACGAGAACGTCTATTTTAACGACAAGCCCATCAAGCTGCCGTTGAAGTATAACACTACCGACGAGGAACACCCTGACACATGGTGTACTTGGGAGGTGACTCCGCTGGGCGAAAAAGAGCCCGTCAAGACCGGTAATCTCAACACCGCCGACCCGACCATCGACCTGACCAGCCTGCCCTCGGGCCAATACACGCTCAAGGTGCATATTCTTGATGCCGAGGAGGGCGAGCAGGACGTGGATGTGAGCCGCACGATCACCATCTACCGTAAGGGCGACAAGATCTCGCCCGTCAAGGAGTGCCCACTGTGGCTCACGCCGATTGGAATGAGTGTCGATAAGAACAACAAGGGCCATATCACCATCGGCGTATCCACGCCCAAAGCCTATATTTACTATATTGCAAATTCACGCAACGGCATCATCAGCGAGGGATGGCTCAACTACAAGGCCGGCATGCACGACTTCACTGTGCCTCTTCCCAAGGAGGCTGGCGCTGACGTGACTGTTAAGTTCATTGCCTACTACGCCACCAAAGTTTGGGAAAAAGAGGCAAAGCTTGAGAATCCCTACAAGGCCGAAGCGATGAAGATTACCGCTACCTCGTTCCGCAACAAACTCGTGCCTGGCAACATCGAGCGTTGGTCGTTTACACTGACCGACCAGAACGGCAAGCCGCGTCCTGGTGCCATGCTGCTCGACATGTATGACAAAGCCATCGCCAGCATCGCCGAGAACAACTGGAACTATTCTCTCGTTTCGACTTACTACCAGCATCTTTTCGACATCAGATCCATGTACATAGGACGTTGTAGTGGCTATGCCTATCGGAGTCAGGGATACCTTGATATCCCCAATAGGGCAAATGCCCAACTGCCCGAGTTGTACACCTATGATCAAGTGCCGTTCAGTTACGCTATGGGTCGCGGCCGTAGGATGATGAAATCGCTGGGAGCCGCCCCAACTAACGCCATGGATGATGAGATCATGGAAGCCGAAGTTGCCTATGGTGTGGATAGCGAGAAAGGTACCGAGGACCGCATCGTCACACGTGCTCTAAAGGGAGATGTTATGCTTGATGAAGTGGTGACTGCCGAAGTCTTTGCAAGTTCCGAAATCGAAGAAGCTCAGGTCAACGAGAAGAACCTGGACAAGGTCATTCTGCGCGAGAGCGATGTCAAGACTGCGCTGTGGCAGCCGATGCTCACGAGCGACGACAAGGGTAACGTGCAGGTAGAGTTTGAGGTGCCCAATTTCAACACCACATGGATTGCCCAAGCCGTGGCATGGGACAAGAAGATGGTCGGCTCCACATGGATGGCCGAGGTATTGACCCAGAAGCCGCTGATGGTGCGCTCTAGCATGCCGCGCTTCCTGCGCCAGGGCGACAAGGCCACGCTGGCCGCAACAGTGCAGAACGCTACCGACGAGGCCGCCGCGTGTGATGCCGTCATTGAGTTGTTTGACCCGCGCACTAACGACGTGTATGCCACTCGCAATTTCAACTTGCAGCTCGACCCCAATGGCAGCGAGGCCGTAACCATCGACTGGCTGGTGCCCGACACCATCGCCTTTGTGGGCTTCCGCATTAAGGCCGCCAACAGCACCTTTGGTGACGGCGAACAGGTGATGGTGCCCGTGCTGACGACCATCTCGCCAGTTATCGAGACCCAGCCGTTCTATGTCGAGGCCGGGCAGGGACACTTCGAGCAGCCGTTGCCCAAGTTCCCCAAGGATGCCCGCGTGACGCTGGAATACTGCGACAACCCCGTGTGGTACTGCGTGTTGGCGTTGCCCACCATCTGGGATGACAACTACAACGTCGCCACCAGTGCGGCCCACAGCCTGTTTGCCCTGCAAGTAGCCCAGGGTGTCGCCAAGTCACAGCCCCAAATCAAGGAGGCTATCGACTACTGGAAACAGCACAATGAGGATAGCACTCTCGTGTCGATGCTCCAGAAGAACCAAGACCTCAAGATCGGCACCCTGCTGGCATCGCCATGGGTTCGCGAGGCAGACCGCCAGACGTTGAGGATGTCAAGGCTGAATGAATTGTTTGACGAAGCTATCGTCAAGAAGGAATATGAGAAGATCATCACCGCCCTGCAATCGCTGCAGATGGGCGATGGTGGCTTCACTTGGTTCCGCTATCCCAGATGCAAGTCCAGCGTCTGGACCACAGGTGCCGTGCTGGAGCTCATCGGCGAGACCAAGCATTTGGGTTATCTCCCCGATGATAGCCGCCTGACCTCAATGATTAACCGGGCTTTGAACTACTATGATAGCGAGACCGTGCGCCTGTATAATGAGGCTAAAAAGTACAGCAAGGAACCTGAAGGTCAGTTTACCGACTATGCCTATATCCGTACGCTCTTCCCCGAGGTGAAACAGACCACGTCGAGCGCCAACTTGCTGAAGATGGTGCTCAAGTACATGGACAAGAACTGGGGCAAGGGCTTGACGCTCAAGCAGAAGGCCTATTACGCCATGGCGCTCAACCGCAACGGCTACCAGAAGACTGCCCGCAACATCATCGAGAGCATACGCCAGTTTGCTATCGTGAAGCCCGAATTGGGCATGTACTGGGACAACCTGCAGACGGGCTACGGTTGGTGGGAATTTGACAAGGTGGCCTACACCAGCAACATCCTGCAAGCCATGAACGAGGTGGATCCGCGTCAGCAGGAGATTGACCTGGTGCGCAAGTGGATGCTGCTCATGAAGCAGAGCAACGACTGGGGCACACGCAGCCTTGCGGCCGATGCCGTCTTCAGCATCCTGAGCACCGGTAGCCAGTGGTTGGAACGCGCCGCCAATCCCACCATCACTGTGGCAGGCCAACCCATCGCCCTCGACAAGATGGCGCAATATGTGGGCTACTTCCGCACCACGCTGCCCGCTACCACGACAGGCAACGTCGTCATCGACCGTACGGGCAGCGGCCCCGCATGGGGTGCCGTTTACAGCCAGTTCAAGGCTCCGATGACCCAAATCAAGGAAGTTGCCATCCAGGAGATGTCTATCAGCAAGGAGTATTATGTGTATGCCGCTGATGGCTCACTGCACAGCGCTACCACGTTTAAGGTGGGCGATAAGGTCAAGGTGCGTGTCATCATCAAGACCAACAAGGACATGGACTTTGTAACCATGACCGACGAGCGTGCTGCCTGCTTCGAGCCTGTTGACCAGTTGTCGGGTTACCGCAACGAGGACAACACCTGGTTCTACCAGGAGACCAAGGATAGTCAGACCAATGTGTTCATCAACAGCCTGAGCAAGGGCACGCACATCATTGGCTATGACGTGTGGGTAACCAATCCGGGTGAATTCACTTCGGGCATCGCTACCATCCAGTGCCAGTATGCCCCGCAGCTAAGTGCCCACAGCGCCGGCAAGACCATCACCATCACCGACAAGTAAGGCGACATAGCCGTCCAAAACCAACCAGCCCAAGTCCGACAAAATTCCCAGACTTGGGCTTTTTATTGGATTTTACTAGCAATAATTGTATTTGTATTTTTATTTTATTGAAAATCAGTATAATGTAGAATTTTCAGGGCGTTTTTTGACAAGTTTTTGGTCAAAAAAACAACAATTTCTACAAATGTTTTATTGTTTTTTTCTAATACAAATCATGGGGTGGGTGTACTTTTGTGCCGTAAAAATGAATGACAGATATTCCCAAATGTCATATCAGGATAATAAATGTGCTGATTGATATTTGATGATTGTATAGAAAAAACGGAAATGAAAATCTTTTGATGGTAGTTAATGTTGATTAAATGATTATTTAAGCCCAACCTTTAAATCTAGCCCGATTTTAAAACGCAAGCAATTTATAAGCAAAAACATGAGAATTAACGGCGACTGCGAGAGCAGCTAGCCGTTTTTTTTCGTGGGGAATAATGGGGAGTGATATGGAGTGATGGGGTTTTATGGTATGGGGTGGGTGGTCGCTCGTGCCGCATCTGGTCGTCCAACTCAATTTTTATGCTGTGTTTTTTGAGTTTTAATCATTTTTACGCGTATGGTTTTGGGCAGGTGGGAAAAAGTGAGTAACTTTGCACGTTTTAAGAGGTAGTGATGGTCAAGAAGAATCTACTTGAAGATATCATTAGGGAGGATTTGGCCGAGATTTGGTCAATCCTGAGCAGCGAGGAGAAGCATCTCATCGCTGAGAACTTCGTCTTGCATAACTTCCGCAAGAACCAAATCATCTATGCCGAGAAAGATGAGCCGCAATTCTTATGGTGCCTGATCAAAGGCAAAGTCAAGCGGTTCAAGAACGGTATTGGCGGCAAGCAGCAGATCCTGCGCCTGTACCGCCCCATCCAGTACTTTGGCTATCGCGCTTGGTTTGCCGGTGAGCCATACGTCGCCAGCACGATGGCGATTGAGCCGTCACAGGTGGGCTCTATCCCCATGGACGTGGTGAAACGCCTCATCGACGGCAATATGAAACTGGCGTGGTTCTTCCTGCACGAGCTGTCCAAGCACCTGGGTGGCAGTGAATCCAAGGTGGTGACCTTGACCCAGAAGCACATCCGCGGCCGTTTGGCCGAGGCCCTGTGTATGCTCGTGGACAACTACGGTTACGAGGACGATGGAAATACGTTGAAAATCTACATGGCGCGCGAGGACCTGGCCAACCTATCGAACATGACAACGGCCAACGCCATCCGCACCCTCTCGACCTTTGCCCAGGAACGTATCATCACTGTTGACGGGCGCCGCATCCGCATTGTTGACGAGCCCACATTACGCAACATCAGCCGCTTTGGATAATCATGCTCATCGCCCAACAAAAACGTAAGGAGAACATTGCCGAGTATCTGCTCTACCTGTGGCAGGTTGAGGACCTGTTACGCGCCTGCCACCTGGACATCGACATGGTGGACAAGGCCGTGATTTCGCGCTATGAGGTAGATGACGCCACTCGCCACGAGATACGCGAATGGTATGAGTCGCTCATCAAGATGATGGAGCTGGAGAACGTGCGGGAAAAGGGCCACATACGCGTGTGCCACAACGTGCTCATCCGCTTGAATGACCTGCACCAGCAACTGCTGGCCGACCAAAACCGTTTTCCTGATTATCACGCCGACTATTACCGCACCCTGCCTTTTATCGTGCAACTGCGCGCGACTATGCCCGAGGACCAGCGTCTCAGCGAGCTGGAGACCTGTTTTAATGCCCTCTACGGGGTGATGTTGCTTCACTTGCAGGGCAAGGAGATCACCCAAGACACTGCCGCCGCCATTAGCCAGATTTCACACTTCATTGGCCTCCTTGCCGCCTATTACAAGCGAGACGAGGAGAAGCCGCTGTTTGGAGATGAGGTTGAGTAGGTTTTGGGTGTTAGGTGTTAGGCTTAAGGTGTTAGGTAATTAGGCTTTAGGATTTTTTGAGATTACTTTGATTTAATAATGAAGATAACAAACATACTCATCACTGGCGCTAATGGCCAACTGGGCCACGAGATGCGCAACGTGCTGGCCGGAGACCAGCGTTTTCACGCCCTGTTCACCGATGTGGCGGGCGAAGATATCACGATGTTGGATATCACTGACGAAGCAGCCGTTGAGCAAGCTGTGGCCGATAACGACATCCACATCATCGTCAACTGTGCCGCTTATACCGCCGTTGACGCTGCCGAGGACAACGAGCAGTTGGCTGCACGCCTCAACGCCGAGGCCGTTGGCATCATGGCTCGGGTTGCCAAATGTCATGGTGCCCGCATGGTCCATGTCTCGACCGACTATGTGTTTGACGGCAAGGGTTGTATCCCTTATACCGAGGACATGCCCACTAATCCCCAGTCGGCATACGGCCGCACCAAGCTAGATGGTGAACAGCAACTGCTCGATACACTGGGCAGTGATGCCGTCATCCTGCGCACCGCATGGCTCTACTCGCCCTATGGTAAGAACTTCGTCAAGACGATGCTCGCGTTGGGCAAGGATAAGCCCGCGCTGAAGGTCGTGTTTGACCAGGTGGGATCGCCCACATGTGCCCGTGACCTTGCTACTGCCATCGTCACGGTGATGAGCGCCCCGCAATGGCAGGGTGGTGTGTATCACTTCAGTAACGAGGGTGTTATCTCGTGGTATGACTTCACACTGGCCATCCACAGGCTGGCAGGCATCACCACCTGTGACGTGCAGCCCTGCCACAGCGACGAGTTCCCCGCCAAGGCCAACCGTCCCAGCTACAGCGTGCTGGACAAGACGAAATTCAAGACCACCTTTGGCGTTACCGTCCCCTACTGGCTCGACAGCCTCGAGGCCACAATCAAACAACTATTAACTGTTAACTCTTAACTATTCACTAAGAATAATGTCACTGACAACCGAAATCACCCGCCGACGCACATTTGCCATCATCTCTCACCCGGATGCCGGTAAGACGACGCTCACCGAGAAGCTGTTGCTCTTTGGTGGTGCAATCCATGTCGCCGGAGCGGTGAAATCCAATAAGATTAAGAAGACTGCCACCAGCGACTGGATGGAGATTGAGAAGCAGCGCGGCATCTCGGTCGCCACATCGGTCATGGGGTTTAACTATGGCGATTACAAGATCAACATCCTTGACACCCCTGGCCACCAGGACTTTGCCGAGGACACCTATCGAACCCTTACCGCTGTCGATAGCGTTATCATCGTGGTCGATGTCGCCAAGGGCGTTGAGACCCAGACACGCAAGTTGATGGAGGTGTGCCGCATGCGCAACACGCCGGTTATCATCTTTGTTAACAAGCTCGACCGTGAGGGCCGTGACCCATTTGACATCCTCGACGAACTGGAGCAGGAACTGAAGATTGACGTTCGCCCCCTGAGTTGGCCCATCAATATCGGTGCCCATTTCAAGGGTGTGTATAACATCTATGAGCACAACATCAGCCTGTTCAAGCCCGACAAACAGCATGTGACCGACCGTGTGGATATCAACGACATCAACGACCCCGCCATCGACAAGGCTGTGGGCGCTGCCGATGCCGAGAAACTGCGTGCCGACATTGAACTCATTGATGGTGTATATCCCGACTTCAATACGCTGGACTATCTTGACGCTAAGGTGGCGCCCGTGTTCTTTGGCTCGGCGCTGAACACCTTTGGCGTGAAAGAGTTGCTGGACTGCTTTGTACGCATCGCCCCGTCGCCCCGTCCCGTGACCGCTATCGAGCGCACGGTGGAGCCCGGCGAGGACAAATTCACGGGCTTTGTCTTCAAGATTCACGCCAACATGGACCCCAACCACCGCAGCTGCATCGCCTTTGTCAAGGTGTGCTCGGGAGTGTTCCAGCGCAACGGCAACTACAAGCACGTGCGTAGCGGCAAGAGCTACCGCTTCAGCGCCCCGACAGCGTTCATGGCACAAAAGAAGGAAATTATCGACGAGGTATATCCCGGTGACATTGTGGGACTGCCTGATAACGGCATCTTCAAGATTGGCGATACCCTCACCGAGGGCGAAGAACTCCACTTCCGCGGCTTGCCCAGTTTCTCGCCCGAGATGTTCAAGTACATCGAGAATAGTGACCCGATGAAGACCAAACAGCTCAATAAGGGTCTGGAGCAGTTGATGGACGAGGGCGTGGCCCAGATGTTCATCAACCAGTTCAACAACCGCAAGATCATCGGCACCGTGGGTCAGCTGCAGTTTGAGGTCATCCAGTACCGCCTGCTGCACGAGTATGGCGCCCAGTGCCGCTGGGAACCTATCCACCTATACAAGGCCTGCTGGATCGAGAGTGACGATGAGGACGCCCTGGACGCCTTCAAGAAGCGTAAGCACCAGTTCATGGCGGTTGACCTTGAGGGTCGAGACGTGTTCCTGGCCGACAGCAACTATGTGCTCCAGATGGCACAGCAGGATTTCCCGAAGATCACCTTCCACTTTACCAGTGAATTCTAATGTCATTTACATTAAAAGAAGACAGCAATGGAAAGATTGAAAAGATTATACGAGCAATATGTGGGCAGCGAACCCACCGAAATCGTGCTCATGGACAAGGCCGGCTCCAACCGCCAGTACTATCGCCTGAATGGCGAGCGCACCATCGTGGGTGTGGTCGGCGAGTCACGCGAGGAGAATGACGCGTTCATCTACATGGCGCGCCACTTTCGCGAGCAAGGGCTCTCGGTGCCCGAGATCTATGGTGTGAGCGACGATCACATGGCCTATATCCAGGAGGACCTGGGCAAAAAGCCCGAGAACATCCTGTGGAACAAAATTCGTCGCAGTGCGATCACCCATGCATTCACCAGCGGGGAGAAGGAATTGCTGCGCCGCACCATGCGCGGATTGGTGGACATCCAGTTCAAGGGCGCACAAGGCTTTGACTATAGCCACTGCTACCCTGCCAAATGCTTTGACGAGCGTTCGATCAAGTGGGACCTAAACTATTTCAAATATTGTTTCCTCAAGGCGACGGGAGTTGTATTCAACGAGGACAAACTCGAGAACGATTTCGAGAAGCTCACGCGCGATTTACTGGCAGTGCCCAGCGAGACATTCATGTACCGTGACTTCCAGTCGCGCAACGTGATGCTCGTGGGTGATGCCGACAAGCCAGCTGAGTGCAAACTGGCTTATATTGATTTCCAGGGTGGCAGGCGTGGCCCGTACTATTATGACGTGGCATCCTTTGTGTGGCAGGCACGTGCCAAGTATCCTGACGAGCTGAAGAAAGACCTTGTTGACACTTACTTGCAAAAACTCAAGGAGTACCAGCCCGACATCGACGAGAAGGAATTTTATAACAACCTGCGCCTTTTCGTGTTGTTCCGCACGCTACAGGTGCTGGGTGCCTATGGTTTCAGGGGATATTTTGAGAAAAAGCCCGACTTCATGAAGAACAGCATTGTCCCCGCTGTCGCTAACCTGCGCAGACTCGTCATCGACAAGCCGTTCACCCAATATCCTTACTTGAGCCTCGTCATCGATGAGTTGGTTAACCTCAAGGACTTTGTGAGCGAGGATAAGGGACTTACCGTTAGGGTGATGAGTTTTGCTTACAAGAAAGGCATACCTCACGACTCTTCGGGTAACGGCGGCGGATTTGTCTTTGACTGCCGCGCGCTGAACAACCCCGGTAAATATGACAAATACAAAGCCTTTACCGGTCTGGACAAAAACGTGATTGACTTCCTGCAGAAGGAGAGTACCATCGACAAGTGGCTGGAGCATGTCTATGCCCTTGTTGACGAGTCGGTTGAGCGCTACAAGAAGCGCAGTTTTACCGACCTGATGGTGTGCTTTGGCTGTACGGGCGGACAGCACCGCTCGGTCTATGCCGCCGAACACCTTGCTGAGCATATCCATGATAAATTCAACGTGCGCGTTGAGCTGTCACATCGTGAGCAGCCCGAACATGATCGCACCCTTAATCCTGTAGTGCAATGAAAGCGTTGATATTTGCTGCCGGACTGGGGACGCGTCTCAGGCCCTTAACCGACGACCGCCCCAAGGCAATGGTTGAGATTGCCGGCAAGCCCATGCTGCAACATGTCATCGAGCGGGTGGCAGCTGCCGGATTTGATGATATCACCATCAACATCCACCACTATGGGCAGATGATTATCGATTTTCTTGAGCGCAACAATAACTTTGGTCTGTCAATCCACATCAGTGACGAGCGCGGCCTGTTGCTCGACACGGGTGGCGGCATCCTAAAGGCGCGCCAGTGGCTCGATGGTGATGAGCCCTTTTTGGTTCATAATACCGATATCATCAGCACGTTGGACCTCAAGGCGTTCTATGACTACCACTGCCACCACGATGCCCTGGCGACCATTCTGGTCAAGGAGCGCAAGACGCAGCGCTATTTCCTGTTTGACGAGAACGACCGCCTGCGCGGGTGGACCAATAAGGC
Source organism: uncultured Prevotellaceae bacterium (assembly GCA_900318345.1). Classification (GTDB taxonomy): domain Bacteria; phylum Bacteroidota; class Bacteroidia; order Bacteroidales; family Muribaculaceae; genus Sodaliphilus. Next base: position 86,363 of record ONKD01000005.1, read on the forward strand.
GACTGGCGAGGTAAAGCCCGATAACGGGAAAATTGAGGGGATGGCGCTGCATGAAATGGCCTTCGGCGGACTGCACGTGATCTCGCCGCGCATCTTTCCCGAGTTGGAGCGCTTCCACCGCAAGGGTGGGGAGGACAAGTTCTCCATCGTGCCGTTCTACATCAACATGTGCTCTCACCACCTCATCCAGGGCTATCACCCCAAGGATGACTACCAGTGGCTCGACATCGGCAAACCCGAGACCCTTGCACAAGCCCAGGAATTACTGGCCTCTGATGAAACTCCCTCACGCTAAGGCGCAAAGGCGCTAAATTGTGTTTTTAAACTTTTTGAAGATTTATCCATCTAAAAAGAAGATACGGGGTGTGTGTCATAATTCATTTGCTGGAATATTAACCGCCCTGCGGGCGGGAAATTAAGACAAATTTTGTATTAAAATTATAATAATTAAAATTTTTATTTAA
>ONKD01000005.1:86844-191584 GCA_900318345.1 uncultured Prevotellaceae bacterium
TAATAATTAAAATTTTTATTTAATTTATTAAATAATTTGTTTAAATTTCTCGGCCGTAGGCCGATATATGTAACGACATTGCAATTATGACACAGCCTCTACAAACTGAAACAAAATATGAAAAAGACGATTATCATTGCGGTCATCATGCTGCTCGTAGCAGGCACAGCATCGATGGATGCCCGTACAAAGAAAGGTACCAAGAAAGCTAAAGCCGGCACAACTCAGGTGATTTACACTGGCGACATCGCCAGTAAGGTGATTGGCTACAACGGAACCACACCGCTCAATATCACCGTCAAGAACGGAGTCATCGAGAATATCGAGGTGCTTGAGAACCAGGAATCACCGAGCTACCTCAAGCGCGCCACCGCTAAGGTGCTGCCACAGTACATCGGTAAAACCGTCGCTGAGGCCAAGAAACTCAAGGCCGACGTTGCAACCGGCGCTACCTATACCAGCGAGGCCCTCATCAAGAACATCCAGATGGGACTCGAGAAGGTGAAATCGACAACTGCCAAGAAATCGGCCACAAAGAAGAACAAGAGACGTCGCTGATCGTGAAACCATTATCAAGAACCGTATGTGTCCATCAAGAGATACGTACGGTTTTTTGATGGAATGTGATGCAAGATTTGCCCTTTTGATTGTTTAAGGAGTAAACGATATAAAGTCCAGTGACCGAGCAACAAATCGTCATCGGTGTGAAGAACGGGGACCGGGAGGCCATGCGCGAGATGTATGACCTGCTGGCAGGGTCGGCCATGTCCACCGCCATGCGATACCTGGGCGACAGCGATGACTGCCGTGACGTGTTGCAAGAGGGCTTTCTCAAGGCCTTCTCCCGCATCGGGGACTTTGGCTACCGTGGTGAGGGGTCGCTCAAGGCCTGGGTGACAAGAATTGTCGCCAACGACGCCATCAACCTGTTGAAACGTCGTTCACGGCTCACGTTTATCGATACCCACGAGGTAGATATTCCTGACGATGAGCCACCCGATGTCAATCATATCCCACCTGAGGAAATCAACCGCATGATTGCCTCATTGCCAATGGGATACCGCATCGTGTTCAACCAATATGTGTTTGAGCACAAGAGCCACAAGGAAATCGCCCGTTCACTGGGCATCAGGGAGAATTCCTCGGCATCCCAATTCCTGCGAGCCAAGCGACTGCTGGCCAAGATGATTCACCAATATCAACAAAACCACGATGAAGGATAAAGACTGGATAGAACAACTGCAAGACAAGATGGATGGCCACCAGGAGCCCGTCCCGGGCGGCTTGTGGCAGGACATCGAGAAGCGCCTGCCCGAGCGAGAAGCAGAGCGACACCCGCTGATGGGTGGATGGAGACGCTATGCCGCTGCGGCCGCACTGGTAGCGGCTGTTATTGGCATCGGCAGTCTATTGTGGCATGGTAGCGACACGACGGTCGATGAGCCAGCCATCACATCGGCTCCGCCCGTAGAGATTGCCCCCGAGCCTCAAGCCACGCATGAACTGCTGGGTCACAATGAGGAAGTCGCCCGTGATATTGATGAACCGACTGCTACCCCTGGAGCACACCATTCAATTCCTGCCAGCAAGGTGGCGACTACAGCCAGCGACAACGCTTTCATAGCCCAAGCCAGCGGCCACGAGCAAGAGGAACAGCCCGCTCAAGCGGCTAGCGAGACAAGTCCTGCTGAGACGCCCATTGAACAAGCCCCGCAACCGATGGAACAACGCAACCAAACTCACGCCAAGGAGCCCTCAACCACCACTATGCCGCATCAGTCTATCCTGCCTAAGTTCAAGAAGACGGGCATTACCGTGGGCCTGTATGCGTCTAACAGCGTCAAGCCTGAATGGTCGTCCGCCAGGGACTACGCATACGCGAGTGACGCAGTCTACTCATCCAATGGAGGCAAGCCGTACGGCACTTATTTTTCCGAGGATATCTTCAGTGCTAACCACCATGCACCGATATCCATGGGGTTGAGTGTGCGTCTGCCGCTGACCGACCGCCTGGCGTTGACAAGCGGCTTGGTCTATACGCGGCTCAAGTCGGACTTCACCTCGTCTCGCCGACATCGTGAGCAGACGCTGCACTATCTGGGCATCCCCCTGGGCGTGACCTATAACGTTTGGGGATATAAGCGGTTCAACCTCTATGCCGTCGGTGGTGTGCAAGCCGACGTCAATGTCAAGGCGACCCTCAAGGAATCTGGCCAAGCCAACAGCCTCAGCATCGGCAAAGACCGCGTACAGTTCTCGGCATTGGTCGGGCCGGGCGTGCAACTTGATTTGTCCCGTGATTTCGGCATATATGTTGAGCCAACTGCGCGCTACTACTTCAACAACGGGAGCAATGTCGCCAATTACTACAAGGATAAGCCCTGGAACATCAATTTCAACGCAGGCCTGCGCCTTTCACTGCAATAACAACTCTCGGTTTCAGAGGAATTTCGTAACTTTGCCCTCGTCATCCAATTCATTTATTGCTATGAAGAGTTATATAGAGATAAAGGTGCCTATTACCTTTGACGAGTATTGGTTCAGGCAGTTGCGTGACCTGCTGGATAGCGTGGACATCTGCTGGCAACGTGGGTATTATCATATCACGATGGCTTTCCTGGATTATGCGCCCGACAACGTTAATATCGTGCCCGGCTTGAACGAGATATTGAGTGACGCGATAGCGCCCGTTATCACATTTGACAAGCTGGACGCTTTTGCGTCAGGCTATCACAGGCAGGTCATCCACCTCACGACCACCGATGCCCCACAGGACTTCCTGGACCTGGTGGATGATATCAGGCAGTATTTCCTGGCCAAGGGCTGCAAGATGCAGTCAGATTTCAAGTTGCATGTCACCCTGGGCAGGGTTCAGGACCCCAGAATGAACGTGCACAAACTCCAGGACATCATCTCACAGGTGGACCTGACCACGATGACGCTGACGCTCACCGGTGTCGAGTACCGCGTCTTTCGTGGCAAGACGCTCGGCCTGTGGCGGCTGCCTGAGTGATAGCACATATTTTTAGTCGGGCCATGCAAGATTTCATGGGATGGTTGTTTATAAGACAGAAACACCAATCAAATAACACATCAAAACCGACAAGACTATGAAGTATTTTTGGAAACCTATTCTGATGGCCTGTATGCTGCTGGGCGTGCTCACGGCCTGCAGCGACGACAATGGGGAGGTAGTGGTCGACATGCTTCCCAAGTTAAGGCCTATCACCCTCACTGTCGAACAGCAGCAGATGAGGGATAACAACAACGAGTTTGCCTGCCGGCTGTTCCGCACCATCAACGAGCAGAAGGGCGGCGACAGCAGCGTCATCGTGTCGCCCATCAGCGTGACCTACATGCTGGGCATGCTCAACACGGGTGCCGATGGCCAGACGCGCCAGCAAATCACCGACGTCCTGGGGCTAGGCAACTCCGTCCAGGAAATCAACGAGTACTGCAAGAAAATGATTGACGAGGCGCCGCTGGTTGACCCCAGCGTGACCGTCCAAATCGCCAACTGCATCAACGTGAACTCGGCCCTGGGACTCACCCTCGTGCCGCAGTTCAAGACCGACATGCAGAACTACTACAATGCCCAAGTCGAGGAGCTGGACTTCAACAAGAGCAGCAGCCTGGACAAGATCAACGACTGGTGCAAGAAGAACACCGACGGCATGATTCCCACCATCCTTGACAAGCTCAATTCCAGTGCCGCGATGTATCTGTTGAACGCCATCTACTTCAAGGCGACGTGGACCGAGAAGTTTGACCCCAAGGACACCCGCGACATGGACTTCACCATGCCCGACGGCTCGACCCGCCAGCACAAGATGATGCACCGCAAGGCGTTGGCTGACTACGCCAAGAATGACCTGTGCGAGATGCTCTACCTGCCCTACGGCAGCAAAGGCTACGGCATGTATGTCCTGCTGCCTGTTGAGGGCAAGACCGTGGACGACGTCATCCAGGGCCTATCGGCCGACGGCGTCGAGCAGCAAGTGTTCAACATGGAGCCCCATGAGGTGGATATCCTGATGCCACGCTTCACCATCAGCAGCGAGACCATGCTTGACAGGGTGCTTCCGGCGATGGGCATGCCACTGGCCTTCAATCCCTTTTATGCCGAATTCCCCAATATGGCCCAGGGGCAAAACCTCTATGTGTCGATGATGAAGCAGAAGGCCAAAATCGAGGTCAACGAGGAGGGTACCAAGGCATCGGCTGTCACCATCGCCGAAATGGGTTTTGCTACTGCCCCACCCCCTCCCCATTACCAGCAGGTGGACTTCCACGCCACGCGTCCCTTTGTCTATTACATCATCGAGAGCGGCACCCGCTCCATCTTCTTCATGGGAACCTATTGTGGAAGTTGACAGTGAACAGTTAATAGTTGACAGGTATATAAATAAAAAAGTAGCCGAAGGGAAAACTTGGCTACTTTTCTATTTAACTGTTCACTGCTAACTTATTCGGGATTGGTTTTGATATCAAAAATAATCTTGGCGTTCTCGGCAATGGCCTCGATGGGCGAGCCGGCGGGGATGACGCTCTCGGTCGAAGCCAAGTCGGGGTTGGCATACTGGTCGATGATATCGTCAGCCTCACCATAAACTGACACTTGCACAATGTTGAAATTGTTCCAATCATCGGTGAACTTATACAGGGTCAACTTGTAGGCAACGGTCTTGTCATAGCCACGCTCACTGGTATAGGCAGCGCGAGACTCGGGCAGGTCATATGAGTTACGCACCCACACCAAAAAGCTCTGTCCGTTATCAGTCGTGTAAATGTCAGGGTTGAGCGAGATGGTCTCACCATTAGAGGACATCACGTCAAACCAATCGGTGGCCATTGCCGTGGGAGCGCTAAGCATCAACGCCACGGCTGCCACTAAAGTCACAAAAAATCTTTTCATCGTTATATTTAATGTTATTGATTGTGTCGATGGACGCAAAGGTATAAAATTTAATGATATGTCCATCAAATTACAGCAACTTTAACAAGTTTAGCATCTGTTGCGTTGCTAGGGCTACCAGAAACAAGTAAAGTGTGAGAACAGATTGGTGCAAAATAGCAGAAAAAAGCTATAATTATTTGTTCAATTCAATAAATCTATATACTTTTGCCAATAATATGATACTTTTTTCCTAGCAAAGCTGCCTCGTTGTGAAACGGGGCGCTTTTTCTTGTCTTCCTGTCAAGTGACCCAATGCACATCATAATAAAAAACACGTGGACCAACTGTGGCCCACGATCAATTAATATACACGGTAAAAATACATTGTATGGTAAATGAAAAACTCACGTTTTGAGTGCGTGAGTTCTTCTGGGTTTAGTCTTTTATCTTATTTCTTGTTGCGTTTCTTGGAAAGCATCTCGCGAGTGAATTTCCCCTCGGCCAGCTTGAGCTGGAAAAGTTGTTTCTTGGTGAGGATTTTTGAGAATTTCTCAAAGTACTTGGCCTCGATGTCCCCTTCCTGGATGCGGGTGTTAGACAAAGCCGAGGCTGCAGCCTCATAATCGCGGTCGGTGGGGTTTTTCTTCTTCTCGACCTCATTGGCCAGGGCACGGGCGTTGCGGTTCACCTGGTAGATCTCACGCTCCATCTGCTCGTACAAGGGCATGAACTGCTTCTGTTGGGTGGGGGTGAGACCCAGTTCCTCGATGATCATCTCATGCTTGGCCTGATACATGTCGGTCGCAAACTTGGTGCGGCTGTTTTGGGCCGATGAGGCAAGGGTGATCGCCAGTGCAAACAGCAATATTGTGACTATTCTTTTCATAGGTCAAATCCTCCTTTTATTTGGTCTCGACAGGGATCTCTTCCTCGTTGCTCATCATCACCGAGTCCTCATAGTTGAGGATGTCATAGTCACTGACCGACCCGCTCATGATGAATTCGTCAACGTTATTATCGTCGTACAGTTGCTCGGCTACCGCCTTGATGCTCTGCAGGCTGCTAGTGTTGGAGAAGTGGCTGAACACCGACATCATGCACCAGACGCCTGCAAACATGGCAGCCATGTAAACCAGAGGTTTAAGGCGTTGCCACATCGTGGGCTTGGCATCAACCGGAGTGATTTCAACGTCGGGAAGCATCTCGGCCATCCGCTGGTTGAAATCGGCAAAGTAATTCTCGGGTACCTTAAACCCCGGGTTTTTACCGTATTTATTCAATAATGTGGAGTCATCATTTTTCATAACGTCTATTTGACTAGAGATTGCCAATAAAGTTTAATGGGTGATAATAAAAATTATTCTGTTTCACCTAAAAACTGTTCGATCTTCTTGACGGCATGATGATAGGACGCCTTGAGCGCACCCTCGCTAGTGCCCAGGATCTCGCTCATCTGGTCATATTTCATCTCGTCATAGTAGCGCAGGTTGAACACCAGGCGCTGTTTCTCGGGTAGGGAGGCAATGGCCTTCTGGAGGTTGATTTGGGCTTGGTCGCCATCAAACCACTCGTCGCTCTCGAGCTGGTTGACCAGGAAACTCTCGTCATCGTCGATCGAGAGTTGGTTCATCACCTTCTTCTTGTTGACAAAGGTGATGCTCTCGTTGATGGCTATCTTGTAGAGCCATGTCGAGAGTTTGGCATCGCCACGAAAGTTGTCGATGTTGGTCCATGCCTTGAGGAATGTGTTCTGCAGCACGTCATTGGCATCGTCGTGGTCGATGACCATGCGGCGGATTTGCCAGTAAAGCTGAGAACTGTAGTGTTCAATGACTTTACCGAAAGCCGCCTTGCAGGTGCGCTGGTCGTGCAGTTGCTCAACTATCGCTTCCTCGTCATATTTTTCGCGTGATGCCAAAGCTGTATTTTTTTATTTGAGGGTGTAAAGATAGCAAAAAAAATGCCAATCGTCCCAAGAAAGCCCACATTTTTATGTTTTTTTTAGCAATTTCCTTCGCCATATCAGTTCATGGCCAAGAGCACCAGAACAATGGGAATGTTGTTGACGACGTGGAAGAGCACGCCCCACCAGAAACCCAGATTCACCCGGACATAGGTGATGACACACCCCAATAGCAAGGGGGACATGATAACGGCAATCATGAAGGGCACCAACAACCAGGAATAGTTGGTGAAGGCTATCAGGTGAAGCAGGCCGAATCCGATGGCGCTCACCCACATAGCGAGGCGAATGTAACGTGACCGCCACCGCGCCCATTGTTCATCGGTCGTGAACCGCACTACCAGTGCGGCCAGTAAAATGCCCAGCAGCACAAGTGCCGTGAGCCATGTCCACTGGTAGCACTTGAACAGATAGGCCCCGATGACGACAGGTAGCAGACCCAGCCACAGTGCTACCGTGTGCCGCTTGAAAGACAATCCCAGTCGGAACAATACCTCTTCGGCAACAGGAGCGATGACAATCAGCCAAAGCATAGCCTTCAGGATAGGTGTTCCCGCCCAGTGTGAGGCCATGCCTCCGAACTCGGTGAGTTGCATCGGGTTGATGCCGTTGGCCATATATACCGATACACAGGCAATCATCAGTATCCTGCCGATGATGATCAACGCGATGAACCACAGCACTGCACGCAACAGGATTTTGCGCTTGGACTCAGTTTCCCGGTCATCGGGACGGTTGAGGATGAACCATCGGCTACTTTGACGGGCGACAGCACTTGGCATGTCGTTCACGGCGCCGCAGTAGGGACATTTCACTTGGCTGACATTCTCTTGCGCGCTGTATTGCTTGCCGCACGCCGGACAATTGTGGATATGCATAGTCTTTTGGTTTAATTAAAGATCGCTTAAATCTGATACATCAAGGATAATCGTTGCAAAAATACTAATTTTTTGGATTACGCAAAATGTGTAATAATCAAATGAAGCCGTCCCCGTGGCCGTGGCGTGACGGCTGCGGGGACGACATCGTTGTTCGGTCAGATGCTCTGATTCGGTCTACTAATAGTTGGGGAAGAGCCTGCCAGAGACCTTAAAGTCAAGGTCCCTGCACTTGAAGGTGCCATTGAATACCAAGCACTGCTGGTCGATGTTGAATTCCACGTCGGTGAGCGAGTAATCTTGGCCTGATTCAGCGCTGGCGGTCTCGGCGGTAATCATGAAGCCCGTGGGCGTGGGTGTAGCCGTCAGACCTTTATACTGGAGTGCAGGCGCGTCTACAACACCGTTGAGGTTGGTGACGAAGTCGCTGATGCTCATGTCACAGCTCTCGCCTCGTGAGTCGAGCTTGAACATATAGGCCGACTCCTGATGGTCGCTGGTGCCGTTCTCGGGGTCGTTGATGGTTGTGTTGGTGTAGGCATAATGCAGCAGTTGGGTAGTCATGTATACCTCAGTCCATTCATCATCGGGATTGCTCACATGGAACCACAACATGCCGGTTCCGAAGTCAATCATGCCTGGATATGAGGGGCTACCGTCATCCATATAGTAGGCATTGTCCTTGATAGGGACGAGTTTCATTTCGGGCGTTGTCACCGATTGTGCCTGGCCATTCTGGTTCATGTAGGTAGAACTGAACTTGATGGTCATGTTGATTTGATCGAGCTCAATCTGGCCATTGGTTTGTGAGAAAATAGGAGGAATGGTGTCATCGGAATTGATCAATCGGGCGTTCATGACCGAGTAAAGCGTCTGTTTGCTGATGGGCTCATCGTTGCTGTTGCAAGATGATAACAAGACAATCGACAGCAACGCTAAAAGAAAGACTGATTTTTTCATGATTTACTATTTTAATGAGTTATTATGTTGATTTCAATAGGATGTATAGTCGGGATAGGTGCGACCCGTAGCAGTAACGATGGCGCTGTCGCCTATCATGTAATAGGCGTCCAGGTGGTCGTTGGCCAGGTCGATGGTAGCGTTAAACACCTTGAAGGGGTACTTGTTGGTGTTCTTGATCCTGTCATTGGTGCCGGTGGTGGAGTCGGTAAACGCGATATAGTTGGCGTTGGTCTTGACGTTCTCGGCAGCAATGCTGTAACCATTGGTCGTGATTGTGAAGGGCACTGCCGTGGCGGTAATGTCGATAAAGCGCTTCATGTCATTAGCCTTGGCATGCACGATGTCCATGACCTTGACCACACACGTCTTGCTTGTGGGGTCGATGTTGAACTGGTACATTGTGCTTTCCATTGTGGTGGCCTCGGTCGTGTCGAGATAGGTAACCACGTTATTGGTCTTGAGGAAGAACACCTCGCGCAGGGTGGAGATGATGCGCAGGCCGTTGGCGGTTTGGTAACGGTAGCGCATCGAGCCCTCGTTAAAGTCCACATAACCACTGAAGGTGGGGTCACTTGACATGCTCAAGGTGTAGAACCCCAGTCGTTTAGCGGTAGCGGTAACATCATTCAGTTTAAGCGTTTGGTCGCCGCTGCCGTCGTTGTACTTTAGCTCGAGCGATGCCTTGTGGTTGACGGTGTCGATGGTGAGTTTATTGAATGTCGAGGATACACCTACCACTTCGCCAGAGTTTAGGTTGACAATGTGGTTGATCATCGATGTGTTGACGGTAAACACGCCATTGCCGCGCCTGTTGGGCTCGTCGTTGTCACAGGAGGCGATGACACCCGTGAGCAATGCGGTGGCGGCAATCAACAGTAAAATCTTTTTCATGTTCTTCTTTATAAATATGAAATAGTTCTATTTTCGGCTGCAAAGATATATAGAAAAACAAATGGTGCCCCGAAATGTTGCACCATTTGCCATGATTTTTATCTTAAATCTCGTTAAAAAACGGTCGTTACTTCAGGTTGCCCTCTTTCTCGTAGTGGCCATCGATTGGCCTGCCATTGGCGGTGCCTTGGCAATCAAATGTGATGGAATAGGTTCTCTTCTCAACGTTGACAACGCTTCTCAAGTTGTTGACACGCAATGAGGGAAATGGGGTGTGGGTTGTGCCCATTAACAGGTAGGGCATGATGTCGGTGCCGATAAATGTGTATATCTTGCCCGTCTTGTCAACTGTGCAGGGAGCATCTACGCGGACATTGAGTTCAGGAGATTCTTTGTCTCCCATACGGAACTTGGCTTTGTACACATAAATACTGCTGGAATCCTGATTCATGTCAATGTCCCAAATCAGATAGGTGTCGTTGGCTTGGCCATGCTCACTCTCGAGTTGCTGGGTTGTGGGAAAAACGGGTTCGTCTTTCTTGTCATCGCCGCAGGCGGCAAAGGTTAAAAACAGGACTGCAAAAAGCAGTGCGGGAATCAATTTTTTCATCTAATTATTAATAAGTTATTGTGATTAATAGTTCTAAACAACGGCACAAAATTACAAATATAATTCAAACCATAAAATTTTTTAATGTGTTTTAGGCAATAGTGAGGTGGAAATGGTTGGTTTGGGTGATGATTACCCCCCCCGTTCAATCGAGGGCTAAGCGCAGGGTGAGACCGAGCATTCGGCCATGGCCACGTTGCAGGAAATGGTGCTGGATTGACACGAAATAGAAGGTCTTGTACTGGGTGCCGGTCAGGTTGCGGCCCCACAACTGCAGGCTGTAGCGTGGCTGCTGCCACGTCATCGACGCTCCCAGCAGAGCGTAGAACGGCTGCTGCAGGGTGTTGGCCTCATCCCAATAGATATCGCCAGTCGCCCTCACGTTGGCGGCGAGCGTCAGCAGTTTCTTTGTATCGCCACCAATCTTGAAGGAGTGAACCGCCTCGGCAAACAAGGTGTGCATCGGCGCGTAGGGGACGCGCTTGCCCTCATAGTCGTTTTTGCCGTCGTCATAGTCCTTGAAGGTGGCATGGGTAAAGCCATAACTGATGGCTAAATGGGTCCATTCGGTGGGCTTGACGGTCATCGCAAACTCTGCCCCCAGGCTGTGGGTCTTGCCCGCGTTTGTCATCATGCGGCCTGTGGTGGTGCCAGGAGGGAACACGGTGAGCTGGCGGTCGCGGCAGTCCATGAAGAAGATATCCATGTCACTCTGCACACGTCCGTCCCAGCACTCAAAGTGCCCGCCCAACTCATAGTTCCAAGCTTTTTCAGGCTTGTAGCCAACCATCTTGTCAACGTCGTACTGCGCTCCGATGCCCATCTTGCCCATGAGACGTTGCTGCAGCACGTCGCTGAACATCTGGGTGTTAAAACCACCTGCCTTGCTGCCGCGTGACACGGCCAGGTAAACGGTGTGTGGCTTGCCCTCCCAGGGATGCCACGAGACACTCGCGTTGGGCAGGATCTCAAAGAAATCCTTGTCGAGCGTGTCATGCTCATCGATGTCGATAAGCTCGTGGGCAAACAGTTCGCCCGTATCGCCCTTGAGGATGTTGTAGCCCGTGTGGGTCACGCTGCGGTAGTTGAGCCGTGCATGCTCATAGTCGAGGCGCACGCCGGCTTGAAATGTCCATTGCCCCCAGTTATAGATTGACCCGTGGTAGAGTGCTGCGCCGCAGTTGGGACTCGTGAAATGACTGCCGAGCGCAAACGAGCGGCTATCCCACGCAATGGGATATGCAGGGTTAACATCGTTGACGTGCTTCTCGATCAACTGCGCAATGCCGTAGTCATAGAAATCCACTGGCGCGTCCATGCGGTAGTGGCGATAGAAGGCACTTGCTCCGGCTAGCCAGCTATAGCCCTCGCCGCGGGTGTGGTTGCGCAGGATGATGTCTTGGGTGATGGCGTGCTCGCGGCGTGCCTGGGTGAGGGTGAAATAGTCGTGCTCGGTGAAGTCCTGGTCGAGCGTCATGTTGTCATCGATGTACTGGTAACTGGTGATGCTCGACAGGGTGAAGCGGTCGAAGCTCTTGCGCAACGTCAAGCCGTCCATGACCGAGGTGCGGCGGTAGAAGCAGGTGTCGTTGTAGGCGATCTTGCCCGTCTCGACCCACTCATAGGGGTAGCCCCCTTGCCTGCTGGTCACCACCGACAGCACATTGGCGGCATACCAGCCGTTTGAGCCTTGCCATTCCAGCTTGGCGCGGGCACTGAACTGGCGTTCCCAGTCACATCGCTTGCCGTTGTGCTGGTTGGTGAACTCGCCCTTGCCACTGTTGTATTGTGCCGACAGTGATAGTCCCAATTCCTGACCCAAGGCCATGTAATGGCTTGCTCCCACGCGCCAAGTGCCGTGAGATGCTCCCTCGACCATGGCGCGGGTGCCCTGATAGTTGAGCGGCGACAGGGTATAGACGTTCATGATGCCGCCCAGCGTGTTGCGGCCATATAGGGTATTCTGCGGGCCGCGCAACACTTCGATGCGGGTGATGTCCATCAGGTCAAAATCATAGTTCTCCTTGGTCATCACCGGCACGTTGTCGATGTTCATGCCCATGGCTGGCTGGTCGATGCGGGTGCCGATGCCACGCACATATACAGTGGAAGTCATTCGGCTGCCATAGTCAGGGATGAATAGGTTGGGCACCATCTCGGAGCCGTTTCTTGCCGATACCAGACGGTTGCGCTCGGCATCCTTGTGTCCGATGACGGTGATGGCGGTCGCTTGGGTGCGCAAGTCGGCACCTTGCTTGATGGCCGTAACAGTTACCTCGCCTAGCGCCAGCGTGTCGCTGGACAAAGTGGGCACATCGGTCGGCGTTGCTGTTGCCGCGATGGCCGTCAGGCAAGATAATAGGATCAGCGTCATTTTTTTCATGGCTGCAAAGGTAGTGCAAATTTCTGTTTTAGCGAGCATTTTAGCGAGTCAGATTTTCTTCTTCGGGCAGTTAAGGAAGTATGACAAGCATTTTTCAAAGCAATTATAGGCTGAATGTGGCTGAAGGTGATTAATTTTGTGCCGCAATAGGCACCATGGTTATTGCTAAAAGTTGAGGAATATGGTACAGGTACAGAAATTTATGGTCAACACTTTTCAGGAGTGCACCCACATCATCTGGGACGAGACGCGAGAGGCTGTCATCATCGATTGCGGCGTGTACAAGCATGGCGAGCGCGAGCGCTTTGTCAAATTCATTGAGCAGCAGAAGCTGCGCCCCGTGCGCCTGTTGCTCACCCATGCCCATCACGACCACCTGTATGGCAACGACCTGGTGCGCGACCGTTATGGCCTGTTGCCCGAGGTTCACAAGGATGACGAGTGGATCATGAAGGAGCATCTGTCCATCCGCATCGCCCAGATCTACAAGAAGTACCCTTATGAAATCCCCATGCCCGAACATTACCTCACTGATGGTGAGGAGATTCCCTTCGGCAATCACAAACTGAAGGTTATCCACACACCGGGGCATTCCCCAGGCTCGGTCTTCTTTTATTGCGAGGAGGCGGGTATCGCTTTCTCGGGCGACACCGTGTATGATGACGATATCGGCAGCTCTAACCTGGCTGGCGGCAATTATGACCAGTTGATGGATTCCATCGACTACATCTTGCTGCTGCTCCCCGATGACACCATCGTTTACCCTGGTCACGGGGCAAAGACCACCATCGGCCAGATCAAGGCCTACAACCCCTCGGTGATTTGAGGGTGGGTGTTGATAGACTGCACTTTATTTTTGTCGAACTCACGTTAAACAGTTGGGATTGCTAGCATGAGCTCGCAAGAAATCAAAGCGGGTTTTAGTTAACATAAAGTACTAATAATGAATTTATTAAATAAGTAGAGACGCAAAATTTTGCGTCTCTACATGGTTTAGTGGTGAATAATGACCAATACGCCTGAATATCTCACTGGATCCCTGATAGGGAACTGATTGCTCGATGCTTCGCTATGGATCAGTCGCCGTTAAGCAGCATGTCGATGAGTGCAGTCACATCGGCGATAGTGAACTGGCCGTCACCATTGACGTCGGCAGCAGCCAAGTCATAATTTCCGTTGGTCAACAGCATGTCGATCATTAAAGTCGCATCATTGATGGTAACGTTGCCGTCACCATTCATGTCACCGGTTCCTGCGCTGATACCTGTTATGTTGGTAAACAGGCTCCAGTATTCGGCGTTGGCGTAGGCGTTGACCGAGGGGGCTGGTACCGTGAGGATGGCATTGGCGTAGTTTTGTTCGTTAAAAACATCTTGGGTTGCCAGGACTGGCGGAGTTGTAGCCATGCAGGTCACATCGATCAATTTGTTATCAAACATGAATGCTTGTCGCCCGATGGACTGGACATTCTTACCGATGACGACACTACGCAGCGAGTCGCATGACCAGAATGCCTGTTGCTCGATGGTGGTGATGTTATCGGGGATGACGACCCTACTCAGTTTGCGGCAGAAACAGAATGACCTGTCGGTAATGGTTTTGATGCCGCGGCCAAAGTCCACATCGACCAGATTTTCGCACCCGAAGAATACCGACCCGTGTATCGCCTGCAGGTTATCGGGAAGGGCTACTCTCTCAAGACTCTTGCAGTTGCTGAATGCCGACGAATAGATGTCGGTGAGGCCAGTTCCAAAATTGATCTCCTTCAAACTGGAGCATTCGGTAAAGCAGCACTCTTGAAGACTCTTCACGCTGTTAGGGATGTTGAGGGTTTCAAGACTAGTGCAACCTTCAAACGCGTAGAAGTCGATAACCTCGAGAGAGTCACCCAAGAACAGGTCGGTAAGCGATGTGCAATGCTGGAACGTGTAAACACCGGAGTTCTTCAGCGAGTTGGGCAGCGTGACGGTCCTGAGGTTGGTGCAATCGCTGAAAGTGTCATAGTCAAAACTAGTAACGTGGCAGTCGCCGAAATACACTTCTTCCAGGCTGGTGCAATAGGTGAACGCATTACCCTCAAGAATTTCCAGCGAGTTGGGGAACTCGACATAGGGCAGTTTTGTGCATCCGCCAAACGCACCATAACCGATACTCACGAGAGAATTCGACAAAGTTAAACCGGCCATGTTCTCACAATTGGCGAATGCACTACTCTCGACAGTGGTCACGTTGTCGGGAAGTTCCACCGATATTAATCCGCTAAAGCGGAAGGCATTATCCTCAACCTTGGTGAGACTTCTGGGGAATTCCAAATGAGCCACACTGCTATAATAAAACGCATACCTGCCGATGGACGTTACACCGTTGGGGACGGTGGAATTGACCGATCCTGCAATCAGTTTGTTGGTGCGGCTATCGATGATGGCATTGCAGTTATTGCGAGAATTGTAATAGGGATTTCCGCTCTCTACTGAGATGGCGGGAAGATTTCTGCATTCGGTGGTGATGCCCCATCCGATAGTCCTGACAGAGCTGGGGATGTTGATTTCATCCAGACCATAGCAACATATGAACACTTGATCTCCTAATCCCAAGAGCGAGTTGGGCAGTGAGATGCTTTTCATTCCATGGAGTTTGCTAAAGGCTTGATCATCGATGTATTCCACACCGTCGGGGATGTCGAGGTGGGGCAATTTGAAGCTGTAGTCAAAGCAATTTTTGGGAATCACGGTGACATTGTTGCTGATTGTTATGCTGGTCAATTCATAGCAATTTGCAAATGCGCTAGGCTCTATTGTGGTAACCGAGTTGGGCATGACAAATTGCTTGATTTTAGAGCAATACTTGAAGGCTCTCGAGCCGATAGTCTTCACGGTGTAGGGGAGAGTGATGCTGCGCAGGTTGGTGCAATTGGCAAAAGCCTCAGGACAGATAGTTAGAGTGCCGTATTTGATTTCGATGTCGGTACTGTCGGCCATCGTGCCTTTGTACTTATACGCGTTTTTGCCGATATAGATCAGGCCGTCGGGCTGATTCTCATACCATGCTGTGCCGATTAAGGCCG
The DNA here is from genome assembly GCA_900318345.1 of uncultured Prevotellaceae bacterium. Taxonomy (GTDB): domain Bacteria; phylum Bacteroidota; class Bacteroidia; order Bacteroidales; family Muribaculaceae; genus Sodaliphilus. The sequence continues at coordinate 102,494 of ONKD01000005.1, forward strand.
AGCCGCCAATATAGGTGAGCGCCCGGGGGAAGCTGATTTCTTCCAGATTGCTGCAATTATAGAATGCATATTCACCAATGTGAGTTAACGTGCTGGGGAGTGTTATACCCACAAGAGCAGTGCACTTGTTAAAAGCGTAGGGACTGATGCCCAGCGTGCCGTCCTCGAGTGTGATGCTGGTGCCTTCTGGCATTGTCCCCTTGTATTTGTAGGCAACTCTGCCGGCATAAACCACGCCATCGGGCTTGTTGGAGAACCATGCTGTGCCATCAAACGTGCCTTCTAAATTGATATAACCAGTATAATTGATGAAGTGGTCGGGGAAGGTGATGTCAGCTAAGTTTACGCAGTTAAAGAAACACCTTCCACCAATCTCGGTGACACCGTCAGGGATCACAATGCTCGTCAACTGCTTACAGTTGAAAAAGGCGGCTCGGTCGATACGTTTCAGCGTGCTGGGAAGTGTGATGCTCGTCATACTGTCGCAACTCTCAAATGCGGCCTCGTCGATGCCCGTGACAGTATATTCAGTACCCTCGTATGTGAAAGTTGCGGGAATCACTACATCGCCACGATACTTGACATGTTCAGGTTTATAACTGGAAATGCCGTCATTGGTGACCGAGACCGTGAACCGGTCGTAGTTGAACTTGTAAAAAATACCGTCGTGCTGGAAGTCATAGGCACTTGTAATCAGGGTGCCCCCCACCAGCCCCATTAGGAGTAATAATGGTTTAAGGAGTCTAAAGTTTCTCATAATCAATAGTTTTTTTGGATTATTAATGATGGTTGGTAATGATCTCTCGTTGGGAGTCGCAAATTTACTGAATTTTGAGCGTGATTCAAAAAGAAATCCAGTTAAATGTTATTCCTGCATGCGGTTTTTCACTCGTTCCCAGGCATGGGAACCAAACAGGAAGCAATCGCGCATCGTGTTTAGCATCGCCCTGAAGCGGCTCATGGGAACGGTGAAACTCAACTCGTCCTTGCCCACCCATGGGCGCACCGACGGGTCGAACAGCCCTAGGAAACAGCGGTGCCCATGACGGGCATTCTCGACGATGGTCATCGAGACCACCGTGCTGCAGCCTGACCCGAACCGCGCCACAACGGCATCGGGCTCGTTAGTGTCATAAAAAGCCCATCCGCACAAGCCCGAAAGCATGTCGGGTGTCGCATAGAACATCACGCCCTCAAAGCCGTCGAATGACTCGGCCTGATCGGCCCTGACAAAGTTCAGGTAGGGTTTGCTGGCGCGGGGCATTTTCAGGCCCTTGACATAGTCGGCGACCATCTCGGGCGAGCGTTTGTATTTCTCGGTCAGCGACACAAACTTGGGCACCCGTTCAGGCATGTCGCTGAAGCCCGTGTACAGCTTGCCGCCACCGCAGCCTATGACCTCGGCGCTCAGGCTCACAGGTGTGCCCTCACGTGCCGCTTGCAGCCCCTTGAAAAAGCATCCGCCAATCTTTGCCGTGTCGGCTAGGGCCTCATCGCTGTAGCCAAACAGCAAGGGCAGCTGCGCGTTCCCCCCGAAGGCCTCGCGGTAACTCTCGATAAATCCATTCAAATCCATAGTGCTCAATATTTTGTTAATCACTTGCAAATTTAGTAATAAAATTCAAATTGCCACAATTTGAGGCCCAAAAAATCTGGTTATTTACTATTGGAAACAATAGTGTTGATGGCGCTGGAGAATAAAATGGATGTTAACTTGTTAACAAGTGCAAAAATACGTGGGAAAAAGGTTGCTTATATTATTAATTTTATGTAAATTTGCACCGCATTTCGGGCATTGCTGCATTGTGTTTCACTTGTGTGGAAGCATAAGTGATTGTGCAGTAGTGGCTTTGATGTGTAGATGTTTTAAACCTGCCAAAAATTAACAAAACAAAATAAAGTAATCTTCTTTTATGGATTTTTCAATTTTCGGAGTACAGAGCACGACTTTAGCGATTACAGCGGCGTTGACTGGTGTGTTGCTGGTGGTTGGCGCCCTGGTCATCGCGTGGCTGATAGGCCCGCGCAGTTACACTGAGAAGAAAGGCGAACCGTTTGAGTGCGGTATTCCCACTCGCGGTGATTCGATGGCTCAGTATCATGTGGGCTATTACCTGTTTGCCATCCTGTTCCTGATGTTTGACGTGGAGACGGTCTTCCTGTTCCCCTGGGCAACCATCTGTAAGAACATTGGCAGCCAGGCGCTGCTCGCCGTGGGAACTTTCCTTGTTATTCTCTTTTTAGGTCTGGCTTATGCCTGGAAGAAAGGAGCGTTGAGATGGAAGTGAAAATCAAGTCGATGAAGCATGAGGACTTCAAGGACAATGAGTATATCGATAACCTGGTAGAGCAACTGCGCGCTGGCGGCACCAACATCATCGTTGGCAAGCTGGACCAGTTGATGAACTGGGGTGTGAGCAACTCGTTGTGGCCGCTGTGTTTCGGTACCAGCTGCTGCGCCATCGAGTTCATGTGCCTGGGCGCTGCCCGTTACGACATGGCCCGTTACGGCTTTGAGGTGGCCCGCAACAGTCCCCGTCAGGCCGACTACATCATGTGCCAGGGAACCATCAACTACCGCATGGCTCCCGCGTTGAAGCGCCTGTATGAGCAGATGGCCGAGCCCAAGTATGTCATTGCCTGTGGCTCATGCACCGTTAGCGGAGGCCCGTTCAAGAACAGCTACTGTGTGGTCAAGGGTGTTGACGAGATCATCCCCGTTGACGTTTACCTGCCTGGCTGTCCGCCCCGTCCCGAGGCCTTCTTCTATGCCCTGATGCAGTTGCAGCGCAAGATCAAGGTGCAGAAGTACTTTGGCGGCGTGAACCGCAAGGAGAAAATGTCGGACCTCAAGTATGTGAAGGAGGAAACGAAATAAACCTAACGTCAACTAAGTACTAGAAACTAAAGACTAGTGACTAGCGACTAATGACTAGAGACTAAATCAGATAAAAATCCATTAAATATGGCAGAGATACAAGACAAAATCACCCAGTTGTGCCCCCAGGCCCAAATCGATACCACAGGCGAGTTCCTGCTGGTGACCGTGGCCGACGCTCAGTGGCACGATTTGGCGCGCGCCCTCAAGACCCAGTTGCACTTTGACTACCTCACCGCTGTGGTGGGCATGGAGTGGCCCGATGCCCGTGGATGTGTTTATTACTTAACCAACACCGACACCCAGGAGGTTATTCACGTCAAGGTGACCGCCCCCGACCGTGAGCAGCCCCGCCTGCACTCGGTAGTGGACGTGTGGCCCGTGGCCAACTTCCAGGAGCGCGAGGTGTATGACTTCTTTGGCATCGTGTTTATCGGTCACCCCGACATGCGCCGCATGTTCCTGCGCAACGATTGGGTGGGCTACCCCCTGCGCAAGGATTATGATCCCGCTACCAACCCCCTGCGTCTCGAGGATGAGACTAATGAGGACTATACCTGCCGTTGGGTCGAGGACAAGAACGGCAAGGTGAAGAAGGTGGACGGCAAGGTGTTTGAGGACGATGAGTATGTCGTCAACGTGGGTCCGCAGCACCCCTCAACCCATGGTGTGATGCGCTACCGTGCCAGCCTGGATGGCGAGGTGGTCAAGAAGATTGATGTCGTGAGCGGTTATATCCATCGCGGTATCGAGAAGATGTGTGAAGACCTCACCTATCCCCAGATGCTGCTCTACACCGAGCGCATGGACTACATGGCTGCCCACATCAACCGCCACTGCATGTGCCTGTGTGTCGAGAAAGCCCTCGGGTTGGAGGTGCCCCGCCGTGCCGAGCTCATCCGCTTGATGATGGACGAGCTGATGCGTCTCTCGTCTCACCTGTTGAGTTACGGTTGCTTGACCATGGACCAGGGCGCCACCACGGCATTCTTCTATGGTTTCCGCGACCGCGAGTTGATTTACGATATCTTTGACCGCACCTGCGGCGCCCGCATGTCGATGAGTTACAGCACCATCGGCGGCGTGGTTGCCGATGTGCATGAGGACTTCATCAAGGACGTGCGTCACGCCTGTGACGTGATTGAGAAGAACCTCAAGGAATACCACAAGCTATTCACTGGCAACGTCATCGCTGTGAACCGCATGACTGGCGTGGGCACCCTGAGCAAGCAGGATGCCATCGATTACGCCATCACTGGCCCGTCTGGCCGTGCCAGCGGTGTGCACTGCGACGTGCGCAAGACCCATCCTTACTCGTTGTACAACGAGTTTGACTTTGATGAGGTGATTTACCAGAATGGCGACTCGATGGATCGCTACATGGTGCGCATGAAGGAGATGGAGCAGTGCATCAAGATCCTGCGCCAGGCTTGTGACAAGCTCGAGGCCGAGGGCATCCAGGGCGAGTACATTGCTCCCAAGGTGCCCAAGATGATGAAACTGCCCGTCGGTCACTGGTACCAGCAGGTAGAAGCCAGCCGCGGCGCCTTTGGCGTTTACATCGAGAGCGATGGCAACACCAAACCCGTGCGCGTTCATTTCCAGTCGCCGTGCTTCAACCTCATCGGCGTGGTTGACCTCACTTGCCGTGACAACCTGATCGCCGACTTGATCACCATCACCGCATCGCTCGATTTCGTCATCCCTGACATCGACCGATAATCAACGAGTTAATTTAGAACGAACATAACCTCAAAAGAATAAAGATATGTTTGACTTTGGAATAGTCACAAATTGGATTCATGAGTTCTTGATGCGTTTCATGCCCGCATGGCTCACCACCACCGTCGAGTGTGTGCTGGTGGCTGTGGGTCTGCTGGTGGCTTACTCGCTCATCGCCATGTTCTACATCTTCTACGAGCGCAAGGTGTGTGGTTGGATTCAGTGCCGTCTGGGCCCGATGCGTGTGGGTAAGTGGGGCTTGCTCCAGGTGTTTGCCGACGTGATCAAGATTCTGCAAAAGGAGTTGATCACCCTGTGGCACACCGACAAGTTCTTGTTCAAGCTGGCTCCCTATCTGGTGCTCATCGCTTCGATGCTCACTTTTGCCTGCCTGCCGTGGGGTAAGGGTCTGCAGATTGTTGACATGAACATCGGCGTGTTCTTTGTCGTTGCCGTGTCGTCGATCGGTGTGTTGGGCATCCTGCTCGCCGGTTGGGCAAGTAACAGCAAGTACACCCTGATAGGCGCTATGCGTAGTGGTGCCCAGATGATCAGCTACGAGTTGAGCTGCGGCATCTCCATCCTGACGATTGTGTGTCTGGCAGGCACCATGTCCATCACGGGCATTGTCGAGGCTCAGGCTGACGGCTGGTTCCTGTTCAAGGGCCACCTGCCCGCGATACTCGCGTTCATTATTTATATCATCGCCGCCAATGCCGAGAACAACCGTGGCCCGTTTGACCTCCCCGAGGCCGAGCACGAGTTGACGGCCGGTTACCACACCGAGTACTCGGGTATCCACTTCGGCTTCTTCTATCTGGCCGAGTACCTCAACCTGTTTATTGTGTCGGGTATCGCCGCGCTGCTCTTCCTGGGCGGCTGGATGCCCTTGCATATCCCCGGTTGGGAAGGCTTCAACACCGTGATGGACTATATTCCCAGCGTGGTATGGTTCCTGGGCAAGGCCTTCTTCATGACCTTTATCTTCATGTGGATCCGCTGGTCGTTCCCGCGCGTGCGCATCGACCAGATGCTTGCGCTGGAGTGGCGTTACCTGATGCCCATCGGCCTGGTGAACCTGGTGGTGATGGCCATTATCGTTACCCAGGGCTGGTACTTTGGCGCTTGATTTTAGTAGCTAACAACAATAATACAACAATAAAAAGTCAATCATCGCATTATGGCTGAAAATTATGGTAAAATAACCCAAGTTATCGGGCCCGTTGTCGATATCGCGTTTGAGAGCGAGGGCGCTACGCGTCCCCCCATCTACACCGCGCTCGCAGTCGAGCGTCCCGATGGCAGTGAACTTATTCTGGAGGTGGAGCAGCACGTGGGTGAAAATACCGTGCGCTGCGTCGCCATGGACAGCACCGACGGCCTCAAGCGCGGCGCCCGCGTCTTGTCTAAGGGCCGTCCCATCTCGGTTCCCACGGGTGATCAGATCAAGGGCCGCCTGTTGAACGTGATTGGTCAGAGCATCGACCACCTGCAGCCGTTGCAGGAGGGTGCTCGCCGTGCCATCCACCAGCCGGCTCCCCCGTTCAGTGACCTGTCTATTTCACAGGAGATTCTCTATACCGGTATCAAGGTCATCGACCTGATCGAGCCCTTCAGCAAGGGTGGTAAGATCGGTCTGTTTGGTGGCGCTGGTGTAGGCAAGACCGTGTTGATCATGGAGCTTATCCACAACATTGCCCATGGTCACAACGGCTTCTCGGTGTTCACTGGTGTGGGTGAGCGCACCCGTGAGGGTAACGACCTGCTGCGCGAGATGATCGAGAGCGGCGTTATCAACTATGGTGAGAAGTTCAAGCAGGGTATGGACAAGGGCGAGTGGAACCTTAAGGACGTTGACATGAAGGCTGTGGCCAGTAGCCAAGCTACCCTGGTGTTCGGTCAGATGAACGAGCCTCCCGGTGCCCGTCTGCGCGTGGCCTTGTCAGGTCTGACTGTGGCTGAGCAGTTCCGTGACCAGGACGGTGGCGGTAAGGACATCCTGCTGTTCATGGACAACATCTTCCGTTTCACCCAGGCCGGTAGTGAGGTATCGGCACTGTTGGGCCGTATGCCCTCGGCTGTAGGTTATCAGCCCACGCTGGCTAGTGAGATGGGTAAGCTGCAAGAGCGCATCACCTCGACCAAGACGGGCTCAATCACCTCGGTACAGGCCGTGTATGTGCCTGCCGACGACTTGACTGACCCCGCTCCCGCAACCACCTTCAACTTCCTGGATGCTACCTGTGTGTTGAGCCGTAAGATCGCTGAGCTGGGTATCTATCCCGCTGTGGATCCCCTGGCATCAACATCGCGCATCATGGACCCGAACATCATCGGCGAGGAACACTACGATGTCGCCCAGCGCGTCATCCACCTGCTGCAGAAGTACAATGAGCTGCAGGATATCATCGCCATCCTGGGTGTCGAGGAGTTGAGCGACGAGGACAAGCTGGTGGTATCGCGCGCCCGCCGCGCCCAGCGCTTCCTGTCGCAGCCCTTCTTTGTAGCCGAGCAGTTCACCGGTCTGCCCGGTGTGATGGTACCGCTGGCCGAGACCATCCGCGGCTTCAAGATGATTCTCGACGGCGAGGTTGACGACCTGCCTGAGCAGGCTTTCTTGAGCGTCGGCACCATCGACGAGGCCATCGCCAAGGGCAAGAAGCTGCTCGAACAGAACTAAAGTAGAGAAATACATTATTTATATATAACATGACACTGAAAATCATATCGGCTGAACAAATCGAGTTTGAAGGCACTGTCGAGCAGGTGACCCTGCCCGGCGTCATGGGTAGCTTCCAGGTGCTGAAAAACCATGCCGCACTCATCGCTGCCCTCACGGCGGGACGCATGAGCTATGTGGCCGATGGCCAGACCGTGGAGCGAGACATCCACGGTGGTGTGGCCGATGTCAAGGATAATGTGGTGTCGGTGTGCTTGTATTGACAGTGAATCTATGAAAAGCAAGATCATAACCGCTATTGTCGCGCTAGTGATTGTCGCGTTGATGGGATGGGGCTATTACAGCTCGGCCCAGCACCGCGCTCATGGCCACACCAGCGAGCTCAACCCCAAGGAGACCATCTTTGAGCACTTGGGTGATGCCTACGGCTGGGAGGTACCATTCAATCACAGCGTGCGCATCCCGTTGCCCATCATCGTGTGGGGGCAGGACGGCTTGCACTGCTTCATGAGCAACCGCATCACTGGCGGCGAGACCTATGACGGCTTCAAGATCTCGACGAGCGAGGAGCATCACGGCAAGGTCGTGCAAGTCATGGACGACGGCTCGGAGGTGCGCCCCTGGGACTTCTCGATCACCAAGAATGTGGCAGGCATCTTCATTGCCGCATTGCTCGTGATAGGGATGGTGATGGCCCTCAAGCGCTGGTATGTCCGCAACGGCATGAAGGCGCCTCGAGGGGGCAAAGGCTTCTTGGAACTGGTGGTGGACTTCGTCTATGGCGACACCATCCGCCCCATCCTGGGCAAGCATGCGCCCAAGTATGCGCCCTACCTGCTCACCGCCTTCTTCTTCATCTTGACGATGAACCTGCTGGGACTGATTGTCATCTTCCCTGGCGGTGCTAACTTGACCGGCAACATCGCTGTGACGCTGGTGCTGGCCGTGTTGACCTTCCTGATTACCACCTTCAGCGGCACGCGCGAGTACTGGAAGGAAATCTTCTGGCCCGAGGTGCCCATGGCGCTCAAGTGTCCCGTGCCCATGATGCAGCTCATCGAGGTGCTGGGCATGTTCACCAAGCCGCTTGCCCTGATGGTCCGTCTGTTTGCCAACATGATGAGTGGCCACATGGTAGTCCTCGTGTTGGTGTTGCTCATCTTTATTTTCACCAACCTCTTCGGTGTGGGTGTGGGCGTTGGCACGAGCGTCTTCTCGGTGGCCTTCACGCTGTTCATGCTCTTGCTTGATGTGCTGGTGAGCTTTATCCAGGCCTATGTGTTTACTATCCTGAGCACCATCTTCATCTCGATGGCCCTCGTGGAACCTCATCACAAGGAGGCCTAAAAAAACTAGAATTACAACAAATAAAAAATATTAACAACAAAAAACTTTAGTACTATGTTAGGAATGATTTTATTAGAAGCTATGGCCAACCTTGGCGCAGCTATTGGAGCAGGTATCGCAGCTATCGCAGCTGGTATCGGTATTGGTAGGATTGGTGGCAGTGCCATGGAGGCAATCGCCCGCCAGCCCGAATCTACTGGCGATATCCGTAGCAACATGATTGTTATCGCCGCGCTGATCGAGGGTGTTGCTTTCCTTGCCCTGATCGTGTGTGTGCTTGCTATTATCATGTAATTATTCAAGGCTCAGATGGAACTTTTCACGCCTGAATTCGGCTTGGTGTTCTGGATGTTCCTGGCATTTGTGTGCCTGTACTTCATCCTTGCCAAGTGGGCTTGGCCCTTCATCATCAAGTCGATGGAAGAACGTGCCGACCTGATTGACAAGGGTGTGGCCTATGCTCAGGAGGCCAAGTCGCATCTGGACAATGCCAAAGCCGAGGCCGACAAACTGATTGCTGAGGCGCGCAACCAACAAGCTGATATCCTGCGCGAGGCATCCAAGATGCGCAACGAGCTCATTGAGAAAGCCCGAGGCGAAGCTGCCGACGAGGCCAATAAGGTGAGCCAAGCCGCTCAAGTATCCCTCGAGCAGGCACGCAAGGAGGCCGAGAAGCAACTGCGCACCGAGGTGGGTGACCTGGCTCTGCAAATCGCCGAAAAGGTGATTCGCAAGAATATCGCCAGCGATGATGCCCAGCGTGCACTGGTTGACCAATATCTGAGCGAGGTTGAGACTAAAAACTAACGCGATATGAGTGACGGACTGATTCCACGCCGATATGCCAAAGCGCTGTACAAGTACGCCGTCGAGAACGGTGACGCGCAGGAAATCTATGAGCTCTTGAAGAAGCTCAGCTTCCGCTACACCGCTATCGACGAACTCAAGCGCGCGGTGCTCAACCCCGAAATCTCTGACGAGGCCAAGGGGGCCTTTATGCTCAAGCTCGTGGGCGGCAAGCCCGGCAGCTCGCTGGACAAGTTCCTGCTGCTGTGTGTGCGCAACAACCGCGCCGAGTATCTGCAGAAGATTTCCCTCGCCTTTGTCGATCTCTACCGCGAGGCCCACGAGATTGCCCATGTGGTTATCACCACGGCAGCCCCGATGCCTGAGGCCGAGGTCAATGCCATTACCGACATCGTCAAGAGGCGCCTGGGGGCGATGACGCTCGAGATTGAGCAGAAGATAGACCCCGAACTGATAGGCGGTTTCACTGTTGAAATCAGCGGCTTGGTGCTTGACGCGTCGGTAAAGAGAGAGTTGAACGAATTGCGGTTACAACTGCAAAAGAAAAACTGAAAACCAGATTATAAGAGATGATTAATCCCAGTGAAATATCTGATATATTGAAGCAACAGCTCGTCGAGGACATCGCCAAGAGGCAGGTCGCCTTTGAGGAAGAAGGTACCGTCCTGGAGGTGGGTGACGGCGTGGCTCATGCCTATGGCTTGCACAACGTTGAGGCCAACGAGCTGGTGCAGTTCGAGAATGGCGTGACCGGCGTGGCCATGAACCTGGAGGAGAGCGACGTGGGTATCATTCTGCTCGACGAGGTGGACACCGTGACCGAGAACATGAAGGTGCGCCGCACCGGCGAGATCGCCTCCATCGAGGTGGGCGAGGGACTCTTGGGCCGTGTAATCAACGTGCTGGCCAAGCCCGTTGACGGCAAGGGACCCATCGAGGGCAAAAAACTGCGTCTGCCGCTGGAGCGCAAGGCTCCTGGCGTTATCTTCCGCCAGCCGGTGAACCAGCCGCTGCAAACGGGTCTCAAGGCCATCGACTCGATGATCCCCATCGGCCGTGGCCAGCGTGAGCTCATCATTGGTGACCGCCAGATCGGTAAGACGGCCATTGCCGTGGATACCATCATTAACCAGAGGGCAAATTATGAGGCTGGCAAGCCGGTTTACTGCATCTATGTGGCCATTGGCCAAAAGGCGTCGACCGTTGCCGCATTGGTCAATAAGCTCGATGAGCAGGGCGCTTTGCCCTATACCATCGTCGTTGCAGCAACCGCTGCCGACTCGGCCTCGATGCGCTACTACGCCCCCTTTGCCGGCGCCGCCATCGGTGAGTACTTCCGTGACACCGGCCGTGACGCGCTGGTCATCTATGATGACTTGTCCAAGCATGCTGTGGCCTATCGTGAGATCTCGCTGATCCTCAAGCGCCCCTCGGGCCGCGAGGCTTATCCCGGCGACATCTTCTACCTGCACAGCCGTCTGCTCGAGCGTGCGGCTAAGATTAACGAGAATCAGGACGTGGCCAGCGTGATGAACGACCTGCCCGCGCCCCTCAAGCCCATCGTCAAGGGTGGTGGCTCGTTGACGGCACTGCCCATCATCGAGACCCAGGCCGGCGACGTGAGCGCCTATATCCCCACCAATGTGATTTCTATCACCGACGGTCAGATCTACCTCGAGACGGCACTGTTCAACTCGGGTATCCGTCCCGCCGTTAACGTGGGTATCTCGGTATCGCGTGTGGGTGGTAACGCCCAGATCAAGTGCATGAAGAAAGTGGCTGGTACCCTCAAGATCGCTCAGGCACAATACCGTGAGCTGGAGGCCTTTACCAAGTTTGGTGGTGACATCGACCCTGTGACGGCGCGCACCATCGACACTGGCCGCAAAAACGAGCGCCTGCTCGTGCAGCCCCAGTACACGCCCATGCAGGTCGAGGAACAGGTGGCTATCATCTATTGTGGTGTGAACGGCCTGTTGCGCGATGTGCCTCTGGATAAGGTCGCTGAGTTTGAGAAACTGTTTATCAACTACCTGCGCGGCAAGCACCAGGCCGACGTGCTCGACGTGTTGCGCTCAGGCAAGATTGACGACGACGTCATGTCCAAGCTCAAGAATGCCGCTGCCGAGATAGCCGCCAAGTACACTCAGGCTCCTGCCAACTAAACCAGCAAGATAGGTTAGCAAGATGTCAACACTTAGAGAACTCAAGACACGAATAGGATCGGTCGCCTCGACGCAGAAGACGACGAGCGCCATGAAGATGATCAGCTCGTCCAAGATGCGCAAGGCTACCGGGCAGTTACAACGCCTGTCGCCCTACCGCATGATGGTGCAGCACGTCATCAGCCACCTGCTGGTGACCGACCAGCAGTTTGACTCGCCGCTCATCGCCACGCGCGATGTGCAACGTGTGGCACTGGTCGTGTTTGGTAGCGACGACGGTTTGTGTGGCGGCTTCAATGTCAATATTTTCAAGCAGTTGCTGGTGAGCATCAAGGAGGTGCGTAAGCAGTTTGGACAGCAAGTGGGAATCACTGTGGTTCCCGTGGGCAAGAAGATGACCAAGGCTGTCCAGAAGATTGCTGGCAAGGATATCCAGATGGAGCGTGTAGCCCTCAATACCCGCAGCGGCAGCGAGGAGCTGTATGCCTTCACCGACCTGATGAAGACGCGCTTCCTGGAGCACACCTTTGACCGCGTGGAGATGCTGTACATGCATTTCATCTCCACAGGTAAGCAGGTGTTTACCCGCGAGCAGTTGCTGCCAGTGAGCTATCAAGGCCTGGCCGAGAATGTTGACCCTCGTGCAGCCAACAGCCCCTGCTTGTTTGAACCTGATGCCAACACCATCTTCAACACCGTGCTGCCCCTGCACATCAAGTCGATGTTACAGGACGTGTTCATCCAGAGCGCGGCCAGCGAGCAGAGCGCGCGCGTGATGGCGATGCAGGCAGCGAGCGACAATGCCAAGGAATTGCTCGACGAGTTGCAGCTGGAGTACAACAAACTGCGTCAACAGGGCATCACCACCGAGCTGCTCGATATCCTGGGCGGACAGGTGGAACGCTAACGCAAAATTGTAAAGATTATAAGATAATAAGTTTATTATGAATATTAAGGAGTATTTCGTCTCAATCTTCAAAGGCTTTTACAGCCTGATCAAGGGCATGGAGGTGACCGGCGTGGAGCTGGTGACCCCCAAGGTGACCGAGCAATATCCCGAGAACCGAGCGACCCTCAAGATACCCGAGAGATTCAGGGCTACGCTGGAGCTCATCTATGATGAGAACGGTTACCACAAGTGCATCGCATGCCGTAGCTGCGAGCGCAACTGCCCTAACCAGACCATTCACATCGACACGCGCATGGTGGACCTGCCCAATGGCAAGAAGAAAATGAAACTGGACAAGTACATGTATGACTTGGGCAGTTGCACCTTCTGTGGGCTGTGTGTACAGGTATGTCCCACCAATGCCATCAAGTTCAGCAATGACTTTGAGCAGGCGGTGTTCACCCGCGAGAAGCTCAACAAGCAGCTTAACTACTTGCCCGAGAAGGATGAGCCTGCTCCTGCTCCAGCTCCGGCCGCAAAGCCCGCTGCTCCGGCCGCAAAGCCCGCTGCCCCGGCCGAGAAGCCTGCACCGGTCGAGAAGAAACAAGAACCTGAAGAAAATAAAGAATAATGGAATCAGTAGGTAACATCATTTTGTATTTTATCGTTGCGATCGCCATCATCGTCTTCTCGGTGTTGACGGTTACCACGCGCAAGATTTTGCGCTCAGCAACCTATCTGCTGTTTGTGCTGTTTGCCACAGCCATCATTTACTTCCAGATGGACTACCAGTTCCTGGGAGCAGTGCAGATCGCCGTCTATGCAGGTGGCATCTTGGTGCTGTTTGTCTTTGCCATCATGCTCACCCAGCAACCCGGTAAAAGCGCCGAGGCCTTAGCGTCTCACCGGCGCATCATGGGATTGGTGGCAGCACTGTGTGGTGTGGCGCTGTGTGGCTTCGGCCTGTACAACTATGCAGGCTTTGCCGGCAAGTTGCTCAGCAGCGGGGTGGACATCAATATGGAAAAGATTGGCCAGTTCTTGTTGAGTACCGACAAGTTTGGCTATCTGTTGCCTTTTGAGGCCATCAGCGTGTTGTTATTGGCTTGTATCATCGGAGGTGTGGTTATCGCCCGTCGCCGCTAAAACATGGAGAAGTTATGGATTTGACATTATTTATGTATCTCATCCCCAGCCTCATCATGTTTGGCTGTGGCGTTTATGGTTTCATCACCCGCAAGAACATGATTGCCATCATGATCTCGCTGGAGTTGATGCTGAACTCGGTCGATATCAACTTTGTTGTGTTTAACCGCTACTTGTTCCCGGGACAGATGGACGGCATGTTCTTCTCGTTGTTTGCGATTGCTATCGCGGCAGCCGAGACGGCGCTTGCCCTGGCCATCATCATCAATGTGTTCCGCATTGCCAAGAAGGTGGACATCAACGACATCACTAAACTGAAATTCTAACGATTATGCCACTGAATTTAGCAATAGTAGTTGTAGCATTGCCCCTGTTCATGTTCCTGTTCCTGGGACTCGTCGGGGTGAAAATGGGTAGAAAAATCACTGGTGTGATTGGTGTGCTGGCGATGCTCGTCGACACCATCCTGGCCTATGGCGTGGCGCTGACCTACTTCTTTGGGAGCGGTGAGGGCCAACTCGTTGACGGGGTGCGTCAGGCTGTCGTTGTTGCCAATCCCGCCTGGTTGTCGTTTACCGATACGCTGGTGGTGCGCATGGGTGTCCTGGTTGACCCCATCGCAGCGATGATGCTTGTGGTCATCACCACGGTATCGTTGATGGTACACCTTTACAGCTTGGGCTACATGAGCGACCACGATGGCAACGCCGAGAAGGGATTCCAGCGTTACTATGCCTTCCTGGCGTTGTTCACGTTCTCGATGCTGGGTCTGGTGGTTGCCACCAACATTTTCCAGATTTTCATCTTCTTTGAGATGGTGGGTCTGTCATCCTACCTGCTCATTGGTTTCTATTACTCGACTCCCGCGGCTAACCATGCCAACAAGAAGGCGTTTATCGTGACCCGATTGGCTGACCTGTTCTTCCTGCTGGGTATCATGATCCTGAGCTTCTATACCAAGACCTTCGACTTTGACCAGCTCGTGTTCGGTCCCACGATGTCGGGTAGTCTTGAGACGGCCCAGAGCGCTATCAGCACTGCCGGTGGAGCCACCTTCTTGGGCTGCTCGGTCATGGCATGGGCATTGACCTTCATCTTCATTGGCGGTGCCGGTAAGAGTGCGATGTACCCGTTGCACATCTGGCTGCCCGATGCTATGGAGGGTCCCACTCCCGTGTCGGCGCTGATTCACGCTGCGACCATGGTTGTCGCCGGTGTGTTCCTGGTGGCAAGGTTGTTCCCGCTGTATGTGCTCGTGCAGGGTGCGATGAATATCATCTTGGTCGTTGGTGCCTTCACGGCATTCTATGCTGCGGCCATCGCCTGCACCCAGAGCGACATCAAGCGTGCGCTGGCCTTCTCGACCATCTCGCAGATCGCCTTCATGATGACCTCGCTGGCCGTGTCGTCGAACAACAACTCGCTCATCGAGATTCACGAGGGTTACGGCTTGGGTTACATGGCGTCGATGTTCCACCTGTTCACCCACGCTATGTTCAAGGCGTTGCTCTTCCTGTGCGCTGGTGCCATTATCCATGCCGTCCACAGCAATGAGAACGACAAGATGCATGGCCTGCACAAGTTCATGCCCATCACGAGCATCTGCTTCCTTATCGGCTGCTTGGCCATCGCGGGCATTCCCCCGTTTGCCGGCTTCTTCAGTAAGGACGAGATCCTCGTGGCTGCCTATCACCGCGGACTCGGTTGGGGTCTGTGGATGTCGATGGTGGCTTGCATGACCGCCTTCTACATGTTCCGCATCTATTACCTCATCTTCTTCTGGAAGAAACATGAGGTACACGATGAGCATCACGCGCCCAAGGATCAGCCCTGGACGATGACGCTGCCGCTGATTATCCTTGCCGCCGTTTCGTGTGTTGCGGGTTTCGTTCCCTTCCACGACCTGGTGACCTGGGACGGTCACGCGCTTCACACCTCTATCGACTGGACGGTTGCCGGTTCCAGCATTGGTGTGGCTCTGGTGGGTATTGGCCTGGCTACTATCATGTACCGCAAGGAGAACCCGCTGCCCGAGCGCATGGCCAACGCGATGCGCGGCCTGTGGACCGCAAGTTACAAGCGCTTCTACATGGACGAGCTCTACCAGTTCATCACCCACAAGGTGATTTTCCAGGCCATCTGTGTGCCCATCGCATGGTTTGACCGCCACATCATCGACGGCTTCTTCAACCTGCTGGCCGATGCGACCAACTCGCTCTCGTTCGGCATCCGCCGCCTGCAGTCGGGTAGCATCCAGGGTTATGTGTTCATCTACATGATCGGTGCTCTGTTGCTCGCCTTCATCACCATGATATGTGTCATCTTCTAAAAATCAACGGTCTAGACAAAATAGAAAGGATATACAATGGAAATTTTCAATAATATACTGATTTACTTTGTGATCGTGCCTCTGCTGACGCTTGGAGGCCTGGCCCTGTGCAGCAATCGCGGCATCAAGGCCATTAGGACCGTTGCTGTGGTGGGCGCTAGCGCCCTCATGGTGCTTGCCGTTTGGCTGGTGAGCATCTTCCTGCAAGCGCGCGGCGCTGGTGACACCAGTGAAATGATATTGCGCAGCGACGTGATGTGGTATGCCCCGTTCAATGTCCATCTGGCACTCGGTGTTGATGGCGTGAGCGTGGTGATGATCCTGCTATCGGCCTTCATCGTGTTTGCTGGCGTCTTTGCCTCGTGGAAGATGAACCCGCTGCCCAAGCAGTTCTTCATGTGGTTCTTCCTGTTGTCCACGGGTGTGTTTGGCTTCTTTATCTCGATCGACCTGTTCACGATGTTCATGTTCTATGAGGTCGCACTGATTCCCATGTACCTGTTGATTGGTGTGTGGGGTAGCGGCAACAAGAACTACAGCGCCATGAAACTGACCCTGATGCTGATGGGTGGCTCGGCCTTCCTGATGCTCGGCCTGATTGGTATCTACTTCCACTCGGCTCCCGAGGGTCAGCCCTTGACGATGAACATCCTGGATATCGCCCATAACGACGCCATCCCGCACGGTTGGCAGTATGTTCTGTTCCCGTTGACGTTTGTCGGCTTTGGCGTGCTGGGTGCCATGTTCCCGTTCCACACATGGTCTCCCGATGGTCATGCCTCGGCGCCCACGGCGGTGTCGATGCTCCATGCGGGTGTACTGATGAAGCTGGGAGGTTACGGCTGTTTCCGCATCGCCATCTACCTGATGCCGTTTGCCGCCAACGAGCTGGCATGGATTTTCCTGTTGTTGACGGGTGTCAGCATCGTCTATGGTGCGTTGAGCGCATGTGTGCAGACCGACCTGAAGTACATCAACGCTTACTCGAGTGTGAGCCACTGCGGTATGGTACTGTTTGCCATCCTCATGTTCAACACCACGGCGATGACTGGTGCTGTGTTGCAGATGCTCTCCCACGGTTTGATGACGGCCCTGTTCTTTGCCCTCATTGGTATGATCTACGGTCGCACTCACACGCGTGACATCCGTGACATGGGCGGTATGATGCACATCATGCCTTATCTGGGCGTGGGCTATGTGATTGCCGGTTTGGCATCGCTTGGTCTGCCGGGTCTGAGCGGTTTCGCTGCCGAGATGACCATCTTCTTCGGCTCGTTCCAGCACACCGACACTTTCCACCGCGTGCTCACCATCATGGCGACCACATCGATTGTCGTGACGGCGGTTTACATCCTGCGCGTTGTTGCCAAGTTGCTCTTTGGCGAGGTGCAGGACGAGCATCACCGCACGTTGACCGATGCCAGCTGGGAGGAACGACTGTCAACAGCCACGCTGATTCTTGCTGTGGCTGCTATCGGTTGCTTCCCCAATTTCTTCATTAACATTATCAGCAGCAGCTTTGACCCCGTCGTTAAGGCGTTGCAGGCTGCGCTGCCCTTGTGATGAAAGTGTTTAACCTGATAAAAATTGCATAAGATAGATATGATGGATTATTCACAATTCTTATTGATGCCTCAGGAAATTGGCCTGTTGCTTGTTTTCCTGCTTGTTTTCATCTATGACACTTTCATGCCTGAGCGCACTCAGCGTTACATGCCCGTGTTCACGGTCATCATGATGGCGCTCTACACGATATACTGTTTCTGCTGTCCCGCTGCTGTTGGTGAGGCTTTTGGTGGCATGTTTGAGTCCAACGCTCCCACTTGGGTGATGAAAAACATCCTCAATGTGGGTGTGCTGCTGGTTCTCCTGCAGGCCGTTAAGTGGACCAATAGCGACTTTGTGAGCGTTCGCCGCGGCGAGTTCTACGAGTTGACGCTGTTGACGCTGTTCGGCATGTTCCTCATGATTTCGGCACGTCACTTCCTGCTGTTCGTCATCGGTCTGGAGACTGCTTCGTTGCCCATCGCCGCGCTGGCAGCCTTCGAGAAGCGCCACTATGAGTCCCACGAGGCCGCGGCCAAGTATATCTTTACTGCCATCTTCTCGTCGGCGATCTTCCTGCTGGGCATCTCGTTTGTCTATGGCATGAGCGGTTCGCTCTACTTCAAGAATATCGCAATGGCGCTCATCGGCAACCGCTCGGTGCTGCTCATTGCCGCCTTGGCGTTTGTCATCGCAGGTGTGGGCTTCAAGCTCTCGCTGGTGCCCTTCCACTTGTGGACTGCCGACGTTTACCAGGGCTCACCCACGGCTGTGACCAGCTACCTGTCGGTCATCAGCAAGGGTGCTGCCGCCTTCTCGTTCCTGGTGATTCTGGTGCAGGTCTTCGGTTCTGCTTACAGCCAGGTGTGGGAGTGGATGCTCTATGCCGTAATCGTGCTCACCATCACTTTGGGTAACCTGTTCGCCATCCGTCAGCGCAACCTGAAGCGCTTCCTGGCGTTCTCGTCGATTTCCCAGGCTGGTTACATCATGCTCGGTGTGATTGCCGTCAACGTGATGGGCATGTCCTCGATGATTTACTACGTGCTGGTTTACATCTTCAGCAACCTTGCCGCCTTTGGCGTGATTGCAGCCATCGAGCGTCAGACCGGTCGAGTGACCATGGACGACTACAACGGCCTGTTCAAGACCAATCCCTGGCTTGCCTTCACGATGATGCTGGCGATGTTCTCGCTCGGTGGTATTCCTCCGTTTGCAGGCTTCTTCAGCAAGTTCTTCATCTTTGTGGGCGCTTGCCATCAGGGCTCGGTAGCCATCTACGCGTTGGTACTTATCGCATTGGTCAACACCATCATCTCGTTGTACTACTACCTGCTGGTGGTTAAGGCCATGTTCCTGCGTCAAGATGACTGCGTGATTCCCACCATCAAGAGCCACTGGACCGAGCGCACGGGTATGATCCTGTGTGTGCTGGGTGTGATCTTCATTGGCTTGATCAGCTGCATCTATGCTCATATCAACGGAGCGGTTGACGCCATTGGCGCCATGTTCGCCGCAATCCAGTAAAGGTTTTAGGTTTTAGGTGGCATCTGCTCACCTGATTGCTAGCACCTGACACTTAAAAAAATACGCAACTTCTGATATCATTTTAACATAACCAAAGCAGAAGAAGATTTGTTTCATGTAGAGGGGAAGGCTCTGTGGTGCACCATAGGGCCTCCCTTGATTTTTATTGAATCTGGTGGTAGGGTATTATATTTGCGCCATAACCTGAAAAATTAAACTTATATTAACACATAAAAATTACGACTATGAAGAAATTATTACTCTTTTCACTGGCTGTGCTGCTGGTATCGCTGGCAGCCCGTGCCGATGTGGCCATCAACGCCACCAACTTCCCTGACGCGATCTTCCGCTCCTACCTCATGGGCCAGTATCCCAGCGGCACCATCACCACGGCGCAGCTCAATGCCCGTGACACGTTGAATCTGGCTTACAAGGGCATTTCCGACATGACGGGTGTGCAGTATTTTACCCAATTGAAAAGATTGGATCTCTACTCGAATAATCTGACCACGATTGACGTGAGCGCCAACACCAAGCTGATTTACCTCAATTTGGGATACAACAAGTTGACGTCAATCAACGTGGATAATAACACTGTTCTGCAGGAATTGTATCTCCAGAACAACCAGATTTCTCTTTTCTCGGTTACAAACCATAGTGCCTTGAGGACGTTGTGGATATCAAACAATCCTAACCTGACGTCGCTCACCTGCTACCGCAACGCAATCACCAGTTTTGATATCTCCAATTGTACTGCCTTGGCCAGTTTGAGGTGCTATGAGAATGCTAATCTAACCACTATCTATGGGTTGGCCTCCTGTACGGCAATCACCTATCTGGACTGTGAGGACTGCGCCATCACCGACTTGAGCGCTGTCTCAGGCATGACGAACTTGGAAAAGCTTTATGCACGCTACAATCAGCTAACGTCACTCGATGTCTCTAGTCACCACAATCTGTCTTACCTCAGGGTCACGGGTAATACACGGCTGACAGAGCTCTTGTGCTATAGCTGTGACTTGACCACGCTCGTAGTTTCGGGCTGCTCGGCGTTAAAAACGCTGAAGTGTTATTATAATTCTAATCTAACTGCCATCACTGGCCTGGCTGGTTGTATCGCATTGACCTATCTGGACTGTGAGGACTGTGCCATCACCGAACTGCCCGGCGTGAACAACATGAACAACCTGCAAACGCTGTGGGCCCGTAACAACCAGTTGACGGGCACTCTTGAAGTGAGCAACAAACCTCAACTGAAATATCTCAGGGTTAGAGGTAACACGGGGCTGTTAGAGCTCAGATGCGCCTACTGCGCCTTGACATCGCTTGATGTGACAGGCTGCACTGGTCTGAACTTATTACATTGTGAAGTAAACAGCAATCTTTCCACCATCGATGGACTGACGGACTGCACAGCGTTGGCTTGGTTTGGCTGCGATTATTGCGCATTCACTTCACTTGACGTGACGTTCTGTCCTGGCCTCAAAAGTTTTTATTGCTATAATAACCAGTTGACCTCGCTCAACGTGACGGGTCTGACTTCCCTTGTGAACTTGAACTGCATGAACAACCCTGACCTTGGCAGCATTACCGGCTTGAGTGACTGTTCGGCCATGACTTATTTAAACTGCTCTAACTGCGGCCTCCCCAGCCTGAATGTGGATAATATGAACGACCTGGGGGAACTGTGGTGCAGTGGCAATCTGTTCACCACACTCTTGGTAATTAATAAACCCCAGTTGACGGCACTGGTTGCCAACGATAATCTATCACTTGAACAATTAGAATGCTACTCTTGCGACCTGACCCGTTTGGAAGTTTATAATTGTCCTGTACTGAATTATATCGATTGCATGTACAACCAATTGACTGAACTGGACGTCACCACTTGCCCAGAGCTCATGTATCTACTGTGTGAAGACAATCAACTGACCGAACTGGACATCAGCCGCAACTCCAAACTCCTCTACCTCTGGTGCCGCTACAACCTGTTGACAAGTGTGGACCTGAGCACTTGTCCTGACAATTTCCTTTCTCTTGACATCCGTGGCAACCAGGTTGCGGGCACTATCGATGTCTCGAGGTTTGCCTCGTTACTCCATTTAATGTGCACCAACAATCAGATTTCTCAAGTGGTACTGGGTAACCATGATGATCTCATGTACCTTTTGTTAGATTATAATCAGCTAACGAGTCTTGATGCCAGTGGCTGTAGTGCTTTGCAAATTTTCCGTACTCAGAACAATCAGTTGACCAGCCTGCAGTTGGGTAATAGCCCTGATTTGAATCAATTAGCCCTATTCTATAATAAACTCAATGCCAGCCAGATGGGTCGGATCGTCAACGCGTTGCCTACACGCAGCGCCGATGATCCCGGAGAGCTTTATGCCATTGTCGATGATAATCCCGAAGACGATACCGTTGAGGGGAATGTAATCACTGCAGCCCAGGTCAGCCAGGCCAATGCCAAGAATTGGGATGTCTATCATTGGGCTTGGGACGGCACAGGTTGGGGACCCTATGCCGGCAGCACGGGCCAGCTTGGCGATGTCAACGATGACGGATTTGTGACTATTAGCGATGTGACCGCATTGATCGATTACCTGTTGAACAGTGATGCCAGTGCCATCAATCTGGCTAATGCCGACGTGACAGGTGAAGGCCAAGTGACCATTGCCGATGTGACCGCGCTGATCGACATGCTGCTCAATGGCACGTCAGGCATGATGAAGAATGCTCAAGTGGCACAATCTGCCTCACCATCGATGCAAGACATCTGCAACAAGGAACTCACTCTCGAGAAGCCCCGCAGGATTAAAAACTGATCTTAAACAAGATGCGCTCGATGAATATCATCTCATGATATTTCAGTGAGTTAGCCTCATTCTCGCTTGTGGCTGTGTCATAATTTATGTGCTGGAATTATAACCGCCCTTCGGGCGGGAAATTAAAACAAATTTTGAATTAAAATTTTTATAATAATTTTTATAAAATTTCCCGAAACTTGGCGGCACCTGAGCCATTGAAGTAAACTTCATGGCCTTCGGCACAAGTTTTCCCGTGCGTAGCACAGTTAAACAATGCGACGTTAAATTAATAGGGGTCCATGACTTGATTCAACAAGTTGTGGGCCCTGTATTTTGTGGGTCGGGCCAACGAATTATGTTCATGGGCATATTATCATCCCAAGAAATCTATTATTTAGAGAAAAATAGTTATCTTTGCCCTATCTTAACCAAATCATTTATCGCGATATGAAAAAAATCTTGTTGGCAATATTGTGCCTGTTCGCCCTGAGCGCTACTGCCGCTGGCGTGAAGCCGGGCAGCGTGAGGACGCTGGTTGACAGTTGTGGCTTTTTCCCGCAGATCAGCCCCGACGGGCAGTGGTTGCTATATTCACCCACCGATGGCTGTAGCCTGATGCTGAAAGATCTGTCGAGCGGTGCCGTGAGAACCGTGTCTAATGTGGGCTATCCCGGCTTTGACGCGATCTTTGGCGGTGACGGCAAGGTGTATTACATCACCCAGGAGCGCAAGAAAAACGGGCTGGTTTACCGCGCGGGCCATTGCTATGACCCCGCCACGGGCAAGGACCAGGTGGTGCTCAAACCACAGCACGGCCAAGTGCAGGCATTGCACGCCGCCACGGGTGTGGTTATCAACGGCGAGCGCCAGGTGTACCGCAATTGCGGCAAGGTGGGGGCTTTTACCTATACCCGTGGCACGACCTTGTATATCGTTGACGCTAACGGCACCACGCGCTCGATGCAGCCTGATCGCACGAGCAACGGCCTGTTGTGGGCCTCGTTGTCGCCCGATGGCACTAAGGTGATGTTTGAGTCGGCGACGAGGGGACTGCTGGTGTGTGACCTGAATGGGCAGATTCTTGCCGAGTTGGGCGAGTTCTTGATGCCTTGCTGGTATAACAACGACTTTATCATCGCCATGAGCAATGCCGGCAACACCCGCATCAGCGGTTCTCGCATCTGGCTGCTCTCGGTCAACGGTGACGTGTGCAAACCCATCACGCCCAACGAGGAGCGTGCCGTCCAGCCCATGGTGTGCAATGGCAAGGTGGTCTATACCATCCAGTATAGCGGCCAAGTCAGGCAGTTTGAGCTGGACATTGAGCCCTCGATGTTACAGGCAGCAAAGAGCGGTAAGGGTAAGGTGGAAAAGGTGCGCAATCAGGGTAACAAGAAAGATGTGCCGCGCGTGTTCATCAATCCCGGTCATGGTGGCCACGACAGCGATGACCGCCACGTGCCCACGTGGGTCATTGGTGCTCAAGACACCCTGCACTACTATGAGTCCAACTCTAACCTGACCAAGGCGTTGGCCCTGGAGGAAATCCTCCAGAACAAGGGCTACGAGACAATGATTTCCCGAACCACCAACTATACCGAGGATGACCTTGACCTGTTTGAGATCGTGGCTCTGGCGGCCAATAGTGGCGCCGATGTCTTCTTCTCGATTCACAGCAACGCCACCGGCATCGATAAACGCGTGAACTTCCCGCTGGGCCTGTATCGCGGCTGGGACGGCAATGCTGTGGTGAAGGGTAGCCAGGAACTCAGCGAGGCCGTGATGCGCAACCTGGTGGGCAACGAGCTGGCCGTGTGGACTGGCAAGGAGCAGAACCGCGGTGACTGGTCATTCTATGACTGGGGCTACAAGGTGGGCCTGGGCGTGTTGCGCTACAATAAGTTGCCCGGATTCCTGAGCGAAGGCTCCTTCCATGATTATCTGCCCGAGCGTGAGCGCTTGCTCAGCGATAACTATTGCTGGCTGGAGGCATGGAACCAGTCGTTGGGCCTTGATGAGTATTTCGGGCGCAAGGGCAAGTTCAAAAACGGCGTGCTCGCGGGCACCATCCGCTGGGAGGACATCCAGCGCCGCGACGATGACCAGCGCCTCTTTGGCGAGGACAAGCTGAAACCCGTCAACGGAGCGTTGCTGCGCCTGTACAATGGCCGTGGCGTGCTGTCACGCATCTATACGCTCGACAACCGCGATAACGGCGTGTTTGTTTTCACCAACCTGCCCAAGGACAAGTACAAGTTGGAATTGTACTATGGCAATGAGGACCTCTACAACACCGTCAAGGTCAAGGTGAAGAACAATGCCACGTCCTACAAGAATCTGAAGATTAAAAAGGACCAGAAGCCCAAGAAGAAAAAAAGGTGAAATAAACACTGGGAATACTTAGCAAACTAATTTAAAAAATGAATAGAAGGATGAAGAAATTGACAATGATCATGCTGCTGGCGGCGATGCTGCTGCCGGCCATGGCCCAGGAGGTGGAGGTGACCTCGCTGCAGCGACTGCTCGACGGCGTGGAAGGACCGGCCTACTATCCCGTCCTCAACACGGCGGGCGACCGACTGCTGTTCTCGAGCGAGAACGGTGCACTGAAACTGTATGATTTCACTGCCAACGTGACGACGGTCGTTACCCGCGACTATGTTGCCGGCAATGATGCCTGCTTTGGCGGTGACGGCAAGATTTATTTCGTTACCCAAGAGGTGGGGGAGGACCACCTCATCTACCGCACGGGGCACAGCTTTGATGCCGCGAGCAATCAGGCCGTGAGCCTCACCGAACCCTTCCATGGCGCGATGCGCGCCGTGCCGGCAACACGTGGTGGCGCCCTGAGAGCGCCGGGGCGCAATTATGCCTCATCGGCCGACATCGGCAGTGCCGCGTGGACCGAGGAAAACCGCGTCTATGTGACCGTGGGCGGAGAGAACCGCGTGTTCTCGCCCGTAGACTCTTGGGCGGGCTACCTGTGGGCCTCGTTGTCGCCCGACGGCAAGCGCGTGGCGTTTTTCGCCGCTGGCAAGGGCATTGTGATTATCGACCTGCGCGGGCAGATGCTCGCCATGCTGGGCAACTACGAGATGCCATGCTGGTACGACAACGACTATCTGGTGGCTCAAAACGCCAAGGATGACGGCCACCAGTTCACGTCCTCACAGCTCCTGCTGCTCAAGGCCGACGGCACCTTCCAGACCGAGTTGACCAAGCCGTCCTCGATGGCCATGCAACCCACTTGTGGCGGCGGCAAGATCGTCTACACGACCATCGACGGCCTGTTGTATGAAATGCAAATCAAGATTCACCAATAATACCGCTATACTGCTATGAAAAAGATGTTTATACAATCAGTGATGATGGCAGCATTGATGGCGGTGTTTGCCGTGAGTGTGGCCAGCGCCCAGCCCCATGTGTACATCAACCCGGGGCACGGCGGCTATGACAGTGACGACCGCAACATGGTCATCTATCCCTTCTCCCAGGGCGACAGCGCGGGCTCATGGGAGTCCAAGTCTAACCTGCGCAAGGGCCTTGCCCTGCGAGAAATCTTGCAGAACAAAGGTTACAAGACCAGCATCTCGCGCGTGACCAACACGACAGCCGACGACCTGGCGCTGTCGACCATCGTCGCCCTGTGCAACCAGAGCGGTGCCGATGTGTTCTACTCGGTTCACAGTAACGCCACGGGCACCAGCGCGCGCAGCAATTTCCCCATGGTGTTCTACCGCGGCTACACGGGCTCGCCACAGATTGCCAATGCCGACGTGCTAGCCGCCGACCTTGAGCCCTACCTGTATGCCAGCCAGAACACGGTGTGGACCAACAATTACCAGATCTGGGGCGACTGGTCGTTCCGTCCCGAGTGGGGCACTCAGGGCTATGGTGTGTTGCGTGGCAACCGCGCCGTGGCCAACCTGAGCGAGGGCTCCTTCCACGACTACATCCCCGAGGCCTACCGCCTGCTCAGCTTTTACTACTGCTGGATGGAGGGCTGGAACATCTCGCTTGGAGCCGACAAATACTTTGGCCGCCTGGATAACTATGACCTGGGCGTGGTGACGGGTAACATCCGCGATGACCGCATCAAGCGCCTCCAGGAGTGTGCCCAGGACTTCCTCATCTATGGCGAGGATATCCTCATGCCCATCCATGATGCCACAGTGCGCCTGCTGGATGAGCAGGGCAACGAGGTGCAGCGGTGCAAGACCGATACTCTGCGCAACGGCATCTACCTCTTCAAGTATGTGGCGCCGGGCATCTACACCGTTGAGGTGAGCGAGCCCAGCCATTTCACCCAGACCCAAACAGTCACGGTCAACGCCAACGAGCCCACCTACCAGAACTTCTACCTCAAGCGCGTGCGTGACACGCCCCCTGTGGTGGTGGACTATTCGCCCGTGTGGAACGAGGGTGACCCTGCCGTGAAATGCAGCGAGCGGATTGTGCTCAGCTTCAATTGGGACATGGATAGTGTGACCACCTGTGACGCTTTCACCCTTGAACCGGCAGTCGAGGGCACCTTCCGCTGGGAGGATTCCTATTACCGCCTCATCTTCACGCCCACCGATGCGTTTGACGTGAACACCCTGTACACGCTCACGCTCAAGCGCAGCGCCGAGCATGGCGGTGGCACGCCCATGGAGCAAGACTTCACGATGCAGTTCTACACCCAGCCTCGCAACCACTTGAGCGAGCTGGCTGTGTTCCCCTATGAGGGCGCGCAGGTGCACTACACCAAGCCCACCGTCGAACTGCGTGTGGACTCGCTGCTCGATACTTATAACCTGTTCCAAAAACTGCGTGTATTGGACAGCGAGGGAAACGAGCTGGCATGGAACAAACGCAGCATCAAGTATAACAAGAGGGGAGACAACTATGGCTTCATCCGTGTACCGCTCACCAAGGATATCGAGCCCGGTAAGGATTATCAGCTGATTCTCGACGCTGATATCGCCGACACCGCTGGCATCCACCTGCCCGCTGCCCGCGTCATCAATTTCACTGGCGTTAACGCTGGAGCCGCCAAGCCCGATATGACGATGCATGAGGACTTTGATCACGAGAACTACTACTTGGGTCTTTTCTTAAGCCAAGTTAGAGCTGAGAGCCATTTTTCATCAGGTCTGATAGGCAACGCTATCGTCATCGATTACCAATTCTCAAGTATGGATGGCGAAACTGGGCTATGTTATAATCCTGATTGGGGCTTGGAGGATGATGATTGGGAAAGACCGTTTGTCCTTGGGGACAAGCTCGGCATGCATGTGTGGGGTGATATGTCTTATAATGACTTGATGGTAGTATTCATTAATTATAAACCCTATTCTCCGTCTGTTGCCATTCCTGTGTGCAAGATTGATTTCCATGGTTGGAGGTATGTAGAAATAGACTTGAGAAACTTGGAGCCGGGTGTGGATTATTACTTGAAAGAGATTACGTTAAAGCCTGGCAGTGAGCTGATGGGCATGACCGGAACGCTCAAACTGGATAATATCATCAGGGGCAAGTCTAGCAGCATCAATGAGGTTCCCATTGCTGGCTTGAAGGTGAAATGCGACGGTGACTACATCGTTGCTAGTGCTGACACCTACATCCAGGGCGTTGAACTGCTCGATCTCAATGGTCGCATGATCAAGGCCAATGGTGGAAACTGTATCAACGTCTCGAGTGTTGAACCGGGAATTTATCTCGTGCGCGTCTATATCAACGGCCAAACCACCTCACAGAAGGTCGTTATCAAATAATCGCAACAGCATTCAGAACAGCTGGATCATCTAGATGGTCTAGACGAATCAGAGATGACTCTAAAAGCCTAAAACTGACATTTTGTCAGTTTTAGGCTTAATTTTGTTTAAAAATCTGACACGCTGTCTTTGATTTTTAACAGTAGTTATACTTTCGGGTTTTGGCACCCGGTTTGCTAGATAGGGTAGTGAACGCAGGGCGCAAGCCCCGCGGGAGAAAACAAGAAACAATTAAAGACTCATAAATAACAAATAAAAAACAATTAGGAGGTAATGACTATGTATTTTCCTGTAATTCGTAACAATCGCAACAACTGGTTAGACACCGCATTCAACGACCTGTTTGATATGGATTGGACTCCGCGCCACGTGACCACGGCTCCCGCGGTTAACGTCAAGGAAAGTGACAAGGCCTTCACCATGGAGGTTGCCGCTCCCGGCCTCAAGAAGGAGTTCTGCAAGGTGAACATCAACAACGAGGGCAACCTGGTCGTTAAGATCGAGAACAAGTCCGAGCACGAGGACAAATCGTGCAAGGAGGAGGGCGAACAGTTCCACTATGTGCGCCGCGAGTTTGCCTACACCAACTATGAGCAGACCTACATCCTGCCCGACGAGGTGGACAAGGAGCACATCAGCGCCAAGGTCGAGGACGGCATCCTGTCCATCGAGCTGCCCAAGCTCGCTCCCGTGCCCGAGAAGAAGTTGGACCGTGCCATCGACATTGCTTAACAAAGCGCAACCCGGTAAGCGGTACTAAAAGTAAATACATGAATCGACTAGCACCTGTCGCTCATCGCGGCGGGTGTTTTTTTCGTAACTAAGCAACTATTACTAACAAATGTTTTTATACGTTAATATTTGCTTATTTTTTGGAATTATATCGAGAATTGTGCTCTCTTGATTGGGATTTTGCATAACTTTGTAACTTTCAATCTGGCTGAAGCCCGATATTAAAAGATTATTAACACAAAAATACACCTATTAACTGCGATGGGAGCTGTAAAAGGTCAAAATATCACACTCATTGCTGAGAGCAGCACGACGCGCACCGAGTGGTCATTGATCGATGGCGGCGAGGTGCTGGCGCACGCTTTCACGTCGGGTCTGAACCCGTTTTTCATGAGCCGCCGTGAGATCAGCCATAGCATCAGGCTGGAGCTGCCGCCCGAGTTCTTCAAGCGTCGTTGGAGTCATGTGTATTTCTACGGTGCCGGCTGTTCGGGACCCGAGAAAAACAAGATTATCGAGGGATCGCTGGTTGCTCAGTTCAAGACGCCGGTGACGGTGATGAGTGACTTGCTGGGTGCCGCTCGCGGCCTGCTGGTGCGTGAGCCGGGCTTGGCCTGCATCCTGGGCACGGGCAGCAACTCGTGTTTCTATGACGGGAATGATATCGTCAAGAACGTGCCGGCGCTGGGCTTCATCCTGGGTGATGAGGGCAGTGGTGCCGCTCTGGGCCGTGTGTTCTTGGGCGACGCGCTCAAGGGTCTTGCCCCCAAGGAATTGACCGAGGCATTCTTTGACAAATACAAGGTCACGCGTGCCGAGGTGCTCGATGCTGTGCTCAATAACCCCGCCGCGACCCGCAACCTGCGCGCCTACTCGTTCTTCTTGAGCGAGCATCTTGACAGCCCCTATGTCCACGACATGATTGCCAGGGAGTTCAGGCGCTTCTTTGATCGCAATGTGAGTCAGTATGACTATAAGAGTTATCCCGTGAGCTTTGTAGGACCCATCGCAACGACTTACAGCGAGATCCTACTTGAGGTGGCCAACGACTTCGGTGCAACCATCCGCAAGATTTTGCTCAGCTCCATGCCAGGTCTCGTCGCCTATCACAGCGACCAGCCAGAATAATGATTGTCATCACAACCAACAAGTATAATTTTTAACTGGTAGAACAATGAAAAAGTACATTCTTTTGGCCCTTGTGGCTTTAGCGACGGCGTTTGGCGCTAGCGCCGAGGCTGGTGACGTCTCGATAGGTGGTCAGTTTGCTTATGCCAGCAAGAATTCCATGGCTGGACTTGGCGCCCAGGTGCAATATGAGCCCATTACTAACTGGCGCATTGCCCCCGAGTTTATCTATTATTTCGAGAATGATGAGATGAGCGCCTTTAACGTGAACGTCAACATCCACTACATCATCCCCACCAGCGCAACGTTTGCCATCTATCCCATGGCTGGCTTTACTTATGCCAACTTCCGTTTTGACAATCTTGTCGGACATGAGAACTATGACCGTTGCGGAGCCAACATCGGCATGGGTGCCCAGTACCAGATCAAGGAACATCTTCATTTCTTCACCGAGGAGCGTTTCCAAATCCTCAAGGACTGGAACCAGTCGGTGACCTGCCTTGGCCTGAAGTATACCTTCTAACGGCAAATTAAGGAATAGGCACACCTGGCGTGTGTTGAATTATAGTTGACCTCAAGGGCCGAATGAAAACCCTTGGGGTTGATTTTTGTTGGAGTCTCTGGGGATATTGTGGATAAAAGTGTCTAATTATTTGACAGATTTATAAAAAGTATCGGCAGTTATTCAATTTCCTGCCTGTTTTGTTTTGTGTAGATAGTCGTTTTATGATACTTTTGCTTAAACCAAAAAGGAGGGCCATTGTCTAATCAAAAAACAGATTAAAGATGAAAAACCGGATATTTCAGTTGATGATCATGGTGATGATCATTGTGGTGGGCGCTCGGGCCCAAGATGTCCAGGCCATAGCCGAGCGTCTTGACCTTCAACGCTATGAGTTCCCGCAGGAGAAGATTCACGTGATGACCGATCGTGGCAGTTACATGAGTGGCGACACCATCAGGTTGCGAGCCTGGGTAGTGGATGCCGCGACCCATCAGCCTGTGTCGGCCAGCAAGTTTGTGTGCATTGAACTACTCTCGCCAACTGACTCGGTGTGCATGAGCGTGAAAATCCATCAGGACGAGAACGGTGTCTTTCAGGGCTATATGCCCATACCCGATGATTTGCCCGAGGGCCGTTACCAGCTCACGGCCTATACACTGTATATGCAAAGTCTCGGGTATGACTACTTCTATCGACAGCCAGTCGAGATTGCGGGCTTGATGTCGTTGGAACGGCGCATCGCCGCTCAATGTGTGCGGTTTGACGATGAGGTGGAAGTGAGATTGCGCTACACGGATTTATCTGGGGAACCCTGTGAGTTCAGTGACCTCTATTATCTGAACCAGTATGGATATATGAAATCTCGTGGTGACGGCAACGGTGAGGCCAGCTTCACGCTCAAGGGAAAGGAAGCCGAGGAGCCCGTTGTGCTCGTTGAGATTGACGGTTACGCCAAGTATATCCCGCTGCCTCCAAGCCACGAGGTGCTGGTTGACTTTTATCCTGAGGGCGGTTATCTGGTGCCCGGAGTGGAGAATGTGGTGGCGTTCAAGATGCACGATTCTGGTAACCTGATGGTCAAAGCGTCGGGCCAACTGGTTGATGAGCAAGGTGTGGTTGTCTCACCCCTTCAAGTGGAGCATGATGGCATGGGCGTGGTGAGGTTTACGCCGCGTGTTGATGGTCACTATACAGCCCGGTGGCGTAATAACTTTGATGAAATCACAACCTTTGATTTT
This sequence comes from uncultured Prevotellaceae bacterium, assembly GCA_900318345.1. Lineage (GTDB taxonomy): Bacteria > Bacteroidota > Bacteroidia > Bacteroidales > Muribaculaceae > Sodaliphilus. The sequence goes on from ONKD01000005.1 coordinate 133,695, forward strand.
CCACAGGTTCGCCCTGATGCCACAGTGGTCCAGGTGCGGCATGAGCCTGACGGACAGCTGTCGCTGCAGGCAATCGGTGCCCATGTTGTAGGGTCAGTGCTGGTGGTGCAGCAGCGTGGTTGCCTGATTGCGGCGTCACAGGATGCCATCACCATGAGCGGTCAAGACTGCTCACCTGGCGTGGTACAGGCATTGCTGCTAGATGAAAACGGACGTTGCCTGAGCGAGCGTTTGTTTTTTGTCGGACAGGAAACATTGGCGGCCACCCGTGTCGCGACGCCTCGTCCCGAATATGGCGACCGCGAGAATGTCCAAGTAAGTGTGGACTTGGGTCAGCTGGCTACAGGAGCCAGTGGTGGTGACTGTGCGGTCGCCGTTGTTGACGATCGTGCCGCCATCGTCACCGAGAGTGACATTTGGTCCAACCTATTGCTGCAGAGTGACCTGCGCGGGAGCATCCACGACCCGGGATATTACTTTGAACAAGGCGACAGAGTGGATATCAGGGAGCGGGGCCGCCATCTCGACATGCTCATGCTCACCCAGGGATGGCGCCGCTATGACATCCCTCGTGTGCTCAAGGGGCTCATTGCCGAGCCTCAATATCCCTTTGAGGTCTCGCAGGTAGTGGCAGGCCGTGTCCTGAGCGAGTTTAGCAAGAAGCCTCTTGCTAACGCTCAGGTGGGACTGATTATTCCAAAAATAGAATATGCTAATGTGGCCACGACCGACTCGTTGGGTCGCTTCTCCATTCCTGTTCCCTTGATTCCTGATGGTGTTGATTGCGTGGTGATTGGAATGAATGAGAAGGGAAAGATGCAGCCTAATCTGGAACTGGCTGTTGAGCAATTCCCCGAGAGCTATTATCTGATTGATGCCGGCGCCTCAAACGGGCTGACGGCCAATGTGCAGGAAGAACAGGCGTGGCGATTGATCAACGAGGATGACTGGCGGCACATCATGCTCGATGAACTGGTGGTGAAGGCGGCTCGTCGTCTGCGCAAACCCGTGGTTGAGACAAACAGGTTTTTAACTGCCGATGATATTGCAAGATTGGGTATCACGTCGGTCGAGGGAGTGCTTAATACCATAGGGGTGTCTGATATGAGCAAGCTCAATATCATGATTGATGGTGAATCACTCAGGGATCTCTATTTCACTGACAAGGAAACTGTGTTGGAAGCGGCGTCGCTGAAACTGGCAGGAAATGATACAAAAAATGACAGGCTCAAACGCTTCAACTTCGGGCAATTGAACACGGGGACTGAATATGACATGACTGATGTCTCGATTGCTTCTAGCTTTGTTAACATGCAAGATGTCGCTTATATCAGTTATTCGAAAAGCCGTGGAGGAATTAAAACAATCAATTTCAATAGGAAACCTAACTCGGGCAAAGTGTGGAAGGAGCCTAGCCCATATGTCAAGATTGCTCATCCCGTGGGCGCCCAACTGCCAGTGGAATTTTATTCACCCCGCTACGATCAAGGGGATTGTGGCATCGAGCCTGGGAGCGATTTGCGTCGACTGCTATACTGGAACCCCAGTGTAAGGGTCGGTGAGGATGGCAAGACCCACTTCGATTTCTACAGTAGCGATGCCCGTAACACCACCTATACGATCCTGGTTGAGGGCATAACTGCCGGCGGTGAACTCATCCGCGGTACACACAGGGTTGATAAGAGATGATAGTTTAAAAGTTAGCATTGCCTTTCTTTGTCTTGATGTTGACTTCATAGTTAGCGATTTCTTTTCAGTGATTTTCTTAAAAAATGTAGTTAATTTATAAATAATGTTGTAAAACTGGGGTTTAGTGGGGTCTTCTTTTGGTTTTTCATTTGGTTTGACTAATTTTGTTGCATTAGAATTTGCCAAAAACCGAAAGAGAATATGATGAAATCAAGAAGAGTATTGTTGACTGCTGTGGCTTTGCTGGCTGCTGTCTTGCCCATGAGGGCACAAGTCATTACCGAAGAGCAGCAGGCGGCAGTTCAGCAAGTGATTGCCAGTAAATTGCCCGAGCACATGGGCGTGGGTGACCTGAAGGTGCGCTCATTGTCGGTTGAGAACGACACCATCAAGGTCGATGTGAGCGAGAACTTCGGCGATGTGCCTTTCACCGAGGCAGGTGTGGAGCAGATGCGTGGCGAGATACGCGACGCCCTGGGTGCCGGATATGGTGATTATCCCGTGCTCATCACCATTGTGGGCAACGACATCAACAAGTACTTTGCCGACTATGAACCCGCCTACAAGCGTTCACACAAGCCCTTCATCAGCGAACTGGACGCTAACCGCCACTACAAGCATGGCCTGGACGGCAACATCATCGCCATGTGGCCCAGCCACGGCTGGTACTTCGAGCCCCTGCTCAACCGCTGGGAGTGGCAACGTGCGCGCCTCATGCAAACTGTCGAGGACATGTACACCCACAGCTATGTGTTGCCGTTCCTTATCCCGATGCTCGAGAATGCGGGTGCCTATGTGTGGAACGCGCGTGAGCGTGACACCCACAACTATGGCGCCGTGGTCGATAATGACCCGTGTGAATTGGCCCAAAGCGGCTACAGTGAGCACAATGGCAGGCAAAAGTGGCAGGATGGAGAGGGAACAGGCTTCGCCTTTCTGCGCGACCAGTACAAGGACTTTGAGAATCCCTTCACCGAGGGCACTTACCGCATGGTTAAGGCCGAGAAGGACAAGAAGAAAGTCTCGACAGCCACGTGGGATGTGGATATGCCCTACAGTGGCGATTATGCCGTCTATATCTCTTATAAATCGTTGCCCAACAGCGCGCGTGATGTGACCTATACCATCAACAGCCAGGCAGGTAAGCGCCAGTTCCGCGTTGACCAGACGATGGCTGGCGGTGTGTGGGTCTATGTGGGCACATTCCCTTTGGCCAAGGGCATGAATAAGGCGGTGGTTGAGGTATCCAACCTGAGCGAGGACAAGGATGCCGTCATCACGGCCGACGCCATCAAGGTGGGCGGCGGATACGGCAATATTGTGCGCCGCGTGGCTTTGCCCAGCGAGGAAAATCGCCGCATTGCCGCCGAGCAGGAGAACGAGAAATACCTCGGCAAGGCGGGTATGGACTATAGCTACATCGGTAGCGGTAACCATCCATGGTTCCACCTGGGCTCGCGTTACTACCTGCAGTGGGCCGGCTTCCCTGACAGCGTCTATTCCACCTCTCACGGCATCAACGACTACACCGACGACTACCGCAGCCGCGGCGAGTGGGTCAACTACCTGGCTGGCGGCAGCGATGTGCTGCCCGACCGTGGCGGCTTGAGGGTACCTGTCGACCTGTCATTCTGCCTGCATACCGATGCTGGCGCGACTCCCGACGATGAGATCGTGGGAACCCTGCTGATCTATTGCACCCGCGCCAACGGAAAACAGTTCGGCAAGTATGCCAACGGCACTCCGCGTGAGCTCTCGCGCCGTTTTGCCAACCTGCTCTCGACCGAGATTGTCAAGGACGTGCGTGCCAAGTGGGAACCCAACTGGACGCGACGCGGCATGTGGGATAAGAGCTACTATGAGGCACGCGTGCCCGAAGTGCCCGCTGTACTCATGGAGTTGCTCTCACACCAGAACTTTGCCGACATGAAATATGGCCTGGACCCGATGTTCCGCTTTGACGTGAGCCGCGCCATCTACAAGGGCATGCTCAAGTTTATCGCCCAGCGTGACCACCGCAGTTACGTCGTGCAGCCGTTGCCCGTCAACAACTTTGCCATCAGCAAGACGGGTAAGGGCCAATACCTGCTCATGTGGGATCCCACCCATGACGACTTGAGCGACAATGCCGATGCAACGGGCTATATCGTGTGTGAGCGCGTGGGACTGGAGGGTGGTTTCAAGGAAATCGCTACCGTCAAGGGCTCGCAATATAGCGTGAGCATTAACGATCACAAGATGCACAGTTACCGCATCATCGCCATCAACGATGGTGGCCGCAGTTTCCCCAGTGAGACCTTGAGCCTGGGAGAGGCCGCTTCGAGCAAGGGCGACGTGCTGGTGGTCAACGGATTTACCCGCGTGAGCGGTCCCGACTGGTTTGAAGACAGCATCCGCGCCGGTTTTGACGACAACAAGGACCACGGCGTGCCCTACATTCAGCAAATCAATTACCTGGGTTCGCAGTATGAGTTCCGCCGCAGCATCGAGTGGAAAGACGATGACTCGCCTGGTTTTGGCGCTAGCCGCAGCGACCACGAGACGATGAATGTGGCGGGTAACACCTTTGACTATCCCGCTGTGCATGGTGATGCGCTGATGAACGCTGGCTACTCCTTTGTATCCTGCAGCCAGCAGGCGCTGGAGAACGGTTATAACACCGGTGACTACCGCCTGATGGACCTGATCCTGGGCAAGCAGAAGGAAATCCCGACCGGAAGTGGCTTGAAGCCCACTCGCTTCAAAATATATACTACAGGTCTGATGGACGCTTTGAAAGCCTTCACTGGCCAGGGCGGCAGTATGGTGATGTCGGGATCCTTTGTGGGAAGCGACTTGTGGGACAACGCCGCTGGCAACAACGACCTGCAGGGTCAGGCCTTTGTCAAGGAGGTGCTCGGTTTTGAGGGCCTGCAAGGTCGCGCATCGCTCGACGGCACCGTCATCACGGTCGATTGTCCTGACAGCAGTCTGGCCGAGAAAGGTAAGTGTTGGGAGTTTGTCAACAGGCTGAACGACTATATGTATGCTGTCGAGTCGCCCGATGCCATCCGCGCCAGCGACAATAAGGGCTTCACTTGGCTGCGTTATGGCGAGAACGGCCTGCCCGCTGCTATTGCCAGCGACCGTGGCGCTTACCGCACTGTTGTGTTGGGCTTCCCGCTGGAGTCCATGACCTATTCCACTGACCTGACTAGCCTGTTGGGCCGCATCTTGGACTACCTGCGTCAATAAAGCCCTTAAGGCCCCTATCAAAGAAATATAATCAATAACAATAATCATTCAAGAAAAAGAAATTATGGGAAGAATTAATTGCTTTATTCCGTTTGTCAGCGCCGAACAGGTTGCGCAAACCATCGAGCAACTCAAGAGTGAAGAACTGGTGAACAAGATTTATCTGCTCGCCACGGTGGACAAACCCGCCCCGGTCGAGGGCTGCGAGATGGTGCCGGTCAACGTGCTTTTCTCGACCGAGACCATGCGTGAGATCGCCGCTAGGGCCGATGCCGATTATGTGCTGTTCTACACCAAGTATGATACCCTCAAGATGGGACCGTTCTCGCTGGAACGTTTCGCCAAGTTGGGCGACGACACCCAGTCGGGTATGCTTTATGCCGACCACTACAACGTGACCGATAAGGGCGCCGACAAGGCTCCCGTCATCGACTATCAGATGGGTAGCCTCAGGGATGACTTCGACTTTGGTTCAGTGCTGTTCTTCTGCGGCAAGTGTTTCAAGAAGGCTGTCGAGGCGATGAAGGAGAAATATGAGTTTGCCGGCCTGTATGACCTGCGCCTCAAGTTGTCGCAGTTCGCTGCCATCACCCACATCAACGAGTTCCTCTACAGTGATGTCGAGCTCGACACGCGCAAGAGCGGCGAGAAGATCTTTGACTATGTGGATCCCCGCAACCGCGGCCGACAGATCGAGATGGAAAAAGCCTGCACCGAGCACCTCAAGGAAATCGGCGGCTATCTCTCACCCACACGCGAGGAGAATGGCGAGTTTGTGCCCAATTTCCGTCACATCGAGTTCAGCCAGGGTGAGTTTGAGGTCGAGGCCACTGTGATGATTCCCGTGCGCAACCGCATCCGCACCATCCGCGACGCTATCGACTCGGTGCTCAAGCAGAAGTGTGATTTCAAGTTCAACCTGATGGTGGTGGACAACTTCTCGACCGACGGCACCCGTGAGGCCATCGCCGAGTACAATGACCCGCGCCTGATCCACATCATCGCCGACTACTATGATATGGGCATCGGTGGATACTGGAACCTGGCCGCACACCGCCAGAACGTGGGCAAGTTCATCGTGCAACTCGACAGCGACGACATGTACAAGGACGAGAACACGCTGCAGACGATGGTCAACGCCTTCTATGAGCAAAATGTGGCAATGGTGGTGGGCACTTACCAGATGACCGACATCAACCTCAATCCCATTCCTCCCGGCATCATCGACCACAGGGAGTGGTCACCCAGCAACGGCCGCAACAATGCCCTGCGCATCAACGGCTTGGGCGCTCCACGCGCTTTCTATACTCCCGTGCTGCGCGAGGTGAAGATACCTAACACCAGCTATGGCGAGGACTATGCTCTGGGCTTGAATATCTCACGCCATTACCAGATTGGCCGCGTGTATGATCCCGTGTACCTGTGCCGCCGCTGGGACGATAACAGCGATGCGTCGCTCGACGTCGAGAAGATGAACCGTAACAATCTGTACAAGGACCGCATCCGCACTTGGGAACTCCAGGCGCGTATCGCACTCAATAAAAAGTGATTCCAGGATAACTAGATATTCTAGAAAAACCAGATACTCTAGGCCCGAGTAATGATTATGGATTACAGTGTGTTGATAGATAGGCTCTTCACCAAGCAACTGCGTGATTGGGACGTGGCCGGCGCCAACTATGCGGCGCTGGCTGCTACAGTCACGCGCACGGTGTCGCTGGGCGAGTCCACTGTCACGCTGCAATTCAATCCTGAGCGTAGGCGATCATCGGCGGCAAGAGTTGACAAGAAATCGCTGGCAAAGAGAAGTTGCTTCCTCTGTACCGAGAACCAACCTGCCAAGCAGCGTGCCATGTTGTGGGGTAACCGCTATAAAATCCAAGTGAATCCTTATCCCATCTTCAGGCGCCATTTTACCATTGCCGACCTGAACCATGTGCCGCAGCACTTGGCTGGTAGAGTAGGGGATATGTTATCCTTGGCCAAGGATTTACCCGATTTTGTCATCTTTTACAATGGCCCGCTGTGCGGTGCGTCGGCGCCCGACCATGCCCATTTCCAGGCGGGTGCCAAGGGGGCGATGCCGTTGTGTGACGAGATCGTTCATGCCACGACCATGCTATTGGCTGACGGCGATGAGGGCTTTATCGGCTTTGTCGATATGCTGGGACGCAACCTGTTCACGATTGAGACAACAACCCAGCGCGCTGCCGAGCGTTACGCTTTGCGGTTGTTGGACCTCCTGCCGGTGAATGATGGCGCTGACGAGCCCATGGTAAACGTCCTGTGCTGGTGGGACAAGACTGACCACGCTTGGCGCCTGGTGTTTTTCCCGCGACGCAAGCACCGTCCCGCTTGTTATGGCGAGGGCGAGGGGCGCCTGCTGCTCAGCCCCGGCACTGTCGATATGGGCGGCCTCTGGGCCGTTCCCGAGCGCAAGGACTTTGACTCTCTCACCCCCGAGATGATACAATCCTTGTATAACGAACTCTGTATGAGCCGCAAGGAACTCTCTCCCATCATCAATGGCTTCGGCCAGCATTGGGATGATAACCTAGGACCTATTTAGGGTAAAATAGGGACGCTTCTTTTGATGTGTTTTTTGATGTTAAGTAGCAACTAAGGACTAGTGACTAAAGACTAATAATATGGACGAGAAACAGATACCGCAAGTGAGTGTGGGCATCATGAATGAGCCCCAGGTGGCATTTGTGCTCAATGGCGCCTATCGTGTGAACGGTGCCGAGTGCACAGGCGACCAGTTGGCGCAATGTGTCGAGGGTATGGTGGAGTGGAACGGCAACCGCTACGGCGAGTTGATGTTCGAGCCTGCCGACCCCGATACAGCCTCTTTCACGCTCAAGGATGTGACCATCGGCGTGAGTTTCCACTGGAAGCGTCAGGAGGACCAGACTTTCAAGGGTGCTCTGCGCTTCATTGTTGAGGACGGAAAACTGACACCGATTAACGTGCTCAGTGTTGAGGACTACCTGTTGAGCGTCATCTCTAGTGAGATGAGCGCTAATGCATCCCTTGAACTGCTCAAGGCCCATGCCGTGATTTCCCGTAGCTGGCTTCTTGCCCAAATCCATGGCATCAAGCCCGATAGCGCCGACCGTAACCCTGATGCTCCAGGCGAGATGATGGATACCCCCGAGGAACTCGTCAAGTGGTGGGACCGCGACGACCATGTGAATTTCGACGTCTGCGCCGATGACCATTGCCAGCGTTACCAGGGCATCACCCGCGCCACAACTCCTAAGGTGGAACAAGCCATCAACGCGACTTGGGGCGAGGTGCTCATGCACCATGGCGAACTGTGTGACGCACGGTTCTCCAAATCGTGTGGCGGCGTGATGGAAGAGTTTGAGAACTGCTGGGAACCGCATCACCACGACTATCTGGAGGCACGGCGCGACAGCGAGAACGAGGAGGATTTCCCCGACCTCACCCGCGAGGACAATGCCGCCGAGTGGATACTCTCGAGCCCCAGCGCCTTCTGCAATACCACCGACCCCGAGATCCTCTCTCAGGTGCTCAACGACTATGACCAGGAAACTAAGGATTTCTACCGCTGGAAGGTGGAATACACCCAAGACGAACTCACCCAGCTCATCCACGAGCGCACAGGCATTGACTACGGCCGTATCCGCGACTTGCAACCCGTAGCGCGCGGCACCAGCGGCAGGCTTTACCGCCTGCGCATCGTCGGCGAGAAGCGTGAGCGCATCATCGGCAAGGAATTGACCATCCGTTACGCCCTGTCGCCCTCATGCCTGTACAGTTCGGCCTTTGTTGTCGAGAAACACGATGTGGGCGAGGACGGCTATCCCGCCAAATTTGTCCTGCGTGGGGCAGGGTGGGGCCATGGTGCCGGCCTATGCCAGATCGGAGCTGCCGTGATGGGCGCCAAGGGCTATGACTACAAGCAAATCCTGCTGCACTACTTTGTGGGTGCCAGCATCGAGAAACGATATTAACCATAAAGCCGAATAACTAAAAAATAACTTGAAATATGGCTGCATTAGAGAGATTTAAAAAGAGTCCATGGGCATGGGTCTCGACCTTGTATTTTATCGAGGGAATACCCTATTTCCTTGTAAACGAGATTTCTGTAATCCTGTTTAAAAAGATGGGTGTACCCAATGGCCAGATGGCGCTGTTCACTAGTTTGATTTATATGCCGTGGGTCATCAAACCGTTGTGGAGCCCGTTTGTGGACATTATCAAGAAGAAACGCTGGTGGATCACGACGATGCAGATTCTCATGGCGATAACGCTAATCATGCTCACCATCACGCTGCCCTCTCCAGGGGAGGCGATGATACAGGCGGGGACTACTCCCATCAGCATGTTCACCGTGACGCTGATATTCTTCATCATTACGGCTTTTGCCAGCGCGACGCATGATATTGCGGCCGACGGATTTTATATGCTGGCCTTGTCACAGAAGAACCAGTCTGCTTTTGTGGGAGTGCGTTCGACGTTCTACCGTTTGGCCAACATCTTCGGCAACGGCGTTCTCGTGTGGATTGCCGGTTACTTGGAGACCAAGACGTCGATACCCCAGGCATGGAAGATCACTATGGGAATCGCGTCGGCCATCCTGTGCCTGTTCTCGTTGTATCACCTGTTCATCATTCCTCGCCCTGCAAGCGACAAATCGTCGATTGAGGGCTCATTCAAGTCTAACAGTGCCGCCGTCATGTCGGAGTTCGGGCGTACCATTGCCACCTATTTCACCAAGCCGGGTGTGTGGCTCGCCATTGCCTTCATGCTGCTTTATCGTCTGCCCGAGGCCTTCTTGCTGAAGATGTGCAAGCCGTTCCTGCTCGATCCCTCGGATAAGGGAGGCTTGGCCATGACGACCCAGGATGTGGGTCTGGCTTACGGCACACTGGGCGTTGCGGCCTTGCTTGCCGGTGGCATCTTGGGCGGCATCTTCTCCTCTAAAGTCGGCCTGAAGAAAGCCCTGTGGTGGATGGCAGCCTGCATGACCTTGCCATGTCTCACTTTTGTATATCTGTCGATGCAGTTACCGGTCAATTTCTATGTGATTGCCATTTGCATTATCATTGAACAATTCGGTTACGGATTCGGATTCACAGCCTATATGCTGTACATGATGTACTTCAGTGAGGGCGAGTTCAAGACATCACACTATGCCATCTGCACGGCGTTCATGTCATTGAGCATGATGATTCCCGGCATGTTTGCCGGATACCTGCAGGAGTCGATGGGATATGCGGCCTTCTTCTGGCTGTCGTTCGCCTGCAGCATCGCCACAATCGCGGTGACATTCTTTGTTGACCGCAAGATAGACCCCGACTACGGCCACAAGTAATCATTTATAATGCGAATTCCACGAATTTAACAAATTAGTGAAATAACGTGGAATTAGCGTAATTCGCATTAAAAGAAAAGAATAGGAATATGAAAAAGGTAGTTTTGACATTGATAGTGTGTGTGATGGTGGCTATGACGGCCAGTGCGGTCGTTAAGCCCGGCGTGGAGGTGCTGCGCGATGGCGGCTTTGCCCAGTTGCAGGGCAAGCGCGTGGGACTCGTGACCAATCCCAGTGGCATCGACAATAACCTCAAGAGCACCGTCGACATCCTCAACGAGGCTCCCGGCGTCAAGCTCGTGGCGCTGTTTGGCCCTGAACACGGCGTGCGCGGCAATGCCCATGCGGGCGATGCTGTGGGCGATGCTGTTGACCCGCTGACGGGCATCAAGATGTATTCGCTGTTTGGCAAGACCCACGAGCCCACTGCCGAGATGCTCAAGGACATCGACGTGCTGGTCTATGATATCCAGGACGTCGGCTGCCGCAGCTACACGTTCTATGCCACCATGGGCGTGTGTATGCAGGCCTGTGCCAAGCACGGCAAGCAGTTCATGGTGCTTGACCGTCCCAATCCGCTCGGCGGCAACAAAGTCGAGGGCAACCTGGTCGAGGACGGTTATTTCTCGTTCGTGAGCAAGTATGCTATCCCTTATGTCTATGGTTTGACCCCCGGTGAACTGGCCATCTTCCTCAACGAGGAGGGTATCATCGCTAAGGAGTCCAAGTCGGGCCGCAAGTGTGACTTGACCGTCATCCCCATGGAGGGTTGGACCCGTGACATGAAATTCCGCGACACGGGCATGCCTTGGGTACTGCCCTCGCCGCAGATTCCCGCTCCCGAGAACGCCTTCTTCTATCCGCTGTCGGGCATTCTGGGCGAGCTGTACATCTTCAACACGGGCATCGGCTACACCTTGCCCTTCGAGACCTTTGCGGCCTCATGGATCAATGCCGACTCGCTGGCGATGAACATGAACGCCCTGAACTTGCCGGGACTGCACTTCCGTCCCATCAATTACAAGCCTTTCTTCGCCCTGAGCGTGGCCGTTGACAAGTCGCTGCAGGAGGTGCACGGCGTGCAGACGTACATCACTGATGTCGATGCCGCTAACCTCACGCTCACCCAGTTCTACTTCCTCCAGGTCATTCACGAGATGTACCCCCAGGTGGAACTGTTTGAGCAGAATCCCAAGCGCTATGCCATGTTTGACAAGGTGTGTGGCACCAAGGAGATACGCGAGCGTTTCACCCGCCGCTACAAGGTCGAGGACATGGCCGACTATTGGAACAAGGACGCCGACGCTTTCCGTGAGCGCTCCGCTAAGTATTACCTCTATCATTGATTGGTTATGGCAAAAGAGAATAAACGATTGCTGTCGCTCGACATCCTGCGTGGTATCACCATCGCGGGCATGCTGCTGGTGAACAATCCCGGCACATGGAGTTACCTATATAAGCCACTGGCTCACGCCGACTGGATCGGGCTTTCGCCCACCGACCTGGTGTTCCCGTTCTTCATCTTCTGCATGGGTGTGTCGATGGCTTTCTCACTGAAGAAGTTCAATTACAAACTGTCTGGCCCGTTGATGTGGAAAATCGTGCGCCGCACGGTCATCCTCTTCCTCATCGGCTGGGTGGTGCAGTGGTTCGGCCACTTGGTGCGTGGCTTGTGCAAGGGCGACCCCTTCAGCGAGGCGGTCAACAACCTCGACACGCTGCGTTACCTGGGCGTATTCCAGCGTCTGGCACTGGTCTATTTCTTCGGGTCATTGTGTGTCGTGCTGTTCAGCCGCAAGTTCATCCCGTGGCTCATCGGCATCATCCTGGTGGTGTATGCCCTGATTTTGGGCTTGGGCAATGGCTATGACTTCTCGCTGAACAACATCATCGCCCAAATCGACAACAGCGTGCTGGGCACCAATCACATGTACCACGAGAGCGCTTATGGCGAGAGCATCTCGTTTGACCCCGAGGGCATCTTGAGCACCCTGCCGTGTATTGCCCATGTGCTCATCGGTTACCTGGCGGGCAGGATGATCATCGCGACCCATAACAACACCGAGCGGGTGACCACATTGCTCCTGTGGGGCACTGTGATGCTGCTTGCCGGCTGGTTGTTGCAATATGGCATCCCCTGTGGCAAGAAGATGTGGTCATCCACCTTTGTGCTCATCACCTGTGGCATGGCGATGTGCATCCAGGCGATGCTCATCTACTTTGTCGATATCAAGGGGCACAAGCGCTGGGGACGTTTCTTCGAGACCTTTGGCGTGAACCCGCTGGCGCTCTACCTGTTGGGTACGATCCTCGCCATCCTATTCGGGGCAATTCCCATTGGCCATGATGCCGAGGGTGGCAACATCACGATTCACAGCGCGGTTTATAACTTCTTCCAGTCATTCTGCAATGAGTACACGGCATCGGCACTTTATGCCATCGCCTTTGTGATGCTCAACTGGATTGTGGGCCGCGTGCTGTATAAAAAGAAAATTTACATCAAGATATAATCCCTGGGTTTCTTTGGGAACCTAAACATTCAAGACAATTAATAACTAAAAAAACATAGAATATTATGATGATTTTGATTGCTGATTGTGGCTCCACCAAGATTAATTGGTGCCTGCTCAACGGAAAAGAAAAGGTAGCTCAGATTTTTACTACCGGCATGAACGCGCTCTTGCTCACCGAGGAGGAGATGAAGGAACAGATCAAGCGTGAACTCATACCACACCTCACTAACTACAAGGTGGATGAGATCTACTACTATGGTGCTGGCATCATCTCTGACGAAATCAAGCAGCAGGTGGTTAATGCCCTGAGGGCCAACCTGCCCACTGTCGGCAAGGTTGAGGTGGCTAGTGATTTGCTGGCAGCAGCCCGCGCCGTGTGTGGCCGCAAGCCCGGCATCGCCTGCATCCTGGGCACGGGCAGCAACTCGTGCTATTATGATGGCGAGAAGGTGGTGCAGAACGTGTCACCGTTGGGCTATATCTTGGGCGATGAGGGCAGTGGCGCTGTGCTGGGCAAGCTGCTCGTGGGCGACGTGTTGAAGAAGCAGTTGCCCCCGCACCTGTGTGACAAGTTCATGAAGGAGTATAACCTCGACTACACCACGATCATCACGTCGGTTTACCGCAAGCCTGCAGCCAACCGTTTCCTGGCTCAGTTCGCACCCTTCCTGGAGCACAACATCGACGAGCCATCGATCCACAACATCGTCTTGCGCTCGTTCACCGATTTCTTTACCCGTAATGTTGCCAGTTACCCCAATTACAAGGAATTGCCTTGTAACTTCGTGGGCTCCATTGCATTATGTGAGAAGAATGTCCTCAAGGAGGCTGCCGAGCCCCTGGGCATTTCCATCGGCACGATCATGAAGGATCCCATGGAGGGCCTGATTAAATATCACAGCACCGCCGAATAAACGACTAAAAAAGGAAAGATTATGGCTTTTGAGAAAATTAGCGAACAACCGTCGCTTTACGATAACCTGGAAAAGAAATCGGTGCATGAAATACTCACCGATATCAACCGGGAGGATCACAAGGTGGCCGATGCGGTGCAGAAGACCATACCGCAAATCGAGCGCCTCGTGACCGGCATCGTTGAGCGCATGAAAAAAGGTGGTCGCATCTTCTATATGGGTGCGGGTACCAGTGGGCGACTGGGTGTCCTCGACGCCAGCGAGATACCCCCCACCTTCGGTATGCCGCCGGGCTGGATCATCGGTATCATTGCTGGTGGTGATATCGCACTGCGCAATGCCGTCGAGAATGCCGAGGACGACACCGAGCAGGGATGGAAGGACTTGCTGGAGTACAAGGTCACGCCGCTGGATACGGTCATCGGCATCGCTGCATCGGGCACCACGCCCTATGTCATCGGTGCACTGCGTGACGCGCGAGCCAACGGCTGCCTCACGGCTGCCATAACCAGCAATCCTGGTGCTCCCGTCAGCGAAGCCGCCGAGATCGCCATCGAGATGGTCGTCGGCCCAGAGTATCTCACCGGCAGTTCACGCATGAAGAGCGGCACGGGTCAAAAACTCATCTGCAACATGATTTCGACCTGTGTGATGATTCAGATGGGACGTGTCAAGGGCAACAAGATGGTGAACATGCAGCTCACTAACCAGAAGTTGGTGGACCGCGGCACGCGCTGGCTTGTCGATGAACTGAAACTCCCCTATGACGAGGCTAAGCGCTTGCTGTTGCTTCACGGCTCGGTAAAAAAGGCCATCGACGCCTATCGCGCTTCATAAACTACGAATTACAAATTAAACAAATTATTTAACCCTGCGTTATCCAATTAGTTAGATTGACGTGATTCGTAGTTTGATAATATGAAAAAGATAGCATTAGTAGTTGTGACGGCACTCATGTGCCTCACCGCCCTGGCTCAGGCCAACCAGGACCCGTACTATGCCCGACGCGCGACGCTGTTTGACGAGTTGCCCATCGGCAAGAAAGATATTGTCATGCTGGGCAACAGCCTCACCGACGGCTGTGAGTTCAACGAACTGCTGGGGAACCGTCACATCAAGAACCGTGGCATTGTGGGCGATATTGTGCAGGGCCTCATCGACCGCATTGGGCCCATCATCGAGGGGCAACCCAAGAAGTTGTTCATCATGAGCGGCGTGAACGACATATCTCACGACGTGAGCGCCGACAGCATCGCCCGCGTGATGGAAAAACTCATCGTCATGGTCAAGCAGGGTAGCCCCAGGACAAAGATTTACCTGCAAAGCCTCTTACCCTTTAACAACGACGTGAGGGAATGGAAACTGCTCAAGGGGCGTGACCACGTCGTGGTCGAGGCCAACATCTTGCTTGAGCAGGTCGCTCGTCGCCAGGGGGTGACGTGGATTAACCTATATCCGCTGTTTGCCGATGAGCAGGGTAGGCTGCGTGCCGAATTGACCAACGATGGCCTACACCTCATGGGCAAGGGTTACCTCATCTGGCGTGATGCCATCCGCCCTTATATCAAGTAGGTTTTAGGCATTAGGCTTCAGGTAGCGTCCGCACGCTAACCCCCACGCAAAGACGCCAAGGCGCAAAGATTATTATAGCAAGCATCCGCGTTCCGTTGGTTAGTTGGAATGCGGATGCTCATCTATTATCTAATATCTGTTAACTATTAACTGTTAACTATTAACTATTAACTATTAACTGTTAACTATTAACTATTAACTGTTATCTCTACCACTGTCCAGAGAGCAAGTAGTCAATCAGCGCGGTGACGTCGGCGATGGTCACGTCTGTGTTCAAGTTACAGTCAGCATTGTCCAGGCTGATGCCCGTGCCGTTGCCGCTCAGCAGGTAGTCGATAAGGGCGGTAACGTCGGCAATGGTGACCTCATTGTTCATGTTCACGTCGCCGCGCAGGCCAGCGGTGGGCATGTCCTCTTCACCCTCAACCCACATGTAGGCAAACAGGTAACGGTCTGCGACATTGGCCAGACGGGTACCCTCGCCAGTGGTGATGTCCACCTCATAGAACGAAGTGTCATACTTGCGGTTGGCCTTCCAATTCAAGTCGCTCAGGGGATTCCAGTTGCCCCAGTCATCAAATCCCATACCTGAGTTGTAATAACCCATCCAGTACATCTTGTTGGGGTCATCCTTGCTGAAGCAGGCTGCCTGGCGCCTCATCTGTGAGCTATAACCGGTACCGGCGCGCTGATCGGCAATCATGAGGCCCGATTGAAGGTCAAACTCATACAGATGTGATCCGCTCAGCTGGCCATCGATGTCATAGAGTTTGCCGTCCTCGGCGGGCTCGGCTGCTGTGCCACCTCCGCTGGTCAGGGCAAACGCGCGGCCCTCGCTGTTGATGGCAAAGGTGACGAAGTTCTCGTAGTAAAGACCGGGAGTGATTTGGCTGATTTCCATCTTGTCAAGGTCGATGGTGCAGATGGCGTAACCGCTGTCGGTCGAGTCGGCTGATTCTTCGGCAAAGAAGTCAGGATCGTTCAGGATCGAGTCGGGCAGGTATTTGTTGGTGATGTGAAACAGGCCATACACCTTGCCGTCCTTGGGATTCACGGCCATGCCGGCTGATTCCAGGCAGTCCCATGCAGGACGGATCTCGCTCGAGATCAGGTCACCGGTCTGGGCATCCCATTTGCGCACGGCAAAGCGGGTCGTGTCGTTGGTGACCCAGGTGCCGTCAGGGTTCTGCATGTCGGTGCGTGACATCACTGTGGTGAGGATGCCATCGGCAATGATGGCGCCCGAGTTGGCATACATCATGTTGAAGTTGGCAGCCCACAGCGCCTTGGCATCATCGGTAAACCTGCCATTGCTATAGAAATCGGCCTTGTTGACTGCGGGATCCTTTTCGGGCATGGTCAACGTGGAGCCGTTCCATTCCATCTTGTACAGGCCTTGCTGCACGATGAAGATGGCCTTTTGCAGTGTGTAATTCCATCCCACATACTCGCTGTAAACCCCATTGGGATAATCGTCGTCGCGGCTGGTTTGATACACACCGTGGAAGGTGATGTTTTGTGCCATAATACTCAGGCCGAAGCATGCCATAACGGCAAGAATAGTAGTTCTTGTGATTCTTGTCATTGTTTTTAAATTGTTAAGTGTTTTTAGTAAATAAGGTTAATCAATCTCTTGATGTAGTATCCTACTATATAATGTGATGGTAGTCGTGCTCCTGTCCCTAGAACGCAAGGCTGCGATACCGTCACTCGGCATGGCACCTTCCGTTTTGACTCTATTTTTGACAAAAGCGGTGACAAATGTACAGCAGATAATTCAATTATGCAACTTTTATTGTGTATATTTTTAAAAAATAAAGCAAAATGAAAAATAGCAAGGGCAACAAGTATCTAGCCTGTTGCCCCCTTTACTTTACCTATGTTATTCAATAGGCGTGAGTTATGCCTCAATCTCGAAGCATTCCTTGATAGCAGCACGTATCTTGTGCCCCTCGGCATTATTGCTCTTGAGGATGTTGAGCACGCCGCGAATGTAGTCCTCCTTGTTCTTGTAGCCACACAATACGGCCACGTTGCTCTCGCCAATCATCAGTTTTTGGTTATACACCTTGAGGATGCTGGCATAATCCTCATTGTCCTCATAGGTGTGGAACTCCCGGCACAGCTGGTCATACATCCCGCGGGGGTTGATCTCGCTCACCAGTTCCACCATGTGCTCCTCAAGGGCGCTGATGTTGCGGAACTTTTGGTCGATGCGCACCTCCACGTCACGTTTCACGCGGTGGCGCACGTGCATGAGGGCCTGTTGCTTGAGCTCACGGGTGAACATGTCGATAACACGTCTTTTCACCTTGGGGAAAACGAGGTTCTCGTTGCGGCGCTTGTAGCGCGCCACGGCACGGATGACGCCCTCGAGCATGAACAGGTTCTCGACCTCGGCGACATTGGGCACGAGGATGTTCTTGTTGCGCAAGTATTCCACCTCAGGGTCGCTGCGGCGGTCGCGGTCCACGATGCCGCGGCTCTCCAGCTGGTGGAATCCCTTGAGGTCGCCAAAGGAGCGCACGGTCTCGATCACCTTGTTGCAACTGCCCAGCGGCTTGATGGTGTACTCGGGGAAGATGAGCGGGTAAAGCCTGGAATCGATGCTGTGTTTCTCGTCGCCCTCAACAAACAGGACTGGCTTGCGGCTGCCCAGCAGGTCGAGCATCGCGATGTCCAGGTCGCGGCTTGATGACATCACCTCATAGTCCCACGCCATGGCCTCGGGGTCAAAGGCCTTGACCCACACGCACTGGTTGTCGGTGCGCGAACTGGCAAATTCCACGTCATGAGTGTTGTAGATAAATGTGCAGTCGGGGCGCATCTGCTCGAGAATGTTCCACAACGTGCGCATGATGCTGCTGTGGATAAACGTCTCGGGGTCATCGACCAGGATGGCCGCATCGGGCATGGCATATTGCACGGCGCCGATGTAGTAGAGAACCGATTTCTCGCCATCGCTCAATCGCCTCAGCGGATACTTGTCCTCAAATCCCTCGCTGGTGAACATGAGTTTGCCGTTCTCGCGCAGCACTTTGTTCTTGGGGAAAACCTCCTGCCATTTCTTTACTGTGACATCAAGTTTGGTCTTGGGGAACTCCATTTGCTCGCCCATGAGCTTGTGAGCCTTGAAGTTCATCAGTTCGCGCAACTCATCGTTGAGCATCACGTAGAACAGTTTGTCAAACTCGGTCTCGGCATAGTTCTTGACCTGTGGGTTGGCCTCGTTCATGCGGTTGAACATTTCCTCGATGGATCCGGGCAACACTTGGCTGTTGGTCGAGGGGAACATCGACTTCAATGCCGAGATGCGGTAGGCCTTGTCGCCCAGTTCCTCAACCAGCTGTGAGCAAAACCGGCTTTTGCCCGACCCATTGGCACCGATGATGGTAATCTGTCGTGACTCCTCTAGCACGTCGGGCTCTCTTCCGTCTATCCTTTTTGGTAGTCTAATGTCCATAACAGAATGTGTTTTGTTTTCTAGTGGGTAAAATTAGGGATTTATTTTTATTGCGCCAAGTATTTGTGGTCTAAAGTGCCAAAACATGCTTTTTTTAACGTATTTATATTATCTGTTATGCGTTTTTATTGGTAATTTTGCCTGCAGTTATGATGGACTATGTAAACGCTTTTGTGTCGATGCTCAACGGCATGTCTCCTTACCTGTTGCTGGGCTTTTTCATCGCGGGACTGCTGCATGCCTTTGTCCCGTCGGCAATCTATAGCCGTTATCTGGCAGGGACGGGGCTGCGCTCGGTGGCGACAGCGGCCGCCTTTGGCGTCCCGTTGCCCCTGTGTTCATGTGGTGTGCTGCCCACGGCGGTGGCGTTGCGCCGCAGTGGGGCCTCGCGTGCCGCTTCCACGTCGTTTCTCATCGCCACGCCCCAGACGGGTGTAGATAGCATTGCTGCTACTTTCTCGATGATGGGATTGCCGTTTGCCATCCTGCGTCCTGTGGCGGCATTGGTGACTGCCTTGCTGGGCGGCATGGCGGTTGGCCATTGGGAGCGCAAGGGCGCCCTCGGTGAGGTGGGCGACGAGGGTAACTACGAGTTCAGCGAGTTGCCCAAGGGCTTCTGGAACAAGGTGCTGGAGACATTTAAATATGGCTTCTTTGACATGATGCAGAGCATCGGCCGCTGGTTGCTCATCGGCCTGGTGGTGGCGACACTCATCACCGTGTTGCTGCCCGATGATTTCTTCTCGACCTATGCCCGCTGGCCGCTGTTGAACATGTTCATCATTGTGGCTGTGGCCGTGCCCATGTATGTGTGCGCCACGGGTTCCATTCCCATTGCTGCCGCTCTCATGCTCAAGGGCATGTCGCCCGGCTGCGCCCTGGTGCTGCTCATGGCAGGACCTGCAGCCAACTTGGCCTCGATGTTCGTCGTCAACAACGCCTTTGGACGCAAGGCGACCATCGTTTATCTGCTGTCGATCATTGGCGGCGCGATAGGCTTTGGCGTGCTGGTGGACTACTGGCCTGGGCTGCGCGAGGTCTTTGTCAACGCCATGCCCCATCACGTCATGCATCATGGCATGCATGTCTCGTGGCTCAACACGCTGTGCAGCATCGCCTTAATTGGTATGATTGTTGCCGCCTTGGGCGCAAAATACTGGAAATCCTATACAATCAAACGTAATAAAACTACTGCAATGAGAGAATTTAAAATCAAGGGCATGATGTGTGCCCACTGCAAGGCTAACGTGGAAAAGGGTATTGCCGCACTTCCTGGTGTGGAGAATGTGACCGTTGATCTCGCTAAGGGCACCGCCCTCGTCGAGAGCTCTATCCCCGACCAGATCATCATCGACTGCATCGAGGACCTCGGCTACCAGTACGTGCCTTAAACGTCAGTTAGAAGTTAGAAGTGATAAGTTAGGAGTTTTGAGTTTTTATGGAAAGTGTTGTACGTGATAAAAGCAAGATGTTCGCAATTCGCATTGTGAAGTTATATCGTCATTTATGCGAGGAGAAGAAAGAATGGGTTCTATCGAAGCAGTTATTGCGTTGTGGAACAAGCATCGGAGCTAATATAGTTGAAGCACAAGCGGCTATTAGCAGGAAAGATTTTCTTGCAAAAATGTATATATCATTTAAAGAATGCTGCGAGACCGAGTATTGGCTTGAATTGCTTCACGAGACTGGTTATCTCACAAATAACGAATTT
The DNA here is from genome assembly GCA_900318345.1 of uncultured Prevotellaceae bacterium. Lineage (GTDB taxonomy): Bacteria > Bacteroidota > Bacteroidia > Bacteroidales > Muribaculaceae > Sodaliphilus. The sequence continues at coordinate 154,135 of ONKD01000005.1, forward strand.
GAGTCAATCAATCAAGATAACATTGCTCTGAAGAAGATGCTGAGTAGTATCACCTTCACCACTTCCAATAATTTAAAGAATAACAACTCCTAACTCCTAACTCTTAACTCTTAACTACTTCACGGCTGTGTAGATGGTGCAGGTGCCTAGGGTAAGGCGCTTGCAGCAGGTGTCGTGCAGGCCTGCGTTACGCATGAGCTGCAGCATGTCGTCGCCCTGAGGGACGGCGGCAATGCTTTGCGGCAGGTAGCGGTAGGCGCTCTTGTCGCCGCTTTTCAGCCCGCCAATAGCGGGAATGATGTGCAGGGCGTAAAGGTCATAGAACCAGCGGATGACACGATTCCTGGGTGTGGACAGTTCCAACACACACAGCATCCCGCCAGGCTTAAGCACTCGGGCCATTTCCTCGTACCCCTGTTGCAAGTGCTCAAAATTTCGAACCCCGAATGCCACGGTCACCGCGTCAAATGTGCCGTCCTGCATCGGCAGCGCCATGCAGTCGCCCTGCTCAAAGCTGATGGCCCCTTCCAGCCCTTTTTCTTTGACCTTGCGTCGTGCCTCATCGAGCATCCCCTGTGACAGGTCGATGCCCGTGATGTGGCTTGGATGCAGGGAATCGTGCAACTGGATGGCAAAATCGCCAGTGCCCGTTGCCACATCGAGAATGGCCTTGGGTTCCAACGGCTTGAGCCGCTTGACCGCGAGCCGGCGCCACCAGATGTCGATGCCCAGCGTCATCGCGCGGTTCATGAAGTCATAGGCGGGAGCGATGCTGTCAAACATCTGCCTCACCTGCTCGGTTTTTCCTCCGTTACCATAGGGGGTAACCTGCTCCACGCGGTTGCCGTTGTCGTTGGTCATGCCTGCTTGTCGTTAGGGTTGTCTTCCCTGAATGCTTTTTCCTCCTCGTGGAAGCGCTCATAGGCCTCGACGATTCTCTGCACCAGGTGGTGGCGCACGATGTCTTTCTTCTCAAATTCCACCTTGCCGATGCCCTTCACGCCATCGAGCACGCGCAGGGCGTGAATCAGGCCCGATGTCGTGCTGCGCGGCAGGTCGATTTGGGTGGTGTCGCCCGTGACAATCATCTTGGAACCCATGCCCAGGCGGGTGAGGAACATCTTGATTTGGTGGGTGGTCGTGTTTTGTGCCTCGTCGAGCACGATGATGGCGTCGTTCAATGTGCGGCCGCGCATGAAGGCCAGCGGCGCGATCTGGATGACATTGTTCTCCATGTACTCCTTGAGTTTGGCCTGTGGAATCATGTCCTCAAGTGCGTCATAGAGCGGTTGCAGATAGGGGTCGATCTTGTCTTTCATGTCACCCGGCAGGAAGCCCAGTTTCTCGCCAGCCTCGACAGCGGGGCGCGAGAGGATGATCTTGCGCGCCTCACGGTTCTTGAGGGAGCGCACGGCCAGTGCCACGGCCAAATAGGTCTTGCCCGTTCCGGCAGGCCCCAGCGCAAAGGTCAGGTCGTTGTCGGTAAACATCTTGACCAGCAGTTGCTGGTTGGGCGTGCGCCCGCTGATGGGTTTGCCGTTCACGCCATAGACGATGACGTCGTCCATCTTCAGTTGTTTGGGCGGCGTGCCCTTGATCGTGTCGATGATGACGTCCTCGGGCAGAGTGTTGTATTGCTCGCAATAGGAGGCCAGCGAGTGGATTTTCTCCTCAAACTCGGCCGTCTCACTATCGTCGCCAATGACCGTGATCACGCTTCCCCGTGCTGCCATGCGCAGTTTGGGAAACAGGTTGCGGATGAGTTGTATGTTGCTGTTGTTCACCCCGTAGAAAGTCACGGGATCTACGTTGTCAATGATAATGTGTCGTTCAATCATTCAGTAATGCCATAAAATCTACCACAAAATTACAACAATAAATCAATTCCCCAAGCAACTGCACCAATAAATTCTCAACCTCAACCATGCCTGTCAGCAAAAAGTGAGCCTGTTCCGCTGTTCTTCTGTATCAAAAGTGATACTTATTGCTAAGAAATTCATTATCTTTGCACTGGCAATTAATCATAAGAACAATGAGAACGACTTTTTTATCGGCTTTGTTGCTGGCGATGGCGCTTCTGGTCTCGTGTGGCGGCAAGCAGGAGACAGCGCCCGAAAACGAGCAACCGTCCGAGTTGGAACAGCGCATGACGGCGCTCTATGGTGAGAATAGCATCATCCAGGGCGATTACCCTGACTCGGTGGCGGTCGAGGTCTCCAATGGCATCTTTGTGGGCACTTGCGAAGATGGCTTGATGGCTTTTAAGGGCATCCCCTACGCCTTGCAGCCCACGGGTGACCGCCGATGGAGTGAACCCAAGCCCGAGCCCGACAGCCGACTCGTGCGCGAGGCAAAGTATTTTGGCCACTCATCTATCCAGTTCCGCTTCCAGGGCAATGCCGCGTCGCTTTATCCCCAGGGCGAGGATTGCCTCACGCTCAACGTGTGGACCGCTGCCAGCGCCATGCGCACGGCCCATCGCCCCGTGATGGTGTGGATCCATGGCGGCTCCTATGTGAGCGATGGCACGGTCAATCCCCGCAACTGGGGCGACAAGTTTGTCAAGGCTCACCCCGAGGTCGTTTTTGTCTCCATCAACTACCGCCTGGGCTTACTCGGCTTTTTGGACCTGTCCTCGTTGCCTGACGGCAAGGCCTTTGCCCGCAGCGGCAACTTGGGCTTGCTGGATCAGGTCGAGGCCCTTCGCTGGGTGAAGAGGAATATCGCGGCCTTTGGCGGCGACCCCGATAACGTGACCATCTTTGGCCACTCGGCAGGGGCGGGGAGCGTCTCGCTGTTGGCCAGCATCGATGAGGCACAAGGCTTGTTCCGCCGCGCTATCATGCAGAGCGGCAGCGTGGCCTTGACCAGCAGCCGCGAGGATTGCCAGAGCTTGACCAAACGCGTCCTCGATGCCACAGGAGCCAAGACCGTGGCCGATCTGCAGGCCCTCTCGACCGATGAAATCATCGCCCTCAACGACGAGGTGGGCCAGTTCTATCGTTTCCCCGAGCGTGACGGTGCACTCATCCCCGAGGACCCCTATAGCCGCTTTGACGGCTTCAATGCCGGCATCGACATGCTCGTGGGCACCACTGCCGACGAGTCGCGCTACTGGATTGACGCGATGGGCGGCGAGGAGAATTTTGACATGGCCGTGCAGTTGTGGTACCGCTATTTAGCCTTGTCATTTGATAGCATTCAGAGTAAAAATGCTAGCCGTTTTCTTAAGATTGTCCCCGATGGCAATCCCTGGCCCGCTGCCGAATTGTTGAACGATCTCATGTTCCGCGGACCCGCCATCGAGATGGCGCAGCGCCATGCGACAGCCGGCGGGCGCACCTATATGTATTACTGGACTCATCCCCTCAAGAATCCCATCTATGGCGCGTGCCATGGCTCCGAGGTGTGTTACGTCCTCAACACGGGCCAGCAGATCAAGTCGGGTGACGATTACAATCCCGAATTGGCGAGCGAGGTGCAGCAGATGTGGGTCAACTTTGCGGTTAATGGCAATCCCAGCACCCCTGCCCATTACTGGCCCGCCTATGAGCCCATGCAGCGTGCGACGATGGTCCTGGGCGATACCGTCTCGCTGGCCAATGATCCGCTCAAGGAGCAACGTGTCCTCATCGCCCCGCTCATGAAGGAATACATTTCGCCCATCTTCAGCGACCTGCTCGATAAGGCGCCGTGGTATGTCGGCGTCAGTGCCTGTGCTTTGCTGGCCATCCTGTTGCTGTGCGTTTGGCTCATCGTCAAGTTGCGCCGCCGTCTCAAAAGAAAAAAACAATAATAACAATCAATAATAATTATGAGAACTATCGCAATCACAATCCTGCTTGCTGCAGCATGGCTAGGAGTAGCCGCCCAGCAGTCAACCTATGTGCCCACCGAGGAGAACCTGCGTGCTCGCCAGGAGTTCCAGGACAACAAACTGGGCGTTTTCATCCATTGGGGCGTCTATTCGATGCTCGCCGACGGCGAGTGGGTGATGCTCAACAAGAAGATCAACCGCGACGAGTATGCCCAGTTGCCAGCGGGCTTCTATCCCTCGCGTTTCAATGCCGATGAGTGGGTGCGCGCCATCAAGGACGCTGGTGCCCGCTACATCACCATCACGTCGCGCCACCACGACGGCTTCTCGATGTTCAAGAGCGCTGCCAGCGACTACAACATCGTCGATGCCACCCCCTTCAAGCGCGATGTGCTCAAGGAACTCGCCGATGCTTGTCAACGTCACGGCATCAAGCTGCATTTCTATTATTCCCACCTGGATTGGCACCGCTTGGACTATCCCTTGGGCCGCCACCAGAATGATTTGCCCCACGACCCCTCGACAACCGACTGGCCTGCCTACTACAAGTTCATGAACACCCAGTTGACCGAGTTGTTGACTAACTATGGTCCCATTGGTGCCATCTGGTTTGACGGCAAGTGGGAGCACGACAGTGACCCCGTGCCCTTTGACTGGCAACTCGATGAGCAATATGCCCTCATCCACCGCCTGCAGCCCGCGTGCCTAATCGGCAATAACCACCACGAGGTGCCCTTACCTGGCGAGGATATCCAGATTTTTGAGCAGGATGTGCCCGGCGAGAACACCGCTGGCTACTCGGGCGAGAACGGCATCAGCCAACTGCCCCTCGAGACCTGCATGACGATGAACTGGACCTGGGGTTACCGCATCACCGACAAGAATTACAAGAGTGGTGACGACATCATCCGCACCCTCGTGCGCGCCGCTGGCCGCAACGGCAACCTGCTCATCAACGTCGGCCCCCGACCCGACGGTTGTCTGCCCGACGAGGCCGTTGAGCGCCTGCACCAACTGGGCGAGTGGATGCGCGTGAACGGCGAGACCATCTACGGCACGCGTGGCGGCATCATCCCGCCTCACGACTGGGGCGTGACCACCCAGCGCGGCAACATCCTCTATGTCCACATCCTCAACCTCAAGGACAATGCCATCTACCTCCCCTTGAGCGGCAAACGTGTGAAGAAGGCGTGCCTGTTCAGTGACAAGCGCCGCTTGCCCTATACCGCCACGGGCGACGGCATCACCGTCCAACTGCCCTCGGTCCCCACTGGGGTGGACCTGATTCTGGAACTGACCCTCAACAAGTAATATAGGTGAAGGCTTGTCGCTTCTTGGTTACTATTCAGCAACTCAACCTCACGCTAAGTCGTCAAGGCGTGGGGTCAAACGGCTTAATCGTTACCTCTTTTGGGAGAATTGATAAAATAATCTCCAAGAAGTGACCACAAGACAGTGACACGTGTTATTTTGTTTAAATCTTTTTGCAGAAGAATTTGCATGAGTGTTTAGTTTTATATATATTTGCAGCCAAATTCATGTTGATGATGTCTCTTTAAGAGCACTTGGCGATTGTCAACCATTGGATGATAGGGATTTGCAGTAAATGATAACACGTTTTTATTAACTATATTTTTTATTATTAACTTTTTAAAACTTTTTAAAATGAAAAAGCTTACATGTATGCTTATGGCATTGGTCGCTGGCTTTGGTGCCATGCAGATGAGTGCTCAGGTTGACGCCGTTACGGCTGAGAAGGTAAAGGCTGGTATGGCCGCTAAGAGTGCCGCTATCCACCCTTATCTTCCCTCAGGTTATCAGCAACTTGGTGATACCAAGATTTACTACCACATTGGTTATCACGATGCTGCTAATTTCAATTATTACACAATCGACATCCTGGGTGAGATCAATGGCAGTTATTACTCATCCACCTACAATGATTCAGGTTATCTGGGCGCTTTCAGCGTAGATGGTGGCACTGCCGAGTATCTGGACTGCGTGAATGGCACCACGATTAGTGGTGTAAAGGCAACCGCCAGCATTGAGCCTCAGGGTGAGGTGGCTGCCCGCATCATCTACACGTTCACCAATAACAACAACAGTGAAGTGAAAATTTCAGCTGGTACCTATGCTGACGTGATGATCGGCAACAATGACGATGCTCCCATTTCAAAACTGGTTAAGAGTGACGGAAGTGTTTACGGTCTCAAGATGAAGCACAGCACTGCTGAAGGCGCTCCCCTGCTTTGCGCTCTCTTCGGTGAGGGCATCACTGGTGTTGTGCCTACAGATGACTATTGGTTCGGCTATTGGACTACCAACTACTATGCACGTCAGATTGTAGGTAACTATACCTCTGGCTACAATTGGATGCAAGAAGATGGTAACTATGACAGCGGTATGGGTTGGTGCTGGAAGGAGCGTACCATTGCTCCGGGCGAGACCATCGAGCTCTCATTCCTGATCAGCGTTGGTGAGATTGACTTCGAGGAGCCCATCGTTCCCGGTGAGGACGTATTCACTTACAATGTTGAGGCTTACAACTTTGAAGGTTGGAATGACCTGGCAGTTGCACATCCCGCACACATCTGGGGTTACTATGAGCACCCCTATGGCCAGGAAGGTTACATCGAGTATCAGGTCGATGACGAGAACACTTGGCACCGCATTCCCACCGCTTTGGTTTCTGGTGAGAACTATGACCTGCCCTTCGACATGTTCTTCAACCAGGAGCGCACTACCGACCACGTGCTCAACCTGCGCTTCACCGACGGTATGGACAACTATACCGAGCTCAATGGTCTGACTTGGACCGACGTTCGTTCTTACACTGTTGAGAATGCTATCCCCAGCTTCCCCTTCGATGGTACTCCCAAGACCTTTGAGGTTATCGTAAACGGTGAGCCCGTCCTGATTGGTGGCGATGCTGAGTATGTAAATCCTGGTGTTTACACTGTTGTTGTTGCTGAGGGTGACTATGATGAGAACACTATCGGTGTGCTGACCATCACCTTCGTTATCGATGATGCTGTAAGCGTTGAGGAGATTGCTGTAGCTAACGAGAACGGCGCATGGTACACCATCGACGGTAAGGCTGTTGCTGCTCCCAGCATGCCTGGCTTCTACATCCACAACGGTAAGAAGTACATCGTGAAGTAATCATTTCACTGGTACATTAATCCGATATCAAGGCAGCCCGGCATCTGGTCGGGCTGCTTTTGTTATGTCAAGAGGCATGGAAATCATGAAAATCACTACCTTTTTTATCTAGACTGGTCTGTAAATCGGGAATTATATTTAAATTTGCCCCAGACTAAAACAATGATTGATTGACGTTATGAAACACTTCTTTACTGCCATCCTAGTGATGGCCATTGGTTTACTGGCTAGCGCTCAGGACGCTGAGCGCATGACCGAGGCTTGTACAAGCATCTTGGTGGGCCGTCAGGCCTCGACCGACGGATCGGTCATTACCTCCCACACCTGTGACGCGCGTTACCGCACGTGGATGGCCATTGTGCCCGCGCGCGACTATGAGCGCGACACCGTCACGGCTGTCTATAAGAACCGTTTCCACACCATGTCGGCGGGGGACAGCACGGGAATGCCCCGCTTGGGGGTGATTCCCCAGGTGCGGCACACCTACCGCTTCCTCGACACGGCCTATCCCTGCCTCAACGAGAAACAGCTGGCTATGGGCGAGACCACCATCTCGGGACGTGATACCCTGCGCAACGAGAAAGGCCTTTTCATGATCGAGGAATTGGCTCGCATCGCCCTCGAACGCTGCACCACCGCCCGTGATGCTATCCGCCTGATGGGTGAGTTGGCGACAAAATACGGCTACGGCGACAGCGGCGAGTGCCTCACGATTGCCGACAAGCAGGAAGCTTGGCTCTTTGAGATCTTTGGCGAGGGACCCAAGAGGGTAGGGGCCGTGTGGGCCGCTGTCCGCATCCCCGATGACGAGATTGCTGTCTCGGCAAACATCTCCCGCATCGGTGAACTCGACCTGAGCGATCCTGACCGCTACATGGCGTCGGCCAATGTGTTTGATGTCGCCCGTAAACTTAAGCTCTGGGATGGCAAGGAGCCTTTCTGCTTTTGGAAGGCCTATAGCGGTGCCAACTACCTCAAGGAGGTCAAGAACTACAGCATCCGCGAGCTCTACATCATGCAGCAGCTTGCGCCCTCATTGAACCTGACCGACACCATCCAGAACCTGCCCGTGAGCATTAAGCCTGACCACAAGGTCAGCGTCGAGGAGGTTTCGCGCCTGTTGGGCAGCTACTACGAGGGTACACCGCTCGACTTGAGCGGCCGTCACCGCATCCCTAATCCCAAGCGCAAGGACAAGCAGGGCAATCTTGTCGAGAATGAGCCCGACAGCATCGTCTCGCCCGTGGCCAACCCCTGGATCACCAATGAGCAGCTGGCCATGTTCTATGCCATGGGAGACTCGGCAATGAAGTGGACCCGCACGGTGAGTGTCCCCTGGTGCTCTTACAGCACGGTCATCCAACTGCGCTCGTGGCTCCCCGACGAGGTGGGCGGTGTGGCATGGGTGGCGTTCGACAACCCGGGACAGAGCCCCAGGTTCCCCATCTTTTGCGGCAATACCGACCTGCCCGCGTCGTTGAAGGTGTGTGGCCACGGTGCCGAGGATGATCACACTGTCCTGTGGCAGTTCCGCAAGGCCAATCGCCTCGCCTCGCTGCGCTGGGGCGTCTTCCGCAAGACCCTTGAGCCAGCCCGCGACCATTTCCTTGAGAAAGGCCAGCGCGAGCTCCCCATGATCGAGCGCACATGGCAAGACCTGAATGCCCAGGACAAGGATAAGGCCGCCCGTTACCTCAACGACCAGACAGCCGACTACCTCGGCGCTGCCGCCTATCGTTGGCAACAGATGGCCCATGACTTCTGGCTCCAAACCTGGAAAGGCTTCTAGCCACCCTAGGGGATATTTGATAAACCTTACAGGCTCACCGATCGTTTTTCGGTGGGCTTTTTTGCCCAAATTGTTGATTCCAATCAACAATTTATTTGGATTTTTGTTGACTCCAATCAACAATTTTTCTGGATTTTGTTGGTTTGAATCAACAAAATCTATATATTTGCGCCATCAATACTAGTCAATTATGGATATTCTAGAGCTATATACCAATAGTCATAGGCTTGTTTCTCAGGTGAGTACAAAGAAAAAAAGGTATTTGTACCATCAGTTGCCTTGGGATGTGAGAATGCTTTGCATACGTGGTTCACGTGGAGTGGGCAAGACAACTTTATTGCTGCAACGCATGGCAGAAACATTTCCTGCGGGAAGTAATCAAGCCCTTTATGTCTCACTTGATGAACTATGGTTTAATGAGAATCGCTTGATAGATTTAGCTGAATATCATTATACCCATGGCGGTACACATCTCTTCCTTGACGAAGTGCATCGTTACCCTCAAGAGAGTTGGGCTCAGGAAATCAAGAACATCTATGACCGCTATCCTGGCTTCCATGTAGTGTTTACGGGGTCATCTATCCTTAAAATCGACCAGTCACAGGCCGATTTGTCCCGGCGATGCCTGTTTTTTACAATGCAGGGTCTCTCTTTCAGGGAATACCTGGAGTTTTACGATATAGCCCGGTTCGATCCTGTCACCCTCGATCAAGTACTGTCTAACCATGTCCAACTTGCCATGCAAATTACCCGTCAAGTTCACGTGTTACAGTATTTTGAAGATTACTTGCAGCATGGCTATTATCCTTTTTATCATGAGATGGGCGATGGTTATGGGATGGCTTTGCGCCAAATGGTTGTGAATACCATTGAACAAGATATCCCACAAGCCGAATCGGTGGGAACAAACACAATCAATCGCATGAAACGGTTGATTGCTCTTATCGCACGTGTGACCCCATTCACGGTCAACGTGAGCCGTATTGCTGACACTCTGGAATGTGATCGTCAAACGGTACACAAATTATTGCGCACTATGCAACGGGCATCGCTCATCAACTTGTTGTTTAAAGGGCACAGCAACATGCAACAATTGGTAAAACCCGAGAAAGTATATCTTGAGAATACAAACCTGATGTATGCATTGGCGAGAGAAATCAATTCAGGGAATATCCGTGAGACGTTCTTTGCCAATCAGTTATTCAATGCGCATGAGTTAGCCTTTAGTGGTCAAGGGGATTTCCTGATTGACAACGCTCACACAATAGAGGTCGGTGGGCATCGCAAGTCGTTTAGTCAAATCAAGGATCTGCCCGACAGTTATCTTGCCATTGATGATATAGAGATTGGCAATGGTAATCGCATTCCCTTGTGGTTATTCGGCTTCTTGTACTAATTCATTGAAAAACAATATATTATTAATCTATGTTTTGCAATAGCAATAAAAAACATTAAGATCATAGACCAATATGGATCGTTCTTCACAGATTATCAGGACCAGTTGGATTGGCATCATCGCCAATGTGCTGCTGGCAGCGTTCAAGGCTGGCGTGGGAGTGCTCGCCAGTTCAGTGGCTATTGTTATGGATGCGGTGAACAACCTGAGCGACGCCCTGTCGAGCGTTATCACCATCGTCGGAACCAAACTCTCCCAGCGTCCCGCCGACAGGAAACACCCCTTCGGTTTCGGCCGCATCGAGTACTTCAGTGCCATTATCATCGCTGTGATTGTGCTCACGGCAGGCATTACCTCGCTCATCGAGTCCATCAAGAAGATCATCAACCCCACCACGCCGTCCTATAGCACGGTCACACTCATTGTCATCATCGTGGCGATTGTCGTGAAGCTGGTCTTGGGGCAATATGTGAAGAAGAGGGGCGAGCAGTTGAAGAGCGATGCCCTGATCGCTTCGGGCTCCGATGCCCTGTTTGATGCCATCATCACGTTGGCCACCCTCATCTCAGCCGGTGTGATGCTGCTCTGGGGCGTTTCGCTCGACGGCATCCTGGGTGCCCTCATCTCCCTGGTCATCATCAAGGCGGGTATCGAGATGCTCGCTTCGCCCGTCAACGAGTTGCTGGGCGCCAAGGTCTCCCCCGAGCTGCTCTCGCAAATCAAGCGCGAGGTGGCCAGCTTCGACGGCGTGCGCGGTGTGTTTGACATCATCCTGCACAACTACGGTCCTGATGTGCAAATCGGCTCGCTCCACATCAATGTCCTCGATACGATGGATGCCCATCAGATTCACGGCCTGACGCGCCGCATCAGCGAGGAGATGTTTGCCCGTCACGGCATCATCATGACCGTCGGTATCTATGCCGTGGCGACGGGCGAGAATCGGCGTGCCGAGCTGCAACACACCGTCATGCAGGCCTTGGCAGCCAACGAACACATTGAGCAGGTGCACGGGTTCTACTACTTTGCCGACGAACACCGCATCTCGGTCGATGTCGTCCCTGACCTGACTATCCATGACGATGCAGCCTTTGTTGAGGAACTTAAAGCCGTGATACAGCCCCTCGTCCCCGACGAGCACGTCTCCATCGTCATCGACCACAACTACAGCGAGTAATCCCTCCCAGAAGCTGTAGGGCCTCGCCTTGGCCTGGCCGCAACACCCCACGCCAAGACGCAAAGGCGCAAAGCTATTTAAAAATTCGTGTAATTTATGGACAGTTAAGAGCGCGGATGCCCCTCTAAACCCTAACCTTTAACCTCTAACCTGCTCACTCAGCGAGCAAAGTAGTTACTTGTAACGGTCGCGGATGTTGTAAATCGCCTTGAAGATGTTGCGGTCTACCTCGGTGAAGGGGATGTTGCGACGCGCCATCACACGCTCGGCAATGGTGTAGAACGTCTCCAGAGGCACGTCCTTGAAGCCTGCAGTGGCACTACCCTCCTGGAACGAGGCAACGAAGTTGCGCGGGAAACCGGCGCCATGGATATTCACGCCAACGCCCAGCACTGTGGCTGTGTTGATCATGCCATTCACGCCAATCTTGCTGTGGTCGCCCATAAACAGGCCGCAGAACTGCAGGCCCGTGCGCTCAAAGCGCTTGCTGGCATAGTTCCAGAGCTTGATCTCGGCGTAGTCGTTCTTGAGGTTGCTCGCCGTGGTGCCGCCGCCGATGTTACACCACTCGCCGATGACCGCGTCGCCCAGGAAACCGTCGTGAGCCTTGTTGCTGTAGCCGATGAAGACGGTGTTCTCGACCTCGCCGCCAATCTTGACGTGTGGGCCGAGGGTGGTCGCGCCATAGACCTTGGCACCGATGCGCACCTTGGCATCATGGCAAGCGGCAAAGCCGCCACGAATGCATGCGCCCTCCATCACCTCGACATCCTTGCCGATGTAGATGGGACCAGATTGGGTGTTGAGCATGGCGCCCTCGACATAGGCACCCTCCTCGACAAAGATGCGCTTGACATCGCCGATGACGGTATTAGTCGGGGACAGTGGCTGCGACTGGCGGCCAGCTGTCAGGCGGACAAAGTCCTGTTCCAAGACTTTGCCGTTGTACTCAAAGATGTCATACAAGTGGCGCAGGACCAATGGCTTGCGCTTGGGATATAGCACACGGCTGTAGTGGCGCGCGTCAAAGTCGTGAGCATTGCCGTTAAAGGCTATCAGTTCCTCGCCCACCATGAGGGCCTCGCCCTCTTGCAAGTCAAGCACCAGCTGGGCCAACTTGGGTGTTGGAATAACGTGCCCCGCTACCATGAGGTTGCTGCTGCGACGTGCGTGCAGTGGGAACTTCTTCTTGAGGTAGGGAACCGTGAGGTAGCTGTAAGTGGCCTCGCCCAGCATAGCCTGCCATTTCTCGGCGATGGTGGTGATGCCCACGCGCAATTCGGCCGTGGGACGCGTATAAGTGAACGGCATCAGGTGCTTGCGCACCTCGTTGTCGTCAAACAGGATGACATTGAGTGCAGTCTTTTTCATCGTGTCGTGATTGATTTATTGGCGACAAAAGTACTTGATTTTCTTGAATTATCTTGTATCGATGCATGAAAATGGTTAATTTTGCCGATAATTTCATCAACTAATGCCAAGGTATGGATTTCATTGAACAAGACATAAAAGGGGTTTGGGTCATCCAACCCAAGAAGTTTGGCGATAGCCGGGGATATTTCTGCGAGGTCTTCAAGCAAGCCGAGTTTGATGCCCACGTGGGGCATGTTGACTTTGTACAGGACAACGAGTCATTCTCGGGGCATGGGGTGTTGCGTGGCTTGCACTTCCAGCGCGGCGAGTTCAGCCAGGCCAAGCTAGTGCGTGTCTCACAGGGCACTGTGCTTGATGTCGTGGTGGACTTGCGTAAGGGAAGCCCAACTTGGGGAAAGCATGTCGCCGTCGAGCTGAGCGCCGAAACGGGTCGGCAACTGTTCATCCCACGTGGCTTTGCCCATGGCTTTGTTGTCTTGAGTGATGTGGCACAGTTCCAGTACAAGGTGGATAATCCCTATGCGCCACAAAGCGAGGCCACCTTGCGCTTTGATGAGCCAGCGCTGGGTATCGACTGGCGCATAGCACCCAATGAAATGCTCTTGAGCGAGAAAGACCTCAAGGGCATGAGCCTGAATGAAATGACACCAGATTTCCTTGGTTTCTGACGCTTCTCTCAAGAGGGGGGCTTTTGTTCTACTCCAGGAGCTTGATTTCCTTTAATTGCTGATTCAACGAGGCACGCGTCTTGTTGACAATCGCATATTGCTCTCCATCAATAGGCAAAACCCTCACAGCGACAACTTGGCTGTAGGTTGAGCCTGTACATTTGTCACAAATCCGATTCATCGGCCACGGCAGCGAACTGAATTTTGAAGGGTGATAAACAAGTTCTGCCTGAATTGGCGTTTGCCCGTCGGTCAATCTCTTGGCGTAGAAAGGCAACCCCTCAAGCGTGTGGAACTCCTGATAGGCATTGGCGTTAGAGCGCAGGTCGTTGATAAAGATGTCGGGCCAAAAATAGGTCATCCGGCCGGTGATGCCATAATACTTGGGAATCCAGTCATCCTCGCCAAAATATTTCACCTCGTCAATGCCGGTTTTGATGCCTAGTCCGGCATAATCCAGCACAAACCGCCTCACACAGGATGATGGCTCAATGACCTCGGTGGTGATGATGACGCTGTCACCAGCGGCAACCTGGGCCAACTCGGTCTGGGCGACAGCATGGCTTCTCGCACTAGCCGAAATCGCATAGACCGCAAAAGCCAGCACGCACAAGTTGGCCATTGTCACAATAGCAGTGTTGTTTACTTTATCCCAGTTGATGGTTCTCAACAGTAATAGTAACGAGAACAGCTCGATGCCAAACCTGGAGTGGGAAAAATAGAAACCGGTGAAGATGATGAAACAGATTGAAATCAACGTCGCCAGTATCAGGATTTGCTCTCGCTTGACCCATTCACCGAGCTTCATTTTCCTGAAAACCACCTTGATGAGCACAACAGCAACCAGGATAAAGAAAATACCCAGGTTTTGCAAGTTTTTCACGCGATCAAGCAGGCTGATGTACTGGGCCGATGTGCTAAGCGCCCTATGGATAGCAGCAGGCGAGAAGACGATGAACAGTGCCCCCAGATAGAACCCCGCTAACATACACAAGCGATGCTTGGTCAACTGCTCGCGGTGAAAAACGTAGTAGATGAAATAAGCCGCACCTAAGCCAACAATCATGGCCTCGTTGGTCCAGCCACAGACAAAGCCGAACAGGATTAGCGGCACGTGATATCGCTTGGCAATCTCCTCTTTTTCAATCAGGTGGATGAAAAACAGGAGAAGTATAGCCATCCACAAATAGTTGCAGGAACCACTCAACCACAGGAAGACATACTTGAACCCCGTCATCACAAGGAACACCAGGATGAATGCCACCGACATGATGCTGTAATACTGTTTCTTATCGCGTGATGTGGCGACAGCAAGGGCATACAGGAACACAGCGAAAAAGATCGCGTTGAAGACGTTAAACAGCCCTTTGCCCAAAATACCGTCAAATAACTGCACGAAAAAATGAGCGACGAAGCGGCCATTGAACGATAAATAATGGTGCCACTGGCTGACCAGAATGTCTCCGACAGAACGGATGGGCTCCAGCGTGCCAAAGATGAAAGCATAATGCCAATCGTCGAGAAACAATGGCGTGAAATGATTGAGAAACCACATCACAACGGTGACAGCTAGGAGAAGCGCCACACACAAAACTTTATTGGGCAGCTTGTTCATCAGTTTTTACTGTTAGTTGGTGTTTCGCCCATCGCTATGGCTTTTTCTGAGCCATGTTCTACCAGTTCGATGCTCTTGAGGCGGTGATCCTGTGACGGGCGAGGCCGGCGTATAAAAGCATATTGTTGCCCGTCAACGGTCATGAATTTCACGTCCGAGATGTCCCAATCGGTCACATCCATGAATTTCATCACCGTGCGGTTAAGCGGCCAAGGCAGGTTGTTGTATTTTGATGGCTCATAAGTCAACTCGGCATACCAGATGTTATGGTCAGGGTTGACCCTGATGGCATAGAAAGGCCAGTCGTCCATGGTGCGGAAATCATTGTATAATTCGGGATGGGCATGCAAGTCATCCACAAAATACTTGGGAATCATATACACCAGTTTGCCATGATTGCCATAATAGTCGGCAATCCAGTCATCGTCACCATAGTATTTTTCCTCATCAAGTTCACCATGCAGTCCATATCCGTAATAGTCCAGCACAAAGCGGCGCAGGTAGGATGACGTCTTGATGGGATTGGAAGTGAGAATCACCGACTCGCCTCTTGATGCGGGCTCTAGCTCCTCTTGACCAACCGAGTAGCACTTGGCACACACGGTAACGGCATATATCGCAAAAGCCAGCACACAGACGTTAGCCACAGTGGCTACGGTGTTACTCAATCTGTCCCAATTGATGGCCCTTAACAGCAGCATAAGTGAGAAAAGCTCGATGCCAAAGCGGGAGTGGACGAGATTGAAACCAGTCCACAGGATGAACACGAGCGAAACGACAAGGGCAATAATCAGCACTTGCTCTTTCTTTACCCATTGCTTGAAATGCAATTTCCTGAAAGCGGCCTTACCCAAGATGAACAGCACTAACAAGAAGAAAATCCTCAGATTCTGCATGTTCACCAGTCGGTCCATGGGGGTGATGTTGCGGGCGGTGGTAGTGAGCGCCCTGTTGATTGCCGCCGGAGAAAAGACTAAGAACAAAGCGCCTATAACGAAACCTGCCAGCAAATAAACCCTATGAGCCTTGAGTTGTTTCCAGTGAGTGATATAGTAGAAGAAATAGGCGGCACCAAGACCCACAACCATGGCCTCGTTGGTCCAGCCACAGACAAAGCCGAACAGGATTAGCAACACATGGTATTTCTTGGAAACCTCCTCTCTTTCCATCAAGCGGAAGAAAATCAGGAGGGGTATCGCCATCCACAGGTAATTACATGCTCCGCTCATCCACAGGAAAACATACTTGAACCCCGCCATGACCAGTAGCATCAGGATAAATGCCACCGACATGATTTTATAGTATTGCTTCTTATCCCTCGATGTGACTACTGCCAACACATAGAGCAAAACAGCAAAGAATATGGCATTGAAGACGTTAAACAGCCCTTTGCCCAGGATGCCGTCAAATAATTGCACGAAAACGTGTGGGATGAAGCGGCCATTGAATGATAAGTAATGGTGCCATTGGCTCACAAAGATGTCACCGATGGTGCGGATAGGGGTTTGAGTCCCGAAGAAAAAGCAGTAGTGCCAATCGTCACAGAATATAGGTGTGAACCGGTTGAAAAAGTACATCACTATTGCAACGACCACGAGAAAAACCGCACACAGGGTCTTATGATTCAGTTTAATCATGCTTGTTCAGTTCTAGAGGTTTTAAAACAGCAGGGTCAATCTCTGCTTAAAAATGAGGGATGATACCCACCGTGATAACTGACTGCAAAATTAGTGTTTTTCTTTAATACGACACTCATGTTTGGGTTGGAAATAAAAAATGTGTGGACGGCAGCTACCGCCCACACATAAGAAAGTTGATATACAAGTGACTCAGTTCTTGAAAATCAAACCGCTGCTATCGGCATCAATGATAATGGGGTGCTCACGGTTGACCTTTGCAGCAATGATGTCCTTACTCAATTGGTTAAGCACCATACCCTGGATAGCTCGTTTCACGGGACGTGCGCCAAACTCGGGGTCATATCCAGCTCGAGCGAGCAGGGCGATGGCAGCATCGGTTGCCTCGAGCGTGATACCGTTCTTGGCGAGCATCTTCTTAAGGCCAGCCAGCTGCATGGTGACGATCTGGCGAATTTGCTCCTCATCGAGAGGCGTGAACATGATGATCTCGTCGATACGGTTCAAGAACTCGGGTCTGATGGTCTTCTTCAACATCTCCATGACATCATCTCGAGTGCGTCCGATGACTTCATCGCGGTTATCGGCGTTCAAGTGCTCGAAGCGTTCACGAATGAGGTTGGAACCCATGTTGCTCGTCATGATGATGATGGTGTTCTTGAAATTGACTGTGCGTCCCTTGTTATCGGTCAAGCGACCGTCGTCAAGTACTTGCAGCAACACGTTAAACACGTCGGGATGAGCCTTCTCGATCTCATCAAAAAGCACCACCGAGTAGGGCTTGCGCCTAACGGCCTCAGTCAGTTGGCCGCCCTCGTCATAGCCCACATAGCCAGGAGGCGAACCGATGAGTCGGGTGACTGAGAACTTCTCCTGGTACTCACTCATGTCGATACGGGTCATCATGTTCTCATCGTTGAACATATAGTCGGCAAGAGCCTTGGCAAGTTCTGTCTTGCCCACACCTGTGGTGCCCAGGAATATGAATGAGCCGATGGGGCGGCGCGGGTCGTTCAAGCCGGCGCGACTGCGACGCACGGCATCACTGATGGCCTTGATTGCATCGTCCTGGCCCACAACACGCTTGTGCAACTCTTCCTCCAAGTGAAGCAGTTTCTCTTTCTCGCTCTGCAGCATCTTGGTGACGGGGATACCTGTCCAGCGTGAGACAATCTCGGCGATGTCATCGCTGTCAACCTCCTCTTTGATGAGCGCTTTATCGCCTTGCATTTCTTTAAGGCGCTGTTGGATTTGCTCGTTCTCGTCTTGTTTCTGCTTAATGAGCGAGTAGCGGATCTCGGCAACCCTGCCGTAGTCGCCGTTGCGTTCGGCGCGTTCAGCCTCAAAGTTAAGCTGCTCGATATCGATCTTGTTCTGCTGGATGCGGTTGATCATCTCCTTCTCACTCTTCCACTTGGCGTTGTAATCGCTCTCGCGGTCTTTGAGATTGGCGATCTGTTTGTCCAGGTCGGCAATGCGGTTCTCATCACCATCACGCTTGATGGCGGCACGCTCAATCTCAAGCTGGGAAATCTTGCGCGAGATCTCATCGAGGCCCTGAGGAACACTATCCATCTCGATGCGCAACTTGGCTGCAGCTTCATCAATCAGGTCGATGGCCTTGTCGGGCAAGAAGCGGTCACTGATGTAGCGCTGACTCAGCTGCACGGCGGCAATGATGGCATCATCCTTGATACGCACCTTGTGGTGGTTCTCATATTTCTCTTTCAATCCGCGCAGGATGGCGATCGAGCTTTCCTCATCAGGCTCATCGACCATGACGATCTGGAAACGGCGCTCAAGTGCTTTGTCCTTCTCAAAATATTTCTGGTATTCGTCAAGCGTTGTTGCACCAATGCTGCGCAGGTCTCCACGCGCCAGTGCTGGTTTGAGGATGTTGGCGGCATCCATCGCCCCGCTACTTTTGCCAGCCCCCACAAGGGTGTGGATCTCATCGATGAACAGGATGATTTCACCATTTGCTTGGGTGATTTCGTTGATGACCGACTTGAGCCTTTCCTCAAATTCGCCTTGATACTTGGCTCCGGCAATCAGTGCGCCCATATCGAGCGAGTAAACCTGTTTCATTTTCAGGTTTTCGGGCACGTCTCCCCGCACAATTCGCTGCGCCAGCCCCTCGACAATCGCAGTCTTGCCGGTTCCTGGCTCACCAATAAGAATAGGATTATTCTTGGTGCGGCGGCTCAGAATCTGCAGCACACGGCGGATTTCGTCATCTCGTCCAATGACAGGGTCTAGTTTGCCCTGGCGGGCACGTTCATTCAGGTTGACGGCATACTTACTCAAAGCGTTATACTGTTCCTCGGCGCTCTGTGATGTGGCGTTTTTGCCTTTGCGCAGCTCGTCGATGGCGGCCTTGAGATCATCTCGGGTCATTCCAGCATCCTTCAAAATACTGGAAGCCGTTGACTTGATCTCAAACAATGCCATGAGCAGCGCTTCGACCGTTACATACTGGTCGCCATTCTTGCTGGCGATGTCACCAGCTTTGTCAATAACCTGGCTTGCGTAATTGCTCAGGTAAGGCTCACCGCCGCTTACTCGTGGCAGTTTTTGTAAAACCGCTTCAAGAGGACGCTCCACGTTGTTGGCGTTGATATCCAGTTTCTGGAAAATGAAACGCACAACAGCATCGCCCTCTGTCAGGACGGCTTTCAGCAGATGCTCAGGCTCAATGGCCTGATGACCATTGGCTCGGGTCAGTTCTACTGACTTCTGCACAACCTCTTGTGCTTTGATAGTGAAATTGTTAAAGTTCATATATTGTTTCTCCTTTCATTCTGTGTGATTGTACAATATGAATCTTCAACACTTATGCCAATCAATAATATCTGCCATTTTGTCATGTTTACTAAAAGGGTTCAAAAATAAAGCGACCCACATCGATCGTGAGTCGCTTTACATTGTATGATTCTAATAATTATTTTGCTAACAAGAGGACGAAATTGACAACCGAAACGCCAGCGCCGAAAATACTAACTGCAGCGTTATAGGTTGGTGGCAAGCTCCAAATTGAACGCTTTTTGTACTTGGTGGGCTCAACATAAAGAATGTCATTCTGCTGCAACTCAAATTCTGGCATGGTCATAAAGTTGGCGTCGTTCAGATTGATGCGCTTCACGTAACGCTCACCATTTGCATTGGTGCGGATAAGCATGACATTATCACGCAATCCCTGAAGCGTAAGATCTCCACTTTGGGCGATCGCCTCAATCAGGTTAAGGCGGCCATTGGATGCTGAGATGACACCTGGATGATTGAATTCACCCACACAAAATACGCGGAAGTTCTGGATGCGGCACTCAACAGTTGGAACCTCAGTAAGGTAACGAGGATAAATCAGGTTGGCGATATACTCTTGAAGCGCCGTTTTTGTCATGCCAACAACACGCAGCTTGCCTAGCACGGGAAAATCAATTACTCCCGCATCGTCAACAAGGTAATACACAACAGAGTAGTCAAGGCCATAAGCTTGACCACTTCCCAATGTCGGCACATACTGGATCTTATTAAACGGTTTCACAGCATCAGAATTGGATGCGGCAACATTAATCTGCAACAGGTCGCCAGGCTTGATGGTGAAGTCACCAGCCTGGGTAGTGGCTGCGCTGAGGGCTGCCGATGGGATTTGATCAATGTTGGTCATGTAGGTGATGTCCTCCTTGGGATTACATGACGCTAGCAGCAAGACGGCGGCTGCAAGTGATAAAAGGTGATGTAATTTCATATTTTTGTCGTTTAATGATGTTTATTCTATTGTGCAAAATTAGACAAAAATCGCAACAATCAGTATTTTTTTTGTCAAAAACGCGTCGATGGCACTATTTTTTTCATTTCCTTTGCAGTCATGGACACAAATCATCCCAACATCGAGAGGCATCCATGGCCACCATATATCCCTGAAGGAGCAAAATATCTTTTCCTCGGGACCTTCCCGCCTAAACCCGAGCGGTGGTCAATGGATTTCTTTTATCCCAATAAAATCAACGACTTCTGGCGCGTGATGGGTGTTATCTTCATGAATGATAAAAACGCTTTTTGGGATAGCGGGCAGCAGCGGTTTGATATAAAGGCGATAAAAGCTTTTCTGGACCGCGAGGGTATTGCCTTGTGGGACACAGCAATGGCCGTGCGTCGCCTTAAAGATAATGCCAGTGACAAGTTCCTGGAGATTGTCACGCCCATTGATTTGGAGCGCTTGCTAGATGCCCACCCCACAATCAGTCAAGTCGTTACAACTGGCGAAAAAGCGACGAGTGTCGTTGCGGCTCAAGCCGGTATCAATGTTCCTGCTATTGGCATACCTGTGGATTGTACCTTAGGGGAACACTCGATCAGATTGTGGCGCATGCCCTCCACGTCAAGGGCTTATCCACTAGCGCTCGAGAAAAAGGCTGAAGCCTATCGTGCCGTTTTTGATTGATGCTTTGCCCATGGGATTCATGGGATGTTAATATCTTTTCGGCTATGTTTTCGCCCGAAAATTTTGCCATAAACAGCAAAATGCATACTTTTGTATGATGTTTTCGATGATTGAACATATAGAATATCTGTTGACGCGCCATGATTGCGTTGTCATTCCTGACTGGGGAGCATTCATTGCCAATTATGATGCTGCTCGTTATGATTCAGGCCATTCGGTGATGGAGCGACCCTGTCGCATCATCAGTTTCAACAATGGTTTAACTCACAACGACGGGCTTCTTGCACACTCTCTCATGAGGCGAGAAGGCATGGATTACAAGCAAGCTATGCGTCTGATTGCCGATAGTGTGGCATCATTCAGGAAGCAACTTGCTGATAAACGTGAGGTCTCCATGGGTCGTTTGGGTTATTTCCGCTCCAACCAGGACCGTTTAGTGGAGTTTATATCGCTCTATCCTGTCAATAGCTATGACCACTTCTATGGTCTTGCCAGTGTGAATATCAATACGGTGGACGCCCTTGAACGAGAGACGGCAACGGTTGAAAACTTGTCGCCTGTTGTGCCTGCACATCGCGGACTGTTCTCTCGCAAGGCAACACAAATTGCCGCGTCGATTGTTGCCTTGATTGGAATGAGCATCATGCTCACAACCCCCATTATCGTTGACAGGAGCCAGCAGGCAAGTATGGCCCTTGAGGTGAAAGCGCCGCAGCAGCAACAGGTCGAACAGACCGTTAGTCAACATGAGGAAGAAGTTGCCCAAACCGTCCAAGTGGTTGAGGACAAATCGGCGATTGCTCTCGTTGGCAACGAGACCGGTCATTATTATATGGTAATTGCCACGCTGCGCAATCAGCATGAGCTGGATTCCTTCAAGAAAAAGTATTCGGCACTGGTGCCTTACATGAAGATCCTGAGCTACAAGGGCATGATGTGTGTTTATGTCGCCCGTAGTGACGATTATAATACGTTAATGAACCTGCGGGGTGAATTGCCTGAGCGCTTGCGAGACGTCTGGATCTATAGCTGATTTCGGCAGCATGAGGCACGTGTAGCGTTTGCCTTGCAGCATCAACATTACGACATCCTCTTTTTCAATGAAATAACGCACGTCATCCCAACCGATGGCGTGCTTTTTCATGCGTTCATCGGTGAATGTAAGGGAAATGCCTTCGTTGCCAATCACAGCATCCTTTTCCATGATTGACCAACGGGCCTCGGGACTGAAACCGTAGTAGAAATAGAGCAGGGCAAGAATCATGGGAAGCACGACAAATAGCACCATGAGTGCCACAATGATGAAACGCACGTCGACAAAGAATGCCACTGCGCCACACAGCGCTACCGGCAACACCATCCACAACCAGTTGTCGGCCAGGAATATGAGACATAATTCCCTCATGTATTTGCTGGCCGTAACCTGACAAGCCTTGATTTCCACCATTTAGCCTGGGCTATAATGAATCAACGTTTCTTTTTTCCCTTGCTGTAAAGCGCTCGGCGGCGTGCAATCTCCTCATAGCCACGCTTGTAGGCTTTTCGGTTCTTGAGCGTTAACGTTTGGCAGTAACCCGTACCCTCATTATTATATAGCTTAGAGAGATTCAGGTACTGCTTGCCGTTGCCTCGTTCCACAGGGAAGACTTCAGCCTTGCGCTGGTTCACGCGGTCGCATTGCACCGAGTGGTTTTCGGCGGTCGTTCCCGTCAGTTCGGGTGCCACGCCATCCTCGCCCACCCACACGGCATAGACCTCGGCACAGGGAGGATAGCCCAACGCAATCCACATCGTGGTCAATCGCGGGTCCTCGCCGGGGACAATGCCCTCGATGACAATGCTGGCTGTTGATATGCGCCTGGGGATGAAATCCTGATCCACAATCCACTCGTCACCGCTGCGTGTGAAATCTTTGCCCAGTTGGGCATTATAGAAGGTGCGGGACAACTCCTCGGTGAATACTGCCGGAGTGATGTCTTGGGCCTCAATGTGCGGTTTGAGCAGTGCCTTCTCATTCTTCTCGCGCACGTATCCCATACCCTTGTCTTTCACGCCGCTGTAGCTGTAATTGGTACGCATGAGGATGCCGTCTTGTGATTCTGCCAGGTCAAATTTCACATATTTATAATTGCCGGTCTCGAAATAAGCGCCGTTGCCTGCTGCGTCAATCACGCCGAAGTTGGCTTCAACGCCAAGCGGCTTGGGGAGAGTCTTAAGCAGACTTTCAAAATCATCAACCGTCTTGCAGCGTTCCAGGGCATAGCGCATCAGCTCGCCCTCGCGGTCCATATTCTTCACACCGTCATCCCCGTTCAGGTTGTAGGATGCCGTGTTCATGATGGCAAATCCCACTTCATTAAACCCCATCCAGGCGGCGGTGTCGTTCAGGTCACGAGCGTCAAACAAGGCGACAAACTCCATGAGCCCGTCATGTCCCTTGATGCGCTCCACGCGGTTGTTCAGGTCGTTGGTGTCACGGTTTTTCCACATGAGTGGCCGCCCGTTGGCGGTCAGTTTCCCACTCACGATAGCCGACGTGCAGGCATCACCTGCCATCACAATACCCAAGACAGCCACGATGGCCATCAATATCCTTTTTTTCATAGCTATTCACTTTTAAAAGTTCCTTTGCGACAAAGGTAGTGTATTTCTTGCAAACGTGCAAGAAAAGGAGTACCTTTGCAGGGCGATTCAATGAGTTTGGGGTGCTACCTGGAAAATGGTGGCTGAGAACATACCCATCGGATCTGATCCGGACAATGCCGGCGTAGAGAACAACTTATTAATTAAAAAAAATGAAGAAGACTTTTTTGTCGGTTGCCGTGACGATGGCAACCCTTGTTGCGGCTGGACAGAATGCCGCAACCGACACAGTGCCCTCTGTCGCCTTGAGTGAGGTGGAGGTATTGGGTACACGTGCATCTCAGAGCACACCTGTAGCGTATACTAACATCTCTGGCAAACAACTGGCTGCCGAAAATCATGGTTTGGACATCCCGTTCCTGTTGACAATGACCCCGTCGGTCATCACGACAAGTGACGCGGGCGCTGGCGTGGGCTACACGTCGATGCGAGTGCGTGGCACCGATGCCACACGCATCAATATCACAGTCAATGATATTCCGCAAAACGATGCCGAGAGCCACAGCATCTACTGGGTGAATACGCCAGATTTCGCATCGTCGGTGCGCGACATCCAGGTGCAGCGTGGTGCGGGCACCTCGACCAACGGCTCGGGTGCCTTTGGCGGCAGTGTGAACATGAGGACTCAGAGTTTTTCGCACGATCCTTATGCCGAGGTGTCGGGCAGTTACGGTTCATATAATACAAATAAGGAGACCCTGCGTCTGGGTAGTGGCCTGATGGGCGATCATTGGGCATTTGAGGCGCGCTTGTCTCACATCAGTAGCGATGGTTACCGTGACCGTGCCAGCAGCGAACTGGTGAGCTACTTTGGCCAGGTGGGTTATTTTAACGACCGCACTTCGGTGCGCTTCATCACGTTTGGTGGCAAAGAGGATACCTACCACGCTTGGGACGGCATCAGCCGCGATGACCTGAAGGAGAACCGCACCTACAACCCAAATGGCGAAATCAAGCACGACGGCCAGGTGACGGGCTTTTACAAGGACCAGAAGGATATCTATCGCCAGACCCACTACCAACTGATTTGGAATCAGACGTTTAATCCCCTGTGGAAACTCAATGTGGCCTTGCATTATACCGATGGCTACGGCTACTATCAGGAATACAAGAATGCCCGCACGCTCAAGGAGTATGCTTTGCTGCCCGTGGTGACGCCCGAGGGCACTGTCAAGAAAGCCAGCCTGGTGCGCAAGAAATGCGTCGATAGCGGCTTTGGCGGCGGTGTTTTCTCGCTGCAGTATGGCGGTGACAGGCTGAATGCCACGCTGGGTGGCGGCATCAACCGTTACAGTAACGACCACTTTGGCAAGGTCATCTGGGTGGAGAATTACACCAACCCGCTGGACCCCGACCACGAGTATTACCGCAACAATGGCCGCAAGACCGATTTCAATATTTACGTCAAGGGCAATTACGTGATCACGGGCGGCTTGAGCGCCTATGCCGACCTGCAGTACCGCCACATCGGCTACCGCATCACGGGCAATAACGACAAGTGGGACTGGACCGCCGACCCCGAGCGCCTGCAAGCCCTCGACATTGACGAGCCGTTCAATTTCTTCAACCCCAAGGCAGGTCTCAACTGGCAAGTTAACGCCAAGAACCGCGTGTATCTGTCATTTGCTGTGGCCCAGAAGGAGCCCACGCGCAACAACTACACCGACGGCCTGTTCCTCGAGCATCCCACCAGCGAGAAACTCTATGACTGGGAGGCCGGTTACGAGTTCCGCTCGGGCCGTTACCTGTTCAGTGCCAACCTTTACTACATGAACTACAAGGATCAGCTCGTGCTCAATGGCAAGATCAACGAAATTGGCGAGCTCATGGCCGAGAACGTGGACAAGAGCTACCGCATGGGTATCGAGTTACTGGCAGGAATGCACTTTACCGACTGGCTGGCTTGGGAAGTGAATGCAACGCTGAGCCGCAACCGCATCAAGGACTACGTGGGCTATGTGAGCGACTATGATGCCGACAGCTGGGACGACATGTGGACCCAGACCGCCATCGAGAAAGGCAACACCACCATCGCCTTCTCGCCCAGCGTGACCTTAGGCAGTATGTTGATGTTGAATTACAAGGGCTTCACTGCCTCGTTGCACTCTCAGTATGTGTCGCGCCAGTATCTTGACAACTTCGAGCGCAAGGAGGATTCCCTGGATCCCTATTTCGTCAACAATCTGGATGTGGCCTATACCTTCAAGTTGCCGCACATCCGTAGCATCACCGTGGGTGCCGCCATCTACAATCTGTTTGATGAGAAGTATGAAACCAACGGCTACTCACAGACCTGCGCCCTCTATCCTGGCGGAACCAAGGAGAATGCTTATTCGCTCTACAGCGATCCCCGCTTCTATCCCATGGCGGGCATCAATGCCCTGGGGCACATCACCCTTAAGTTCTAACGTGTAAGTTTAACTACGAATTACGCGAATTTAAATAATTATAGCATCCGCTTGCTTTTATGAACCAAATTATGAAGCAGCATCAATAACCCATGAATTGAAGTATGGAATGGTTCTCGGCGCATTGGCTTGACATGCTGACAACAGCACTAGGGTTGTTATACATTTGGTTGGAGTATCGCAGCAGTATTGTGCTATGGTTCGTTGGCATTATTATGCCTGCTCTTGACATTTTCCTGTATTGGGATAAAGAACTGTTTGGCGATTCTTTTATGGCGGGTTACTACACTGTTGCTCATATATGGGGTTTCTTAGTGTGGAAATTCGGCCTTGGAAAGAAGGATAAGAAGTCGCCTGCAATTGGCCATTTGCCAGTCAATAAGGTTTTGCCTTTAATTGCGATATTTGCTGTTCTGTGGTATGCTACTTACTGGGTGCTTGTGAATTACACCAAGAGCACAATCCCCATGGCAGACGCCTTTACAAACGCATTGAGTTTCATTGCCTTGTGGGCATTGTCACGCAAGTATGTTGAACAATGGCTGTTGTGGATTGTGGTTGATGCCGTGAGTGTCTACCTATATGTGATTAAGGACGTCCCGTTCAAGGCTGGCCTTTATTCCCTTTATATTATTATTGCCGTGCTGGGCTACCGCCAGTGGCTCGGCATGATGCGCCGGCAAGAGACGGCTATTTAGAGCAGCGGACAGGGAATTTAACAGAAAGAACCGCGCCACGCGCTGAATCCAGGTCAGCACGCGGCGCGGTTTAGTCTGTACGGTATCAATTACCAATACTGTTCCCTATTAACTACCGAGCAGCATGTCGATCAATGCCGTCACATCAGAAATGCTGACGTCACCGTTCCCGTTAACGTCTGCAGCACGCTCGTCATAACGGGCGGGGGGATTCCCCAATAGGAAGTCGATGAGCGCTGTCACATCGGCGATGGTAACAGCATGGTTAGCGTTCACGTCGCCGAGTAGGTATGCGGGGGCGTCATTCACTTCGAGGTAAACGATGTCGGAAGAGTTGCGTACCCCATCGACCGTGTAGTAAACCTGAACGCCAATGCGCCAAATGAACTGTGGGTCATTCAAGAAGTGGATTGCTCCCGGTGCCAAATAGCCATGGATGAGCGAGAAAGGCAATTCGTCCATGTCGCCGGTCATGCCGCCCAGATAGTCATAGGGGCCATACTCGCTATAGAGGAAGGTGTAGCGCTCGTTGTAGTCAAAGAAGATGCTGTAGGACACATTGGCCTGCAACAAGGTGTTGCCATCCACGTCAACGGGCGGAATGATGTCAAATTGGAATAAGGACGACCAATTGGTGCCATCGCCGGCTGCCCAAGTCAGGTCGGTGGCATTAGCGGGCTTGGCGGGATTGACCTGTTCCAGGTAAGTGTAAACGATGTCAGACGCGGTCTTGGTGCCGTTGTTGTTATAATAGACCTGAATGCCGATGCGCTGTGTGAAGAAAGGAGGATTCTCTTGGTTTGTGCGGTAGAAAAAAACGACAGAATCATTCATGCTGTACTTATTAAAACCGTAGGGGATTTCGGTCATATCCTCAGTGATTCCAGCTATAGAACCATATTCGGCTACAGTGAAGGTGAAGATCTGGTCATCATCGGTAAAAATGCTGTAACTGAAATTCTCGGCATCAAGAGGTATGCCAAACGTCGCATCCTTGAGAGAAATCTTGAATTTCAAGTTAGACTGGCCAAGAATACTGCTTCCAAAATCCTGCCATTTCACATCAGTAGGATTGGCAGGCTTCAGTTCAAATTGTGCCGAAGCACCAAAAGCCACTGCGACAGCAGCAATGAATAGTAACAATTTCTTCATAATGAAAAAGAATGTGGTTAATAAAAGTATTAATATGCATGATTTCTGTTTGCAAAGTTAAGAAATATTTTTGAGCAAAACACATTTTAGATGGAAAATCGTTCAGCCGACCTATCATTTTCCAGCATTTTCAGGCAATTCACGCATGAGTTAAAGGCCATAGCGGGCCGGAGGCATGGTCGCCCTGTGGGCACTGGCCCAGAAGTATGCCGAGCAGTGGCTCTTGTGGCTTGTCGTTGACCTCGTCTGCACCATTCTCTACATCTACAAGCAGATACCCTTCACTGCCGCCCTCTATGGCTTCTACACCATCATGGCCGTGCTGGGCTACCGCCAGTGGCTCAAAAATATCCCCTCCACTGCTGATTAAAGACAACAGTTGTCAATAAAGAAAACAAGAAATACAACCAATACAATTTATTATCAATTAATAATTTGTGTTTCTTGTACTTCTTGTTTTCTTTTTATGCGTTCGCGTAAGCCAATTAGTATAATTCGAGTAATTTGTATTTTATTGATTTGTGTGGTCGCGGACCTCTTGGATGTAATCAAATAGTTTTTGGTAGAACGGGTGGCGCGTTAGGGTGGGGACGTGCCCCACGATGATGAGTTTCATGCGGGCGCGCGTGATGGCGACATTCATGCGGCGCAGGTCGTGCAGAAAGCCGATTTGCCCTGCGCTATTGGCACGCACCATCGAGATGAGTATCACATCACGCTCCTGACCCTGGAAGCCATCGACGGTGTTGACCGAGATCAGATGGGCGAATGGTTTGAAAAACGGGCGTTTCTTGATCAGGCGCTTGAGGTACTGGACCTGGGCGCGGTAGGGCGAGATGATGCCCACATCAATGCGGTCGTCCAGGACGCGTTGCTTGCCGATGCGTTGGAAATAGATCTGCAGCAGGCTGACCGCCAAGTGGGCCTCCCCTTTGTTGATGCGGCCAAAAGTCTCACCGACAAATTGTTCCCTGAAATCAAACTGTTCATCGGGGCCAACGTTGATGGTCGAGGTGTCGAGCCACAGGATGGGTGCGTCGCCCTCGTGGATGAGGCGGTGGGCCACCTCGGGTGCTGACTGCATTTGGCCATGATAGAAGTAGTCGTTGCTGAACTGCATGATCTCGTCGTTCATGCGGTACTGCACCTGCAGCAGCGAGACGCATTCGGGCTTGTTCTTGACGATGCGCTCCATGAGCGTGATGCCCAAGCCGCCCTTGATGGCCTCCAGGCTCTTGATGGTGGGAGGCAACTGGCAATGGTCGCCGGCAAAAATCACGCGGCTGGCGCGGCGGATGGGTATCCAGCACGCCGCCTCGAGCGCTTGGGCCGCCTCGTCGATGAAGAGGGTGCCGAACTTCTTGCCGTCGAGCAGCTTGTTGCCAGCGCCCACGAGGGTGGAGGCGATGACGCGCACTTGCCCGAAGATGTCGGCGTTGATGCGCACCTCGAGTTCCACGGCGATCTCTTTGAGCCGATCCATCTTCTGGTGGAAGCGTTCGCCCGACTCGCGTCGCTTGCGCCGCATCTCGCGCATGGTGCGTCTCACCTGCCACAACTTGGGATAGTCGGGGTGGTCGGCAAAGCGGTGCTCATAGGTGAAACTCAGCATTTTGTCGTTGACACGCGTGGGGTTGCCGATGCGCAATACTGGGATGCCGCAGTCCACCAATTTCTCGCTGATCCAGTCGACGGCGGTGTTGCTTTGGGCGCACACGAGCACCTGGGTCTCGCGCATGAGTGTCTCGTTGATGGCCTCGACCAGCGTCGTCGTCTTGCCCGTGCCCGGCGGGCCATGTAGCACGCGCACGTCCTTGGCGCGCAGCACGTCGTTCACCGCCTGTTCCTGACTCTTGTTGAGCCACGGGAATCTCATGGCGTTAAACGTGAAGGTCTGGGCGGGCTGGTGGCTGTAGAACAGGTCGCGCAGGTAGGCCAGGCGGGTGCCCTTGGCATTAATCACCCGCTCCAGTGCATCAAACATCGTTCGGTAGCTCGTCTCGTCAAAGAACAGTTGCACGCCCACTGGCTCTTGTGCGTTTTGCAGCTCAAGCGTGTGCCCCTCGGGGATGGCGACGACCATGCGGTCGCCGTCAACATAGGAGATGGTCCCAGTGAGATTAAAGTAGCTGATGCCAGTCGCCTGCTTTAGGTCTCCCTGTGGTGCCGCGGCCTTGAAGAAGACCACGGGCTTGCCATACTCAAAGTTGTGGTCAATTTCCTCATTGGCCGTTCGGGTCACCTCGATGCAGTACTGGTTGATGGAGTTGTAGTAGGTGCGGCCCATGCGCAGGGGATACCATGCATTGCCCCGTGTCACCTGGCGCGCCAGACCCATGGTCTCACTGTGCAGGCGATAAGCTTCCTTCTCCTCTTGGTATTCCAGGCGGAGAAGTTCCCGCTGCCGTTGCAGCTGCGCTATGGGTGAGGTCTGGCTCATTACGTGGCGTTGCTTTCCAGCTGCAAAGGTACAATTTATTTTTTCATCTCGTTAAATGCCCTGGCTGTACAATGTCTATATTTTATAAGAGATAAAAGCAGTAAAATGTCTAAAAATTTCTTGTATAAAAGAAATTTTATTATATTTGCGGAAAAATTTCTTGTATAAAGCACAAAATTATGGAAGCAATCATTCGTCAGACCTACATTGATAAGATAGAGAAGTACTTGGGCAAGGAGACCATTGTGGTCATCGTGGGCCAGCGGCGTGTGGGCAAGAGTTACATGTTGCGCCAACTAGTGGAACTGAAATCCAAGGATTTGGCTAACAACATTATATATATAGATAAAGAAAAGAGGCAATTTGATGCCATCCAGACTTATCAGGACTTGAATGCCTATATCGAGGAGCATATAGATAGAACCAAGCATAATTACATCCTGATTGATGAGGTGCAGGATATCAAGGAGTTTGAACGCAGCATTCGCAGCTACCGCACCGAACCTCACACTGATGTCATCATTACAGGATCTAACGCGCGCATGTTGAGCAGCGATTTGAGCACCTTGATAGGCGGCCGCTATAAGGAAATCCACATTTTGCCATTGAGCTATGAGGAATTCCTGATGTTTCACGCCTTGCCTGATAATGATGACTCGCTGAGCAAATATATCTCATTTGGAGGACTGCCTGGCCTTATTGTGCTGGGCCTGGATGAAGAAGTTGCGAGAGACTATCAAATGGGTATCTATAACACGGTGTTGCTCAAGGATGTGGTGATGCGTAACCAAATACGTAATGTGCCCTTTCTTGAAGACCTTGTGCGATATCTGGCCGACAATACAGGCAAATTGATTTCGGCCAACAACATCTCCAAGTTCATGAAGTCGCAGGGCCTAACGATAACACCCACACTGATCATTAATTATCTCTCATTCTTGTGCGCTTCCTATATCGTCCAAGAAGTAAAACGGTATGAGGTCCATGGCAAAAAACTGTTTGAGAGCAATGGCAAGTTTTATTTTGAGGATCATGGCCTGCGCAATGCCATCGCTGGAGGTGAGCGTGAGGGAGATATCGAGAAAGTGCTGGAAACAGTGGTCTATCAGCACCTCATTCGCATGGGATTCACGGTGCGGGTAGGGCAGCTCAAGGCGGGCGAAATTGACTTCGTTTGTAGCAAGAGTGATGGCTCACGGGCTTATGTTCAAGTGGCCTATCTTATAGCCGATGACAGCACCTATCAGCGGGAGTTTGGCAACCTCAAGGCCATTAAGGACAATTATCCCAAGTACGTTATCTCGATGTCCCCGTTGGTCAACCGCAGCGACGATAATGGCATTACCCACTTGCACCTGCGCCGCTTTCTCACTCAGGGCCTACAATAATCATGGCGTAAAAAGGGCTCTGTCTATTGTGCCTGGTGGTGGTCGAGTAGCCAGTGCATGAGGTCGAGGCTCATGGCAACGTCGCCCTGGTGGATGAATTTGTCGCGGTCGTTCTCGAGTTTGTGCAGCAATGATTCTGCCTTGGGCCTGTCTCCCTCCAGGGCGAGGGCTACGGCCATGCCCGTCAACTGCTTGTCGCTCTGGGTGGACGCGTGTTGAGTCACATACTTGGCAATGTCCTCGGTGTAGTGCTGGCGGGCCTCATCGTCTCGCCCGGTGATGATGCACACTTGGGTCATCAGGTTCTTTACTTCCCACAGGTAAAGTTTCATGTAATCGTCTTTGTGGCTGAGCGCTGTGGTCAGCAACTGATAGGCGTTTTCCCACTGGTGAAAATCCATCATCCTTGTGGCCGACAGCAACACGGCAGCCACGTGCATGCTGTTTTTCCAGTCTATGGGCTGGGGCATGGCAAACAGGTGGTCGGGCATATCTTTGTAAGATTGCCCTTCCTGGCTGCGGGCGTTGACGTCAAGAATGTTGCAGAAACACTGTTTGCTGGCGGGGTCCTTTTCCAGTTGGAACAGGTTGAGGCCGTCGTTGGCCACACCGCCTATCTTCATGGGTATGCCGTTGGTCAACGCTGTCAGGAAGTTGATGATGGCCATGATGAGCAACAACACGTTGAGCCACGAGGGCAGGTCAATGAGCCAATACAGCAACAGCGAGACAGCAGCGATGAGGATGTTGGCCAGCACGCCGCCGGCATTGTACCAGCGCGTGTCGATTTGGTCGATGGGGCGGTCGGGTGGAGCCATCAGGCATTGGCCGCCGGTTCCTGCCAGCTCAAAGTTGCGCCACCGCAGGCGCCCCTCCTTGTTGATGAGGGTGAAGTTCAGGAAGCGGAACGACACAAAGCGGTAGCCCGTCAGCAGTCCCGCCACGAGGTGGCCTCCCTCATGAAGGACGATGTTCAGGATAAAGGCAATTAAAGCGGCGAGGAGCATCCAGGCAATCTCGGCGACATCTGTCAGCGAGAACCTGCTGATGATTGTTTGGTACACAGTCGAGAGTGACTCGCCCTCGATCAGGGCAATGACAGGGCCGACACAGAGGATGCCGACGCAAATGCCGATGAACATATAACCGATGAGTTTCAACAGGGCTTTCATAGCTGCAAATTGATTTGATGAATTACCATTGGCAAAGGTAATAAGTTTTTTGGAAAAAGAACATGTCCCATCTGATGTCACTGCGCGCTAACCCATGGCCTCAACACGGGTAATTCTCGTGATTTTTTCATGAATTAACGGCCAATTAACGACAATTCATGTGAAAAATATGTCGTGTCCTTCCCTCAACGCGGTAGCCTCTCTAACCTTTAACCACTAACCTTTAAACTGCGAGCGAAGCGAGCATATCGTATTTTTTAGCAAATTGTTGTTCCCCGTGGCTCAAGTTGTCTTTTTTGTTGTCAAAAAGCATGGTTTCCCATTAAAAAACACTATCTTTGCCCGTGGAAATGGAATCGTTTTTTCCTTTTCCAAGACATTGCGGTATAATATTTAGCGTTGGCTATTATTCAAACGTTCAGAAACTTGCAGGTAGAAGAACAAAATTGCAGAATAATGGTGACGCTCACCTTGTGTGGGCGTTCCTTGTCTGTAATTTTAGGTTTCCTGCAAGTACCTTGAACGTTGGACGGGGATTCGTCCACCTTCTGTGTCCCGAGGTACTTGCAGGATCGTTTTGTTTACTGGCCCAGCGCATTGATAACTTCAAAAATTATTGATGCAGTTATGGCAAACGAATCCCTATCACGGGCCAAGGAGGCCAAAAATGACGAGTTTTACACTCAATATCCTGACATCGAGAAGGAGATTAACGCCTATCTCGAGTATAACCCCGACGTGTTTCGTGGCAAGACGGTACTGTTGCCCTGTGACGATCCCGAGTGGAGCAATTTCACCAAGTTCTTTGCCCAAAACTTTGAGACCTTCGGCTTGAAAAAGTTGATTTCCACAAGTTATGCCCCCGAGAGCAAGAAGTACAAGTTTGGCTACCAGCCGTCGCTTTTTGAGACCGAGGCGCCACATTATGATGCCGACAAGAGCAAAACCCACGGCAAAATCTTCGTCCTTGACCATGACGTGACGGGCGATGGGCGCATCAACGTCGAGGACCTGCAATGGCAATACCTGGAGGGGGACGGCGACTTTCGCAGCCCGGAAATCTGCGCCCTGCGCGACCAAGCCGACATTATCATCACCAACCCGCCTTTCTCACTGTTCCGCCAATTCCTGCTCTGGATTCTTGAGGCTAATAAACAGTTTGTCGTCATTGGAAATAAAAATTGTGTTACTTATAAAGAAGTTTTTCCTCTCATAAAAGAGAACAAATTATGGTCTGGTAGACGTGAGTGGTCGGGAGGAATGTGGTTTGAAACTAAAAACAATGAAGATGTTGATGAAGTCATAGATGGAGTAAACATGAAAAATGTTCCTTCGATTTGGCTTACTAATATTGACCATGGCAGACGCCACCAACCATTATCATTAATGACAATGGGTGATAACCTGAAATTTAGCCGCCATAAAGAAATCAAGGGAAAGAGTGCTTATGAGCATTACGATAATTATGATGCAATTGAAGTACCCTTTACCGATGCCATCCCTAGCGACTATGATGGTGCTATGGGAGTGCCTATTTCGTTCCTAGATAAATACTGTCCTGAGCAATTTGAGATATTGGGAATAACAAAAACTTGGTTTGGGATAGCAAATAAAATCTATCCTAACCAAATTCAAGTTGATAAAAACGGGAATAAGAGTAATGTGACAAAATTAAATGACGGAGCGACAATAAAGCATTCAACACCACCTATTGGAGAAACCTATTATATTGTAGGAGACAATTTCTATACTCAACTGTACGCCAGAGTACTAATCCGCAAAAAGCAATAAGACGATGAAAGCGAAACTAAGAACCGATATCACCGTGCGCGACATCTGCGAGGGCTTTGTTTACAATGAGTTGGAGGGCAAGGGCCTGTTTGGCTTGAGCGGCAAACTGACCATCCAACCCGAATACCAGCGCAACTACATCTATGCCGACGGTAAGAAAGATGTGGCGGTCATCGACTCGGTGCTGAAAGGCTATCCGCTGGGACTGATATACTTTAACAAGGTGGGCGAACGACTGGAGGTGCTCGACGGACAGCAGCGCATCACCAGCCTGGGCCGCTTCGTGACCCACAAACTCGCCATCAAGGACAAGAACGGCATGCAGCAGTACATCGACGGCTTGAACGAGGAGGACCGCAACAAGGTGCTTAACACCAAGCTGCTCATCTACATCTGTGAGGGCACCGAGGGCGAAATCAAGGAGTGGTTCCAGACTATCAACATCGTGGGCGTGGCGTTGAACAATCAGGAGAAACTGAATGCCATCTATTCGGGCCCGTTTGTCACCGCCCTGAAAGAGGAATTCAGCAACAGCCAGAATGCCCATATCCAGAAGTGGAGCGCCTATGTCACGGGCTCGGCCAGTCGGCAGGACTATCTCGAGCGCGCCCTGCAATGGGTCAGCCAGGACAATGTGGAGGGCTACATGAGTCTACATCGCCAGGACACTGCCATCACGCCCGTCAAGACCTATTTCAACGCGGTGATCGATTGGGCGTCGGGCGTGTTCAGCGACGTGATCCCCGAGATGCGCGGCCTGGAATGGGGACGCCTCTATGAGCAGTACCACAAGACCCCCTATAACGTGGCGGCCGTGTCACAACGGCTCCACCAACTGCTGGCCGACCCCTATGTGACCAACCACAAGGGCATCGTCGAGTATATCCTGGGCGGCGAGCAGGACAAGAGCCTGCTGAACATCCGTGTCTTTGACAAGGCGACCATCACCCGCGTCTATGCCAAGCAGACCCAGGCCGCCAAGGAGAACGGCGTGAGCAACTGCCCCGACTGCGTCTTGCAGCAGGGTAGCAACAGCACCCGCATCTACAAACTCAATGAGATGGATGCCGACCACGTGACGGCGTGGAGCAAGGGCGGCGCCACCGACGAGAGCAACTGCCGGATGCTGTGCCGTCACCACAACCGCTCCAAGGGTAACAAGTAGGAAAATGCTCAATCAGCAGAGGATGACTTGGTATAGCATCCGCTTAAATGAACGCGGTCGAAGGCCCTCGTGGATTGGTAACAATGTCCCATGACTTTGTAGAGGGTGTGTCATAATTTTCGCTTGAAACATTGATCGAGCTTCGCTCGCCCGCAGGGCGGTTATAATTCCCGCAGATAAATTATGACACAGCCCGCCCCCGCATCCATCTGGTTCCGTATGGCGGGTTGCCAACCCGCCCCCCGCGTCCCCCCGCGTCCCCCCGCGTCCCCTCCGTTCCCTCCGTCTAGTCCCGTGGGCCGTGGCTCCGCCACGGTTCGTTCCACCCGTTCCACCCGTTCCACCCGTTCCTTCTGCCCTTCTGCCCATGTGAAATATCTATGATGCAAGTTACTATTAAACAATACCTTAGCGCCTTAGCGCCTTAGCGCCTTTGCGTGGGGTAGTTCCTTCAATCAATTTTAAAATAATAATTTGTTTTAATTTCCCGAAACTTGGCGGCATCTCAGCCATTGAAGTAAACTTCATGGCCTTCGATTTGCTCAAGTTTTCCCGCCCGAAGGGCGGTTATTCCCGCAGATAAATTATGACACAGCCCGTCCCCTCCGTCCCCTCCGTTCTCTCCGTCCCCTCCGTCCCCTCCGTTCTCTCCGTCCCTTCCGTTTCATCCGTTCCCTCCGTCTAGTCCCGTGGGCCATGGCCTCAACACGGGTAATTCTCGTGATTTTTTCATGAATTAACGGCCAATTAACGACAATTCATGTGAAAATTGTCTCGTGTCCTTCCCTCAACGCGGTAGCCTCTCTAACCTTTAACCACTAACCTTTAAACTGCGAGCGAAGCGAGCATTGTTTTCTTTTTATAAACTGTTGTCCCTCGTTGTCCCCGTTGTCTTTAAATTGCTAGTGGTCAGGCTGCGTCGAGACATAAAAAATGAAAAAAACAGTTTTTCATTTTGTTCTGTGCTCGACTTGCACTAACTTTGCAAGTTAAAATATGTTGTGCTGTTGTAGGGCACAACGCAAACTATTAATTATCAAATACTTAATATGATTAACATCAAGTTTCCTGACGGCAATGTACGTCAATATGAGGATGGAGTAACCCCTCTGGACATTGCCAAGAGCATTAGCGAAGGCTTTGCACGCAACGTGCTGGCCGCATCATTAAACGACGAGGAATGGGATATCTCACGCCCCCTGGCCGAGGCTCTGCAGGAGCTGTACCCTGGCGTACAGTTCGGTATTGGCCCGGCAGTAGAGAACGGTTTCTACTATGACATCGACACCGGTGGCAACCCCTTGACTGACGCAGACTTCGCCAAGATTGAGAAAAAGATGACAGAACTCGCCCAGAAGAATGAGGACGTTGTGCGTGCCGACATCAGCAAGGCCGACGCACTGAAGTTCTTCGGTGACAAGGGTCAGACCTTGAAGTGCGAGCTCATCAATGACCTGGAAGACGGTCACATCACTACTTATACCCAGGGCAACTTCACCGACCTGTGCCGTGGC
>ONKD01000013.1 GCA_900318345.1 uncultured Prevotellaceae bacterium
GATATGGTCATACAGTGAGCCAAACACCAGTTCCGGACCAATGACTTGGATCTGCCCGTTGCTGATGGAGCCAACGAAATCCTCGACCCGGTCATCCTCGTCGCTGCCGAACAGACTCGGACCATTCAGAGAGTTGATGTACACACGCGCCTTGCGCTCAAGCGACAACAATTCAGCCTCAGTCCTGCCCGTGCCAAAACTCTTGATCACACGATATGAGCCGCGGCTTTTGTCAACAACCTGGACGCTAGTCGTGCCTGACTTGTTGGGTTTCCTGCGAACAAACATGGTGCAAATTTAGCACGGGACACCCAATTTTCCAAATCATCCGTTTATAATCTGCTGAAATTCAGACTATCAAAAATTATTCAAAAAACCGTGACGAAAACAGGAAATTTAATTTGCTTAATTTAAATACAAAATTTGTTTTAATTTCCCGCTCGTTAGAGCGGTTATTATTTCGGGCGAACATTTATGACACACCCTCCATGAACCATCCCCCGCGTCAGCGTTGTCCATGTCTTGCGGGTTTCTTGTCTGCACCACCTTATAATATAATATAAAACAACTGTGCCGCGAGCCTCAACGCTCGCGGCACAGTAATATCAATCGATCTCTAATCGATAGCCAATCAACCCTCGGTGGTGTTGTTCAGCAGGTAGTCGATCAGGGCGGTTACATCAGCAATGCTGATTTCACCACTCTCGTTCATGTCAGCAGCGGGGCAGTCCTCAACGGAGGGAGTACCGTTCAGCAGCATGTCGATCAGGGCGGTAACGTCGGCGATGGTTACAAAGCCGTCACCATTCACGTCACCAAGGACGAACTGAGGATCGGGAGGAGTTACCCAGTTACCAACGGTGAAGGGGATAGGATCGTTGAAGAACCAGTTCCAGTCATAGTTGTTGGGGAAGTAAGGTGACCAAACAACAACATAATACTGGGTGCCCTCGGTCAGGTAGTAAGAACCGCTGATGTCGATGGTAGCGGTCTCATTCTCCTGCAGATCCACCTGGGTGGTGTAAGCTGAAGTAGCTACGCTGTATTTACCATCATTGCCCTTAGTGGCGAGAGCCCAGCGGATGGTGCCCTGCCAGGGACCGCTCAGAGCCTTAACCTCAAACGAACCACGTACGTCGTTGGCAGGCATAACCTCCTGCAGATAGGTGGTACCGGTCACAACCACACCACCGTTCTCACCCTCTTCAGCGGGACGGATGCCCATGATGGCATACTGGTCGGCGTTGAAGCCTTCCTTGTACTCATCGTGCTCATAGGGGGTGTCACCGTAGATGCGCGGTGACAGCAGGTCAAAGCTGAACCAGCTGTTGTATTCCTCGGGCTGGAAACCCCAGATGATGCGAACCCTACCCTCTGAATCATAGCCGTCCATCACAAAGGCGTGACCAACGTGGGCATTCTCGGTACCATCGTTGAGGACAGTCCTGTAGCCAAAGTACAGAACGGGACGACCCTCGTCGAGCTCGGTGTAAACCATCTCGCGCCAGGTGGCGTCAGCATAATTGGCCTTCTGCAGGAACTGGACATTGGGGTTGTAGTTAAAGTAAGCAACCATACCCTTGACGATCTGATCATAGCTTACATTGGTGCTGCTGGTCGAGAACTTGGCTTGGAAGGCAACAGCAATGTCATAAACCATCTGTGCAACATCCTGCCAACCACTGGTATAGCCCTGATAACCATTCTTCATGCTGCTATACTTGTAGGTGTGGTTGAAGTTGGCAGTAGCGGTTCTCTCTTGGTCGCCCAGCATGTAGTGGAAGGTGTTAGAGCCATTACCATAAGACGGGTAACGCAAGCCTTTCATGATGTGAGCAAATGCGATGGGAACGCAACCGGCATAGCAGTGCTCTCCGTTATAGGTGGGGAAGTACTCGTTGTAGGGAGCAAACTGATGCCAGTGGGGACCCTCACCATATTCGTTCAAGAACATGGGAGCTACACCATTGGGATTCATCGTCAACGAGGGAGCCTTGGTTGCTTGAGGATTCTTGCGCATCATGTCCAAGCTCAGCTGATAGCGCTCAAGCATGATCTTCAAGGCCTCGGGAGCATCGTTGAGGTTAAACGAGCCATGGTCGCTGTAAGCCAGCACGGGATCGGTCATGTCGTCACCGGAAACGATCACGTAACCCTGACCGCCCTCACGGTTGAATACATAGTAGTCATTCTGACCCTTCAAGCTCATAGCGGTATAGCTCAAGGTCATCTTGGCGTTTGAAGCATTGAGTTTGGTCGGTTGAGCCAACTGC
Organism: uncultured Prevotellaceae bacterium; assembly: GCA_900318345.1. Taxonomy (GTDB): domain Bacteria; phylum Bacteroidota; class Bacteroidia; order Bacteroidales; family Muribaculaceae; genus Sodaliphilus. The sequence continues at coordinate 2,274 of ONKD01000013.1, forward strand.
TGCTTAGCAATGGCCATAGCCTGGTCAACACTCACACTTTTTGCATCGATGTTCTGCGAGAATAATGCGAACAGTGCAGTTAGTAATACGAATTTTTTCATGTTGAAATAATTAATAAATTAAATATGAATATAATGTAGTGTTATTTTTGTTGCTTAGTTGTTGGTGCCCAGCAACATGTCAATCAGGGTTGTCACGTCGGCAATCGTCACCTCACCGTCAGCCTTCACGTCAGCGGCCAGCTCGTTGATGGTCACATCACCACCCAGCAGGTAGTCGATGAGCGTGGTCACGTCCTTGATGGTTACCTCACCGTCATCGTTCACATCACCAGGGATGAATTCGGGAGTCCACGTGTTCTCGTAGCAAATCTCGATGTTGTCAAGGAAGCAGTAGTCTGTCGAGTTGCCCATGGTCTGCTTGATGCGCAACATGATGGGCTCATTGGTGGGCAGGGTGGTAACAGCTGCAGTAGCCGTTGACCCAGCAGGAACCTCCACATAACCGGGATATTCTGCCTCATACCACCGTGACCCGCCATTCTTGGAGTAGTACACATAGAATACCGCCTTTGCGTCGGTCGGGTTGGTGACGGTAAAGCGTACCACCATCGGAATCTTGTTCAGGTTCTCGACAGTGTTGAGGTAGCTGCCGTTCCTCATGGCAACCGAGTGTCCGTTGTCCACTTGGGCAGTGTCAACAACAGCGCAGTTATAGAAGTCCCAGTTGGCATACACGCCAGCCACGCCGCGCTCGTTGAGTGTGGCGCCCACGGGCATCTTCTCAAAGTCCTCGATAGAGCTCTTGGAGTTGTCAACAACCACGTCAAGCGTGATGATGCTGTCGGCCTCAGTGATGTTAGTGAAGGCATAGTGGCTCATCTTGCCGTCCCATGTGCGCAGGCTGGGCATGGTGACGTTAGTAATCGATGTCACATTGGAAACACCGGGGAACGGGTCATTGTAACTGTCGCTAATTCCGCTGAATTTTGCACGCAGCAACTCATAGTACATGTGGGTGGGATTGGAGTTGACCAGATTGTTCTCCCACACGTCGACATTGGTCGAGTCAACACGCCAGATGAGCATGCCGGGACCGGCCAGGTTCTTGTCCCACTTCACGCGCTGGCGGTTCTCGATGATGAAGTATTCACCCTCGTTGGCGGTGTTCAGGCGGTAACCCGTGTTGCTCTTTTCAAGGGCAGGAATTGTGATGGTACCCACGCTATCGATGAGGGTGGGCTGGGCAAAGCCCAGGGCATAGCGCTCAAACAGGCTGTAGCCGGCAGGGTTGCGGCCGTTGTTGCTCCTGAAACCGCTAGCCATGACCGACCAGGTCATGGGATGCTTGCTGTTGACACCACCGCTGCCCTCGCCATCGGCGTCATAGAAGTCGGGCAATCCCAGGCAGTGGCTGAACTCGTGGCAGATGGTGCCGATGCCGGCAACGTTGTTGTAGTTGATGTAGTACTCGTTCTCTTCACCAGTCATGTTGGTCGAGCAAGCATAGAGCCTGAAGTTCACGCCGTCAAGCACGGGTGAATCCTCAAAGTTCTTCATGTGGGGCCACAGGTAGTCACGGTTATTGGCAGTGACATCCGAGCCGTGACCGGCAACCATGAAGAATACCATGTCGGCTGTGCCATCCTCATCGGTGTCATACTGGCTGAAGTCCACATCGGGATCCAGCGCCTCAAGGGCGGCAAAGAAGATGGAGTCGCATCTGAACTGATGGGCGTCGGTGCAGGCATAGGGGACATCCACTGGACCCAAGATGTCAAAGTGCGGGTCAAACTGCTGGAATGAGTTGTCATAGTAGTAATCTCTCACACTGCCCATCGCGTCAATTTTGGTGCCAAAGGGCAGGGTGTAGCCCTGATAGTCGTGGCTATTGATCATAGCCTCGTAGAAGTCAATAGGCGTATAGTTACTGGGAACGTAATCATTAAAATTCCTGTCGGTGTAGTTAATCAGGATGATTAAGCCGCGGAACTTGCTGTAGTCCATGTGGCCACCGTGGCCAATGCCGCGCAGCAAATCGTTGCGGTGGCTCTTCATTCTCTTACCATTCTGCACCATGGCCTTGCTGATCAACCCCTTGGGTACGTTGGCGAGGAATGCACGGTCGGCAGCGCTGCGGTTGGCCTCGTCGCGGGCGATCAGGTCACTTGCAACCAGGCTGTTGCCGTCAAGGCGGGCATAGGTGTAGAAACCAGCCTTATTCTTGACCACAGTATATCCGTCGATGGTTGTCATGTAGTTAAAGAACTCGTCACCATGCAGTACAAGGGTGAGCGATGTGCCGTCAGGTTGAGACACCTGGGCAGGAGTTGGATCGGCGGGAACTGCACGCGCAACTAGGCACATCAATCCCAGTGCAAATAATACCAAAAAGTTTCTCATACCTTAGTTAAAAAGTGTTATGTTTAATCCGTTAACGGATTAAAGGGTTGATAGATTAGTTTTATTTAATGTCGTTTCCAGCTCATTTCTAGTTGGTTACGTCTTCTCGTTGGCAGAGGCGGTTGGCTGGACTCCCATTTTTTGTGCAAATGTCGACATAATTCTCGAGGTTTGCAACTTTTTTCCAAAAATCTTGTAAATATTCAATTGACCCGTCGCCATTTACGGCACTTTAACTAACAAACGTGAATTAGTGTAAAATTTGGTTTCATAATGCGCCTGTTTGCTCATTTTTGTGTAATTTCGCACTTCCTGCGGTCTAAAAAACTGCGGCAATTAAACTGGAATAACATGAAACCGATTACAAATATACTGCTCGTGTTAGCCCTCATTTGCTACCTTTTCCTGCCGTTTTACGACATCTCGTTGCTCGGCACGGTAACTGGATTGGGCTTCACGGCTGGCACAATATCACAATCACTGTCATTAAACAACGTGCTGCTCGCGTTGCTCCCTTTCATCGCGATTTTTGGGGCTATCGCCCTCAACTGCATGAAGAAACGCTGGTGGGTGTTGGGCGCTATTGCTCTGATACTCGTTGGCTTATGGTTCTTCAACCACACCAGCGGCCATCACGACATCCTGTTGCGGCATGATCCCGAGATCACGCCCGACAATGACCTGGGCGAGGGCTTCTCCATCACGGGAATCGGCATCGGTCACACGCTATCGTTCATCCTCATGGGACTATCCCTCCTCTCGGCCATCATCTCGTTGCTCCCGTTCAAGTTCAACGAGACCATCGAGCGGGCCGTCGATGACACCTTCGAGGACGGCCGACGCCATGTGCGTGAGGAATTTAAGCGACTGGAGTCAGCCACCCGTTCCCACCACAAGTCAAGGGGTGCGACCAAGCATCAGCCCGAGCCGCCTCAACCACCCGTTGAGCCCACCCAAACACAGCAAGAGGACAAGGAAGACCCTGCCCGCTTCATGCCTAAAGAATAAAAAATAACTCCTAACTTCAAATGACTATTGCCTATCATCCTGTTGAAGAATGACAGGTCATTCATTAACGGGATGATGCATATCAATGCGCTTGAACGTCAGCGGTGTCGTCACCCTGAGCGTGTTCTTCGTTGCCCCATAGAACAACACGCGCCCTCCCAGTACATCATACCTTGCCAGCACACCATGCACGTTGTCAAAGACCATATCGCCCATATAGATGTAATCGTGGTCCAGGTCCACACTGTGCAGCAGCGCCCATTTGCCCGCAAACGAACCCTGCCACAACAGCTGCCAATCAGGATCTTCACTTGATTCGGGTGCCATGTTGATCAGCTCGTTATAGTATCCCGTGAAAGTGCTGTCCTCGGTGTTGAAGGTATAGGACATCTCAATGTAGTGGATGCTGTCATCATATTGATACTCCCATGTGCCGTTCATGTATTTGTTGTAGCGTTTCTGCAGCTCGACCGTCTCGAGCGTTGTCCAGTCGGTCTCGACGACCACATGGTCACTCTCACAAGCCGTCATCGCCAGCAGCGCCACGGCACACATCAGCAGCATTCTCGTCTTCTTCAGCATCTCTTGGTATAATTGATTGTGATTGACTGTTTTGTTTCTAAAACGGCGGGAGTGGCCTGATTATTGCCACTCCCGCAAGAATAATCAACGATTATCCATCACTAATATCCATATGTTAAAGATATTACCTTTAACCTTTAACCTTAATTTCCCCCCATTCCGCTGCCGTTAATGTTGCCAGCGCCGGTATTGCCCGACTGCTTGCCGCTGCCGATGAGGTCGTCGTTCTCGATGGTCTTGCTGGACTTCTTCACCGAAGACTTGAGTGAGCCGAAGCGGTAACTGATGTTGATGCCAAACCTGCGGGCCTGTTGCTCATAGCGTGTCCATCCCGTCACATCGCCCTGGGTCATGTACTGCTTCATGCTCATATACTTGCCACTGAAGGGAACTATTGCTTGCAACTGGACGGTCAGGCGATCCTCCTTGAGAAACGAGCGCTGCAGGGAGAATCCGTGGAAGAACACGGTACCCATGCGGCCATACAAGTCGTTGATACCACCGCCCCACATGCCAGCGAAGCCCGATAGTTGCAGCTTCCACGGCAGGAACTGAGTGACGTTGGCAAAGAAGTTGCCACTCACGCGGTCATTCTTCAGGTTCAGTTCGTTGCTCTTGTAGTAATTGTAGCCAATTGAACCGTTGAGCATGAAGTTGGTCTTTTGGCTCACCATCCACTGAACAAAGGCTGACAGCGTCGTCGAGTAGGTCTTGAGCGTGTTGGCATATGTCGATACCTGCACCAGGCCGTCGGCCCACTTCACGGCACCGATGCCGTTGTTGCTGAACTGGAACTGCGGCGTGACGTTAAATGTCAGCTTGGGACCCACGCGCATGTAGGTCAAGCTCACCGAGTGGTAGTGCACACTACCCAGGTCGGTGTTACCATATGAACGGCTTGTCGGGGTCTCGATCACTGCCGGATTCAGGTAGCTGATGCCAGGACGGTTGATGCTGGCGGCGTATGACAGTTTGAGGCTGTTGGCAAAGTCAAACTGGTAGCGCACACTCGCACTAGGCACGAAGTCGTTCAAGTGAGCCTCATAGGCAGGCTGCTGGCCATCGGGATAGGTGGCGCGCAGGTAGCTGTGCTCATAGCGCAGGCCTGCACGGGCATCCCAACTTCCGCTATGGAAAGTGTAGCTCAAGTAGGCGGCACCCACCTGGGTCACATGCTTGTATCGCATGTCGGTGTCATCGTCAACGCCCAGATAGTCCAACACGTTGTGGCTGCGGTTCAGGCGATAGATGTACTTAGCGCCAGTCTCGATGGTGTGCCTCTTGGCGAGCGGACGGGTCCAGTCGAGCTGCACAGTGTGCTCGTTGAAGTTCTCCTTGCCGTCCTGGTCAATGCCATAGTATGCCACAGGCATGTTAACAAGGTCGGTATAGCGAGAGTTGTCCAAGTTCTTGTTACGGAAGGCCGAGAGCATATAGCTCAACGTGATGGTCTCGCCCTTCAGGCCCGTGCGGCGCTGATAGTCCATGCGGGTATCAAAGTTGTAGCTGTCTGACTTGGTGTGATTGTTCATCCCGTAGCTGTAGAGAGGTTGGCCCCCTGCATCGCTCATCAGGTTGCTGTTCACGCCGTTGCCGGCATAATTGTAGGCAAATCCGCTTAACGACCACGCCAGGAGGTTCAGTGTATCGGGTTCCCAACTGGCACTCACGTCACCAAAGTGGACGGTTACCTTATCTGCATCAAAGGTCGTGTTGCCCTGCAGTTCTGCACCGCTTTGAGTATAGCGGTTAAGCATTGATGAGCGATAGCCCTGTCCGTTGTTACCATCGTGATGGATACCATAATCCACCGACAACACCACCTTGTCGAGCTGGCTCGTCAGGTTTAATGATCCGCCTATTGCCCCCTTGTGGTCGGCTCTGGCCGAGGCCATGCCCGAAACGCCCTTGAGCGTCGAGTTGTCGGCCATGACGATGTTGAGGATCATGGTCGTGCCCTCGGCGTCATACTTGGCACCGGGCTCGGTAATGACCTCGATGCGCTTGACGCTGCTGGCAGGCATCGCCTTGAGGATCTCCTTGGCATTGCGCGAGAGCGAGGGATCAGGGTGACCGTTGCGGAAAATCTTGAAGTTCGTCTGGCCATTGACACGGATCTCATCACTGGCGTCAACGCTTACCATCGGCACCTTGCGCAGCATCGTCAACACGTTGTTGGTCTTGCTGTCGGCATCGTCAGCAACGCTGTAGCCGATGCGGTCCACCTCCTGCTTGATGAGCTGGCGCTGGGCCGTCACGGTCACATCCTTCAGTTGGATGTTGTCAAACACGCTCAGCAGCGAGTCGTTCACCCAATCGTCATCGTCGTTGCTCACACTGGCATGCTGGCGAACCATGATCAGCGGCAGCTCATAGCCCATCTGGGTGAATTTGCCATCCAGCGTGTCGCCGAGCAATGTGGCGTTATATGTCGCATACATTTCAGGGAAGCCCACAGTCAGCTTGCCGCCCTTGAGTGAGGCTTTGGCTTCATAGTTGTTTAATCCCTGCTCGGGGATGTCAAGAAATGCGTTAATACCTTTTTCTGTCTGCTCCAGGGTCAGCGTCATGTTTACGCTGAACTGCATTTGCTTTACCTCAAGGGTACCGTTCCACTTCCCGTTGAAGTCTTGCTGTTCCTGGGCCTGTGCTGTCATGCTGCAGGTCAACAGCAGCATTGTGGCGAGCATCAGGTGTTTTAAATTGACTCGTTTCATAATTATCTCTGGGTTTAATTGTTTTTGTTGTCTGTTAGATGCATAAGCAACTCAAAAAGTTTCAATCATGGGACCTTTTTTTCATTTCTCTCCCATGAGTTCCTTGATTTCCCTCACCTCACGACAATCCCTAGAAGTAGTAATATAGCACATCACGCAAATCACGATCCACAGGATGGCAATGAAAATATTCGGTTTCATCGTACCATTTAGATATTCAAATCCAAAGATGATGGCAAAGAATGCCACCAACACTATTGTCAAATAGATAGCCAATTTCTTCCTGTCATTGTCATTCACTCTCAGGAGTTCATTTACATCACGGGCTTTGCTCATGCGGGAATTAAACCGGATCGTCAGCCAGGTTGAAATGAAATACAATAGTATGAAGCCAGCCGATTCACAGGCCTTAATAGCAATAGGCAGGGTGGAGGTGGTCCATACTAAGAACAAGAAGCATGCAAGGGCGACGATACCCGGTATCATTACCATCTTTTTTGTCTTGGCTGCACGGTCACACTTTTCGATTGATTGTTCAAACAGCTCCTGGATGCGCTGTTCTTTCTCGTTGTTGTTGAATTGTGAAGTTTCCATAATGAAGAAGTATTTTAGAGTTGAATTATACTTTTCTAGTGTACTACTTAACTAGTACACTGCAAAGGTATAACAACTCAATCCTATTTTCCAAATTATTTAACATTTTTTAAAGATTTTCTTTGTTTCTATCTCTTTTTTGCTCTTTAGACGCACTGAGACATCAATTTGCTACACGCTAGCCTCACTTTTTTCATCTTCCTGCTCGACAAGCTCCCTCAACCGTTCGACGTGCTTAATGGCGTATGAGTTAGCTGAAAGGAATATTTTCCTGCGCAACTTAGGCGATAAGACATAGCAGGCAATGAACAAAGCTAACAATATAAAGATGGGGATGAAAATATAGTCCAGAGTATCAAGATGAGCAAAATCGGTGTCTATAATCATAACGAAAAGGTAATAGCAAAAAATAAAAAACAAAATAGCTAAACCACTGATGATCAATTTTTTCTCCATGCCTGTCAATCGATCAATGGTCGACAGCAGTTCGCTGGCGTCATCAGTCCTACTTATTTTTCTGTAATTCAAGTACCGGAGTAGGCCAAAAAAGCTAACTGCTGCAAATCCTAGTGGCAAGATCATGTCATCCATTGAACCCTTTAGATAGTTCCATATATACAATGCAGACATTAGGGCAAAAACGATAGCCTCGGTAAGTCTTTCATGGCCATGTTTTACAAAGTAATTCTTGATGTAATCAACGAGCTCTTTCTTACTCATCTCGTTCAAACCGTCCTGTTCCTTGCTCTGGGAATTGAATATTTGTTTTAGTTCCATAATCTCTAGGTTTTAATTGTTTTTTTACTCCTTAGACGCAACAATAATCGGGAAAACTACAAAATTCTTCCGATTATTTTCAAAATTAACAAATTTGATGTTTGTCTTCCTACTTTAGAAGTTCGCGCAGTTGCTTGATTTCATTATCGGGGCCATCGTTTTTGGGGTTATATCCGGTATATCTCCTATACAAGAAAGTGCCGATGCTCAAGACTATAAATATTATGCCATCGGTAATATCACCCATTACTATCAGGCATATTGAAAGAACAATAGCCGCAAACCACCACAGCATGTCTTCGGTGTCCATTTTGGCAGACAAGAGCTCCCTAGCCAAGATAAGAATGTTGATGACTTTGATTTCCAATGTGCTAGCAGAGATGATCGCATAAGCTATCGCGCCAACTGAGGCAATAGCTATGAGGTACCATTTCACTTTGCGCTCTTGATCAAGTATTCTTATCAATTCCCGAGCATCACTTACTTTATTAATCCGTTTTCCTGTAATGTAGGGGGAAAAGGTTTGGAAGAGAATGAAGACGCCAATTAAGGTCCATATGGCAATGACAGCCCACTTGGGTCCGTCTATGATACTGATGTCAACCATATCCTTCGCTTCTGGTGCGTTTGTGTAATGGCCAAAGCCAACCAATAGAACAAAGACGATGATGAGAATAATGTTCACGATAAATTTGGTTTTCATGCGGGCATAGTCGCGCTTGATGCTTCCCATCAGCCACTCGATCTCATGTTTCTTTTCATTCTCATCCATAATAGTAGTTTTTTGAATTATTGGCCGATTTTGATGTTTGTCTCGTTACTTTAGAAGCTCGCGCAGTTCCTTGATTTCAGCTTCAGGACCATCATTTCTTGGTTCATATCCGATAAATCTTTTCACTAGGAATGTTACGACAATTATAATGAGCATGATGATTCCAAAGAATACCTCTCCCAGGATAATTATGCCGATTGCAGCTACACAAGCTACCAGCCAAGGTATCAATTTTTTAGTGTCCTCAGCAACTATAAACGCATAAATTAAACTGTAAAGGAATACTGCCGCCATCTCTCTCAAATCATCAGTAGAAAAATATAACAAAACCAATCCCGCCACTACAATAATGACTAGAAAAGGCAGATACAGTTTGCGGTTATTGTCATAAATCCGTAGCAACTCGCGGGCATCTTCAACTTTTTCAATCCGTTTCCCTGTTACGTAATCCATGAAGCCATAGCCAAGGCAAACAGCTCCAATGATGATACATAATACAGTATCGGCTAGTGACATCAGTTCATGATTGCTGAACAATAAGTATATGCACAAGCCCACAAACACACAGAAAATGAAAATGAGTGTAAAGATATTGTTTTTATTGATACGGGCATAGTCGCGCTTGATGCTACCCATCAGCCACTCAATCTCATGTTTTTTTTCATTCTCGTCCATAAAGTTCATTTCTTAATATTTGTCGATTTCGATAATGGTCGTTTGGGCGATATCAGGAATCGATACGGGGATAGTGAGCGTTCTAGTTTGCTTATCATAACCCACGCCCTTGGCTTTCTTGCCGTTGATTTTCACCTTCTTAGGCTTAGGGATGGAGGGAATCACCAGGCGATAGTCCTTGTTGGGCGTGTCTCCGTCGATGTTGCCCCTGCCCTGGATGTTGATGTAACACGTCCTTCCCTGCGGTGTGGCGACAAATTGGATCTCGCGGTGCTTATCTCTATCGAGTGTGCCTGTGGAATGCAGGTCGTCGTCAAACAGGGTATAGGTTGACGGCGTGTCACTGAGATAATAAATAAGGTCTAGCTTGTCGGGATTGTAATCGCCCACATTCTGCATCTCATAGTTGGCTTGAGGGATGAAAGATCCGGCGCGGACAAACAGTGGCAGCACCTCGATGGGTGCGTCATAGTTGATTGTGCTGTGACCCTCATAGCGGCGCTCGGGGTGGTTCATGTCAACCCATGTGCCGTCGGGGAAGGTGATCTGGCGGCTCACGGCACCCTGTTGCATCACGGGAGCCACCATCACGTTGCGGCCCCACAGGTACTGGTCATTGATGTGGTCATAGCGGGCGAAATTCATGTCGTCCTCATACATGCCCAGCGGCCTCACCAGGGGCAGTCCGTTGCGGGCGTTGTCATAGGCCAGCGTGTAGTTATAGGGCAGCCACCTGTAGCGCTCCTTGATGATGCGCAGCGTCAGGTCGCCAAACTCCTTGTAGTTGTAGGGCTCGGCCTGGTAGGTCGAGTGGGTGCGCAGCATGGGTGAGAACAGACCCAATTGCAGCCAGCGGATGTAGAGTTCGCCATCGCGCTTGTTAGCGGGATCAACAGCAAATCCGCCCACGTCATGAGACATGTAGCCCAGTCCGCTCAGGCCCGTGTTGAGCATGATGGTCACCTGGGGCTGCATACCGCCCCACGAGCGGGAAACGTCGGTCGACCAGGGGAAAACAGAGTAGCGCTGCAGGCCAGCAGTGCCGGCGCGCATCATCACCATCGGGCGACGGTCGGGGTACTCCTCCTTGAACATATCATAGATGATCTTGCTCCACTCGTTGCCGTAGTAGTTGTGATATTGCTCGGCGGTCAGACCGTTCCAGTGGCGGATTTCCAGAGGGTGCTTCTCGGGCTCGCCCAGGTCGCCCCACCAGCCGGTCACGCCCTCCTCGGTGAGCGATTTGTAGCGGTTGCGCATCCATTGGCGCGTGGCGGGGTTGGACACGTCAAACATGCCGCCCTGGCCCACCCAGATGGTCACCGTGTGGGTCGTGTCGGTGCCGTCGGTCTTGCAGAACAGGCCCTGCGGGTCTAGCAGGCGGTAGTTGTCGATGGCGCGCCCGTTGGTCAGCACATAGGGCTGTGAGATGGTCACCACGTTTACGCCTTTCTCCTTGAAGTCGCGCATCATCTGGCGGTGGTCAGGCCATTGGTCCTTGTCCCATTCCAGGCGGCCCATGTCTTCCTCCTTGCCATACCAGTACAGGTCAAACACGATGCCATCCAGCGGATAGCCCTCGCGCTTGAGCGTATCGACCACGCCCTCGCTCTCGCGCTGGTCGTGGTAGCCATACTTCGAGGTGATATAACCCAGTGTCCATAGTGGCGGCAGCTCCTGACGGCCCGTGAGCCAGGTATAGTTCTTGACCACGTTCTCGACACGGCCGTTGCCGTCGATGACGTAATAGGAGATGGGTTGCGGCGAGGTAGTGGTATATTCCAGTTGTCTGTCACCCAGGACGAGCGATGACTTGCAGAAGTCGTCAAACAACAGGCCGTAGCCTTTGGACGAAATCACCATCGGCATGGTGATGCCCATCAGCTTGGTGCGGGCTTCGCCCATCTGGTAGCCGTAGTTCTGGCTATTATAGTTGATGAGTGTGTCGCCTGCTAGGTTAAACGAGTAACCGCGCTCGCCAGCACCATAGAATGACTCTCCTGGTTTATGCATCAGCACCACCCGTGACGAGTCGCGTTTGCGCAGGTTATCCATAAAATAGTCGGTATTTCCATGATATGCCTCAATCAAGCCAGATGGCTTTGATAAGGACACGGTCAGGCCGTTTTCGGTGACTATTGAGCCCACTTGGCTGTTTTCGTTTATCTTCACCTTGGGGACGCGGCCGTTCAAGGCCTTGTCGCTGGCCAGGGTCTGTAACCGCGTGCCGTTCCATCCATCGGGCACCACATCCACCTTCACGATGTCATCGCTGATGGCGGTAAAGGTGATGGTCTGGTGACGCGTCGTGTCGTTGACTGTCAAACTCCTCTCTTGCCCCGTAGCAACCATCGCCATCATGGTCACAGTGACCAGGGTTATCATCCTGATAAGTCTCATATCTCTATTCATTATTTTTTGTGTTTGTATTCATTTCAATCCTTGACTCGCTCTCTTTCACGAGTTCTCGCAAGCGCTTGAAATCTTGCTCGTCTTCTTCATCCAAGCCTTCACTATCTTTATTTGCAAATAATGATTTTTCCCCTCTCATGATTGAAAGCATCGCTATAAGAAGGGACAATTCCACGAGAAGCCCAACTCGAGAGAAGTAGAGCAAGACACTCTCTACTATCAATAGAATGATACCTACCCATAACCTCAACCTTTGTTGCATGGCCAGCCATCCAGCGAGAATCAGCAATAACCCGCTTAAGATTATGCATGCTTTAGACACAAAACCACCATCACCCCAAAAAGCCATGACAACAACAATAACCATAAAAATAGTTGACTGGATTTTCCACATCCGGTCATGGGCGGCCAACAATTCCTGGGGAGTCTCGGCACGGGCCATCCTTTTGTGAGAGACATAACTAATCAGTGCCGACAAGAGGAACACTCCCCCCAATAACAACATGAGAGGCACTACCGAAAAGTCATTAGCACCACCAAAGAAGAACATCATTATAAGGCCAAAGGCGATGAGTATAATGGACAAGAAAAGGAGCGTATAAGTCGTGCTACGCCCTCCGATAGCCGATCGTTTGATGCTTCTCATTAACCACTCTATCTCTTTGTTTCTTTCTTCTTCGGTCATAACATGCACTTATTTAATTACTTTGTTGCAAAATTACTAACTATTGTTGGAAAAATCAACAGTTCTCATTCAAAAAACTAAACTATGTCAACATTGTGTGAATAGAATGTAAATAATCCCTGTGTGACATCCCAATGTTTTGTTGTACTTTTGTCCTCGCAAAAAAACGAATCGCGGATGCTCAATTCGATTAATTCGTGTAATTCGTGGATTTAAGAAAGAACGCGGATGCTCAATTAGAATAATTCGCGCAATTCGTAGTTTTTAAAAAGCGCAATTAGTAGTTTTAAGATATGGAAGAATTTGAAGTTGGCAAGCAGGCGCGTCGCCGCCCATCCCGTCCCACCCACGAGCCCGAAATCGTGGGCGAGTTTGGCAAACTGCCACCTCAGGACACCTCGCTCGAGGATGCCGTCCTGGGTGCCATCATGCTCGAGAAAGACGCTTACAACAACGTGTGCGAGATCCTCAAGCCCGAGGCGTTCTATAATCCCGCTAACCAAAAGATATATGAGGCCATCCAGTCACTGGCGGCTAACGGCAAGCCCATCGATATGCTCACCGTCACCGACCAGTTGCGCACCAACAAGGTGCTCGACGAGGTGGGTGGGGCAGTGCGCATCAGCGAGTTGACGGGCCTCGTCTCCAGCGCCGCCAATGTCGAGTTCCATGCCCGCATCGTCGCCCAGAAGTACATCGCCCGCGAGCTCATCAGCTACAGCAGCCAGGTGCAGTCGCTGGCCTTCGACGAGTCCATCGATGTCTATGACCTCATGCAGGAGGCCGAGGGAAAACTCTTCGAGATTTCCAAGAATACCCTCAAGCGCGACGTCATCCCCATCGAGAACGCCTTGCAGGATGCCATCAAGAAGATAGAGGAGGCTGCTAACCGCGAGAGCGGACTGAGCGGTCTGGAAACGGGTTACCACAAACTCGACAGTTTGACTGGCGGCTGGCAAAACAGCGACCTCATCATCATCGCGGCACGTCCCGCCATGGGTAAGACGGCTTTCGTCCTGTCGATGGCTAAGAATATGGCAGTCGATTACAACTACCCCGTGGCCGTTTTCTCGCTCGAGATGTCGAGCCTGCAGCTCGTTAACCGTCTCATCAGCAACGTCTGTTCGCTCGAGGGTGAGAAAATCAAGAGCGGTCAGCTGGATCCACCCCAATGGGAGAACCTGATTACCCGCACCCGTAGCCTGAGCACGGCACCGCTGTATATCGACGACACGCCCTCACTCTCCATCTTTGAGCTGAGGACCAAGGCACGCCGACTCGTCCGTGAGAAGCAAGTGAAAATCATCATCATCGACTACCTACAGCTCATGAACGCTACGGGCATGAAGTTCGGAAGCCGTGAGCAGGAGGTGAGCACCATCTCCCGTAACCTCAAGCAGCTCGCCAAGGAACTCGACATCCCCATCATCGCACTCTCGCAGCTCAATCGTAGCGTCGAGACGCGTTCTGCCGATGATAAGCTCGGCAAGCGCCCGCAATTGAGCGACTTGCGTGAGTCGGGAGCCATCGAGCAGGATGCCGACATTGTCTGCTTCATCCACCGCCCTGAGTACTACACCAAATCGGCCGTCGATGCCGAGGGCAACGACATCCGTGGCAAGGCTGAGTTCATTGTCGCTAAGCACCGTAGCGGTGCCACCGACACTATCCCCCTGCGATTTGTCAAGAAATATGCTCGATTCGATAACGATGACGACAGCTTCAACCTCACTGGCGAGACCACCTATGAGTCCAAGATGAACTCCAGTGACTCCACTGCTGGACCCTCAATGGCCAACGACGGCTTCACGCCGCCACCGCCCAACGTGGACTTCATGCAGGGCCCCGAGGAGCAGCCTTCCCCCTTCTAACTCTTGTTTATTCAAGAAAGCGGATGCCTCTCTAACCTCTAACCTCTAAACTCTAAACTGCGAGCGCAGCGAGCTTAGGCTAGAAATTGGCATCATTTTTGCAGGAACATGTTCATGTAATACTAATTAATTAAATGAATAAAGATATGTTACTATCAACAACTCCGCAAATCGAGGGTTACAACATCCGTGAGTATAAGGGCATTGTCACTGGCGAGACCATCATCGGCGCCAACTTCTTGAAAGACATCTTCGCTGGCATCCGCGACATCGTCGGCGGACGTTCGGCCAGTTACGAGAAAGTGCTCCGTCAGGCCAAGGACATCGCTATGAACGAGATGATTGAGCGAGCCCAAGAAATGGGGGCCAACGCCATCGTGGGCATCGACATCGACTACGAGACCATCGGCAAGGACAACTCCATGCTCATGGTAGCCACCAGCGGCACCGCAGTCGTGATCTAACCATCAGCCGAGGCTAGCAACACAGGGACGGTCGGTTCTCGCCCTCAAGGCGACCCCTCCGTCCCTTTCTTTGTGCGGTGGTGTTGCCACCGCCTCTCCTTTCCCTCCCGTTCTCTCCGTTTTCTCCATCTCGTTCTGTGTGCGGTGGCGTTGCCACCGCTGCTGCTTTTTGGCATGGCGCCCTCTAAAGGGCATCTCCTACCTTTGCGCCAGCATGGGGACAAAATCACCATTTAACATTCTTTATGAATCCCGCACCACCCCCTCATAAAAACGCCAAAATGCCACCATTCTGATAAACAGTGAATTACAATTTTCTGCCCAAAACATCGTTCTGCCTTTTGACGTCAATCGTGCTGCCTTAGATATGGCTTTTTTCCGTAAGAATATCGTGTGTTTTAGGGATTTTCCCTAAATTTGCCAGCTGAAACCAAAACATATACCTTATTAATTATTGATATAATGAAAAAAATGATTTTAGCTATGGCCATATTGATGGCTGCTGTGCCTGGCGTGAAGGCACAAGTGACTCACGGCGTGAACCGCGCCGACATGGACCTGAGCGTCAAGCCGGGTGATGATTTCTATGAGTATGCCGGTGGTGGCTGGATGAAGGCCAACCCGCTGAGCAAGCATCCCGAGTATTCTTCCTATGGCGTCTTTAACGTGCTCGCCGAGGAGAACGAGAACCGCCTGCGCGACATGTTCCTGGAACTGGGCAAGACCGATCACAAGTTCGGCACTGTGGACCAGAAAGTAGCCGACCTGTACAAGATGGCGATGGACAGCGACCGCCTCAACAAGGAGGGTAAGCAGCCGCTGATGGCTGATCTGGCCAAGATCAAGGCTTTCAAGAAGGCTGACCTGACACGCTTCATTGCCGACCAGCATCTGACGTTGAGCAATCCGTTCTTCAGCATCGGCGTCGAGACCGACCTCAAGAACAGTGACATGAATGTGATGTGGCTCGAGGCCGGTACCAGCGGTCTGCCCGACAGGGATTACTACCTCAACACCGACGCCGACAGCAAGAAAATCCAACAGGCCTACAAGGATTATCTCGTGAAGATGTTCCAGCTCGCCGGTTACAGCAAGAAGGAAGCCAACCGCGCTAGCAAGACCATCTATGACATGGAGTACAAGTTCGCCCAGGCCAAGATGAGCCGCGCCGAGGCCCGTGACTACACCAAGCTCTACAACATCCGCACGCTGGACCAGCTCCAGGCCGACTATCCCGCCATCAACTGGAAGGAATACTTCAAACTGATGGGCACGCCCCAAGTGGAGTGGGTCATCCTGACCGAGCCCAAAGTGATGGCTGTGGCTAACGAACTGATGACCAAGCTCAGCGAGCAGCAGATGCGCGACTACATGGCTGGTCTGCTCATCCGTGGCTCTGCCAACTACCTGAGTGACGAGTTCGGTGAGACTGCATTTGACTTCTATGGCCGCACCCTGAGCGGACAGAAGGAGCGCAAGCCCCGCTGGAAACGTGCATTGGGATTCCCCAACAGCCTGCTCGGCGAAGCCGTCGGCGAGATCTACGTGAGCAAGTATTTCGCTCATGGCAGCAAGGAGAAGATGCTGAAGCTCATCGGCGAACTGCGCAAGTCATTGGCCGCTCACATCGCTGGCCTGACCTGGATGAGCGAGCAGACCAAGATCAACGCCCTGGTGAAGCTCAACGCCTTCACCGTCAAGATCGGTTATCCCGACAAGTGGCGTGATTACAGTGGCTTGCAGGTTGATCCCAGCAAGAGCCTGTATGACAACATCAAGGCCGCTAGCCTCTATGAGACCCGCCGCAACCTCGACAAGATGGGCAAGCCCGTTGACCGCGACGAGTGGGGCATGACACCTCAAACGGTGAATGCTTACTACAACCCCACGACCAACGAGATCTGCTTCCCTGCTGCCATCCTGCAACCGCCCTTCTTTGATGTTGATGCCGACGATGCCACCAACTTTGGCGCTATCGGCGTGGTGATTGGCCACGAGATGACCCACGGTTTTGACGACCAGGGCCGCATGTTCGACCAGTATGGCAACATGACCGACTGGTGGACCGAGGAGGACAGCAAGAAGTTCCAGGAGGCTGCCGAGAAGCTCGCTGCACAGTTCGACCAGATCGTTGTGGTGAAGGACCAGCATGCTAACGGCCACTTGACCCTGGGCGAGAACATTGCCGACCAGGGTGGCCTGCGCATCGCCTATGATGCATTCAAGACCACGCAGCAGTTCCGCGAGGGCAAGTTGATTGACGGCTTCACTCCCACTCAGCGCTTCTACCTGAGCTATGGCCGCATCTGGGCCGACAACATGACCGAGGAGGCCATCTTCCAGCAGACCAAGAGCGACCCCCACAGCATCGGCCGCTACCTTCGGTATCAAGGCTGGCGACAAGATGTGGCTTGACCCCGCTGATCGCGCAATCATCTGGTAATCATTAATTTGAAATATCATATACTAAGCCCGCAACCATACTGTTGCGGGCTTAGTATATAATATCACTACGTGATTATCAGTTGGCATTAAGCGAATTAACTCACATTGCCCTGTAGAGACGCAAATCTTGCGTCTCCATGAGCCCCGTTGCAGCGTTGTTCTGTATTGCGGGTTGTCAACCCGCATCCCGCGTCAGCCGCGGCTCCGTTCGTCAATCATTTTTAAATCAAATTCGCTGCCCGCCTGTAGGGCGGTTATTATCCCAGCAAATGACTTTCTATCAGCCTCATCCGTCAATTGCCGCCACCCATGCCGCCGCTTGAGGAGCCACTGCCGCCTCCTGAGCCGCCACCGCCCATGAGGTCATCGTTCTGGATGGTCGTGTTGGCCTTTTTCACCGAGGCCTTGAGCGACCCGAAGCGGAAACTTACCGAGATGTTAAAACTGCGCTGAATATACCTGCTGCGAGACCAGCCGATCACATCGCCCTGGTCGATGTCACGCGTGTAACTGTGGTACTTGGTGAATGGGTTTTGGGCCGACAGCTGGACCGTCAGGCGATCATCGCTCAGGAACGAGCGCTGCAGGGCAAAACCATGGAAGAACGTCGAGCCATTGGGATGGCCATACACGTCATACACTCCTGAGAACCACGTGCCGCCATAGGCCGACAACTCAATGCTCCAGGGCAGGTATTGGGTCAGGTTTGCGAAGATACTGCCGTTCAAGCGGTCATTCTTCAAGTTCAGCATCTTGCTCTTGTAATTGTTATAGCCAATCGAGCCATTGAGCATGATGTTGGTCTTCTCCGATGCCATCCACTGCACGTATGCCGACAGGCGGGTGGAGTAACTCCTCAGGTTGTTGGCATAGGTTGATACCTGCACCAAGCCGTCGGCCCACTTGACGGCACCGATGCCGTTATTGCTGAACATGAAACTGGGTGACAGGTTAAGGGTCAGTTTGGAACCCACGCGCATGTATGTCAGGCTCATTGAGTGATAATGCACGCTGCCCAGGTCGCCATTGCCATAGCTACGGCTGGTGGGGCTCTCGACCACGACGGGGTTCAGGTAGTAGATGCTCGGGCGGTTGATGCTGGTAGCGTATGAGAACTTGAGGCTGTTGGCATCGTTGATCTGGTAACGCACGTTGGCGCTGGGCACCAGATCGTTGAGATGGGTCTCATAGGGCTCCTGAGTGCCGCCTGGATAGGTCGCGCGCATGTAACTGTGCTCATAGCGCAGGCCGGCACGCACCGACCACGGCCCGTTATGGTAGGTATACCTCGCATAGGCCGCTCCCACCTGGGTCACGTGCTTGTAGCGCGTGTCCATGTCGTTGTCGATGCCCAGGTAGTCGATCATGCTGTGGCTGCGGTTCATGCGGTACATGTATTTGACGCCGGTCTCGACGACATGTTTCTTCTCGGCAAAGGGGCGCGTCCAGTCGAGCTGGACAGTCTGCTCGCCGAAGTCTTCTTTACCGTCTTGATTGACACCGTCATAAGGCACGGGCATATTGAACTGGTCGCTGTATTGTGAATATTGCTTGTCCTTGCTGTGCGATGTCGTGAACATGTAGCTCAGCGTGATGGCCTCGCCCTTGCGGCGGGTCAGGCGCTGGTAGTCAATGCGGCTGTCCAGACTGTAGCCTTTCATCTTGGAGCGGTCGTCCATGTTATAGCTATATAGGGTTTCCCCGACCGCATCTCGCATCAAACTGCTGGAAAAACCGTTATACCTATAGTTGTATAGATATCCGCCCAGTGACAACGACACGAGGTTCAGCGTGTCAGGTTCCCAACTGGCATTCAGATAAACGTAGTTGGACGTCGATTTGCCCGCATCAGAGACACCCTCCTCAAGCAGTTCAGCGCCCCTCTCCCGATATTGGCTCAGCGCCGTGCTGGTGCTCTTTTGATTATGTCCGTCACTGTAATAGGTGCCATAATCCACCGACATTACCACTTTATCGACCTGGGTGGTCAAGTCCAGCGAGCCGCTATAGTTGCCCATGTCATCAGCACCGCCTCTGACCATGCCCGATACGCCCTTGAGGGTGGAGTTGTCGGCCATGACGATATTCAGGATAATGCTCGTCCCCTCAGCGTCATACTTGGCCCCCGGCTCGGTGATGACCTCGATGCGCTTGATGCTGCTGGCGGGCATCGACTTGAGCAGGTCCTTGGCGTTGCGCGAGAGCGTCGGGTCTGGGTGACCGTTGCGGAAAATCTTGAAGTCGGTCTGTCCATTCACGCGTATCTCATCGTTGGCGTCAACGGTCACCAGCGGCACCTTGCGCAGCATGGTTAGCACATTATTGGTCTTGCTGTCAGGATCGGCCTCCACATTGTAGCCGATGCGGTCCACCTCCTGCTTGATGAGTTGACGTTGCGCTGTCACCTCCACATCCTTCAACTGGATGTTGTCAAACACGCTCAGCAGCGAGTCGTTTACCCAATCATCGTCATCACCACTGGTGGGAGCGGCCTGACGCGTCACCGAGGTCGTGTCATTCATCTGCTTAGTTGAGCAATTCAACGTATCTGTGCCATTGTTCTGTGCAAAAGCTGTCATGCCACACATCAACGCGGCGATGACACATAATAGCTTTGATATCAAAAAAGGTTTCATGATACTTGTCGGGTTAAGCAAAAGGCTTCATTATCTCTTCTTGATTTATTGTTCTCTCTTTGCCAATTCGCGGACATCGTCCTCCAAATCTGCAGCGCTCTTGTAGACTGACGATTTATCATATGTCACCCAGTATACAAACACAAAGATAGCAAAGAGGATCGCGGCAAACACTATCCTGCCGATGCCAC
Source organism: uncultured Prevotellaceae bacterium (assembly GCA_900318345.1). Classification (GTDB taxonomy): domain Bacteria; phylum Bacteroidota; class Bacteroidia; order Bacteroidales; family Muribaculaceae; genus Sodaliphilus. Next base: position 22,505 of record ONKD01000013.1, read on the forward strand.
TTGTGTCATAAATGATATCCACTAATATATAGAGGTAAAAAAAGAACAGTGCCAATAAGCTGGCAACTCTCCCACGCTTCCTATAGCGCAAAACCCCTTCAAGCTGTTCTTGTCGGGTCGCATGCTTGAACTTACCGACCCAGAGCTGGTCGATTACCGATAGGATCATGTACACAAGAGCAAAGACCGAAACAATAATCATCTTGTAGCCCATTTGAGGCTCAATGGGGCGTCCATAGAGTGACAGCCACAGGTAATAAGTGATCAATGCAAGAGCGAACACCACACTCCATCTTGAAGTTTTCATAATCTTGGCAAGAGCTTGGTCAACACGCTCGCTCAACTCTTGCTTTGTATCGATGGCACCCTGATTATCACCACGGGCACCGACATTCATCTTATCCTGTTCCATAATCTCTAGGTTTTATTTGTCCTTATATATTTAACGCGCGATGGCATCAATTTGCAACACGCTAGCCTCATTTTTTTTCATCTTCCTGCTTGACAAGTTTCCGCAACCGATCAATTTCTTTATTCTGAAACCCGCTAAATATCAAGCCGAACAAAAACGCTATGGCTATAGCAATGGCGGCTTTCACGATTAGGAAATAATTGTGTTCCAAGGCTAAACGGATGGCCTGAATGGCAGCGAAAATAAGAATGGCGATTATACCCTTATATGTCGCCTTATCATATAGGTGCAATAATTCCTTGGCATCTTCAATAGGCTCAACTGATTTAATGTAGATGTAATTGATGAGAATAATCGCCGTTAACAACATGATCACCAATAAAGTGGTGAGGTCCTCAATGACTGTACCATTAATCACCTTCCATGCTAGCTCAGCAATGAACACGCCTAAACCAAAGCCACAAAGCCATTTGTTTAAGTTTAGCTTTGAGTGATAATCGTCTTTGATGCGCTTCACTAGCTCTCGCTTCTCGATATTGATTTCATTCTGTTCCATAATCTTCAGGTTTTTATAGCTTTTATCCTTTAGACGCACGCGGGCGTCAATTTGCTACACGCTGGCCTCACTTTTTTCTTCATCCTGCTTGACAAGTTCCCGCAACCGATTGATATCCTTGCCTTGGCGGGGCTTGACAAATATCATGAGAGCAATCAAGGCGACAGCCAAAGCCGCTACAATCACAGCCCACATCATCTCATGATTGATAATCAGTTTGGACAGAACAAATACGGCTATGATGACTAGCATCACACTAACACACACCTTATTCTCTCTGGTGTCTCTATCGGTAGCTTCAAGCAAATCTTGAGCGGTCTCGGCATGCAGTACCCGCTTACTCCAATAAAATCTCCTGTAGTCGACTGCGATTAGCAAAATGGCATATATAATACAGAACGCCAAATAAATGGATTGTTCCAGTCCGAACGTTCCTTCGGTGATTTTATCGTATAGAATCACAAAAGGGAAAAACGCTAGAAAAATGGTCTGGGCAATTCTCCACCACTTGTTTTTGGGCCAAATGGCGTTTTCATATACCTCCTTGATGCGCTCCATCAACTCCTGCTTCTCGATATTGATTTCTTTCTGTTCCATAATCTTCAAGTTTTTATAGTTTTTGCTCCTTAGACGCAAACACTCTCACAAAAACTACATCAATATCAAACTTTTTCCCAAAAATAAATTGGTCCTATATGCTCCTAAAGTCCTTATCGCCCCTTCAGCCGCCTGTAGAGACGCAAAATCTTGCGCCTCCAAGAGGTGTATTGTGGCGACTTCTAACGAGTAGAGACGCAAAATCTTGCGCCTCCAAGAGGTGTATTGTGGCGACTTCTAACGAGTAGAGACGCAAAATCTTGCGCCTCCAACCATGAGGCATTATCAAAAACTTGATTGTTTATTCTTCGTCTACCTCCTTCTCGTGATGGTCGAGACGGCCACCGTACAGGTAATGGCGTGTCTCGCGGGAGATGACGTTGCTCAACAGCAGCAGTGCCACGAGGTTAGGAATGGCCATGAGCGCGTTCATGCAGTCGGCGGCGTTCCAAACCACGTCAAGGCTGATGATGCTGCCCACAAAGACCATGGCGACAAACAGGATGCGGTAACCCAGCATCCAGCGTTTGCCCTTGAGGTATTCAACGGCGCGTTCGCCATAATAACACCAGCCCAGGATCGTGGTGAACGCAAAAGTCAACAGGCCGAAGGTCAACAACGGCGTGCCGACGTAGGGAATCTTGGAAAATGCGGCCTTGGTCAGGGCTGCGCCGTCGGTGCTGCTGATGTCGGGGTAGGCGAGGATAGAGCTCACAATAACCAGTCCTGTGAAGGCACAGATAACGACCGTGTCCCAGAATGTGCCGGTCGATGATACAAGGGCCTGGCGCACGGGATTGCGAGTCTGGGCAGCTGCAGCGACGATGGGCGCTGAACCTAGACCCGACTCGTTGCTGAACAGGCCTCGGGCAATACCCATGCGGGCAGCAACGATCACCGTGGCGCCCACAAAGCCGCCGCCAGCAGCCTGAGGCGTGAATGCCGACTCACAGATGAGCTTGATGGCGGGCCAAACGTACTGGCCGTTGGCAAACAGGATATAGATGCAACCGATGACATAGAAGAACGCCATGAACGGCACCAGAGCGCCACACACGCGGGCGATGCTCTTGATACCGCCCAGCAGAACAAGTGCTGTGAGCAGGCACACGATACCGCCTGTGATCCAGGTGGGAATGTTATAGGACTCGTTGGCAATCGTCGAGATGGCATTGGCCTGAACTGTGTTGCCGATGCCAAACGACGCCAGCGCGGTGAACAGGGCAAACAGCACGGCGAGCCATTTCCAGCCCAGGCCGCGCTCCAGCGCGTACATCGGGCCGCCCAGCATGCGGCCATCAGCCGCTTTCACGCGGTACTTGATCGCTAGCAAGCCCTCGCTGTACTTGGTAGCCATGCCAAACACGCCCGATAGCCAGCACCACAGCACTGCGCCAGGACCGCCCAGCGCTACAGCCGTGGCGACACCCACGATATTACCCGTGCCGATGGTGGCCGCTAGTGCCGTAGCCAATGCGCCGAACTGCGACACGTCGCCCGTCGAGTCTTTGTCTTTACTGATTGACAGGCGGATGGCAGTAAGCAACTTGCGTTGTGGCACGCCAAGCCTGAAGGTGAGATAGATGTGGGTTCCTAACAGCAATATAATCATGGGCCAACCCCACAGGTAGCCGCTCAATTCTGCAAAAAAGTCATTCAAGGTCTCCATCAATGCATGATCGTTTTAAGGTTGAAAGTGCAAAGATAGTGATTTTAGTTGTAAGTTTTTGGTTTTATTATTATTTTTGCGCTTTGAGTCTTTAAACCGTTAATAGTTATTATATAAACCTCTTAAAAAAGTAACTTTATGAAGAAATTAGCTTTACTCATTACGTGTGTGGCTGTTGCGCTCTCAGCCTCGGCCATCGTTCAGTCATCGGGCAACGCCTATCGCCCGATGGACAAGTTGCAGCATGCTGGCAAGATGAAAGCCCCGTCGCGTGTGGACATCATCACTGAGCAACCCGAGGGCACCGTTGTGAACTATACCCGTGGCGGTGAGTATATGACAGTGAGCCTCTATGGCTATGAATCCGCTTATCAGACGGGTCGCGTGAAGTTGGTTTATGCCGATGACGGCCAGACTGTTTACATCCAGGATCCCTTGTGCTATGGTGAGGGCGTTGGTGCCTGGGTTCAAGGTCAGTTGAGTGATGATGGCTTGACCATCAGTGTGCCGCTGGGACAGTATGTCGCCTATAACGATGAATATGATTATGGTTTGGTTCTCGCTTGGGGCTCAACTATGGTCATCGACTTGGGTGATGACTTCTACTGGCTCGATTTCTATGCCGATGAGACCAAGACCGAGGTGTGCTATGCCGTTGACCCTGAAAACGGCACCATCACGATGCTGGACAGCGAGGGAAGCGTGGATAACCCTTATCCCTATGATTGCGAGGCTACGGGCCTGGCTGGCGTGTGGAGCGATGACGGTACGGTGGCAACCATCGAGTGGGGTTCGACATGGACTGTGATGGGAGAGACCGTTCCTGCCGTTCCGGCTAACCCCGAGGTCACCGATTTCTTTGATAGCGGCCGTGAGGACGGTTTCACCCGTCTTGACTTCAACATCAACCTGTTTGACGTTGAAGGCAATCCGCTGAACTCCGATTATCTGACCTATAGCATCTATGTCGATAACGATGAGTTGTTCACTTTTGATTATGACACCTATGGCGCAAACAACGGTTTCGACACCGACATGACCGAGATACCTTACGGCTACAGCGGTTATGACTTCTACTTGCGCCGAGTTTACTTCTACCGCACCAATGAGGGTGATAATCCCTTCTTCACATGGCGCATCGGTATCCAGGTGCACTATACGGTAGAGGGTGTGCGCAACTCGTCAGATATCGTTTATCTTGAGGTGTACGAGCCGTCTGCAGTCAGCGAGATGGCTGGTGGCAAGGAGGTGAGCGCCGTGCGCTACTTCAACATGGCCGGTCAAGAGCTCTCACAGCCCCAAGGCTTGACCATCAAGGTAACCACCTTTACCGACGGCACCACAATGGCGACCAAGGTCATCAAGTAATCATCCTGATTGAATAACGATGGCGGCGCGACCCGAATGAACATGGGCCGCGCCGCTCGTATTCTGATATTTGTCCTCAAAATGTATCTAAGATAGTATCAACGCCCCCGCCGCTCTCGCGGCACCCCCTCTTATCCAAGAGGGGGAGTAGCTAACGCCCTGATCGACAAACGACAAATTATCGAACTTACGTTTATATACAAACCAATCCCGCCTGGCCCAATCGCGGGTGAGGCGGGATTGCAGTGATTGATAGGAAAATTCTATGATGGTAATAAGAAGTTAATCATATCTTTTCCAAACGGATTCCTTTTCGGTTAGAACGTGAACTGCACGCGGGCCTGAGCCACGTGGATGTTCTTGTCATTGGGCAAGAAGGGCTTGTCAAGCTTGTGCCAGGTGTAGTCAAACATGCACAGGACATACTTGTTGAACGCATAGTTCAAACCCACGGTCACGCTGTGAACGTCACCACCGCCAACGCTGGTAGCGCCGGTGCCGGGCCAATCCTCCATGTAACCGTTAGCATAGTAGTGGCCACGGCCAGCGTTGTAGTATTCGCCGTCGGTGAGGTTGTTCAGGCCAGTGTAGTTGTAGCGGGCCACGAGTTCGAGTGACTTGCCGTCCATGCCGCCCAGCAGACCTTCCTGGCGGTTGTACTTGTAGCCGTTGCCCAGGAGCTGGACACCAGCCTCTACATAACCACCAAAGAAGTTGTTGTTCTTCAGCTTGTTGGCATTCTCCCACCATTCGATGTCGCCCCAGCCGTCGATGTTGTTTTGGGCATCGATGTAGAGCGAGTAGCTGTCGCGCTTCTTGGTGACATGCTTGTAGAAGAACTCACCACGGGCAAAGAACTTTTCGTTCTGGTACAGAGCCTCAGCGCCCACGTTTACCACGTTGTTGGCCCAGTCGAGGTCAGCGTTAACAAACTGCTCATCCTCATCAACCAGGGTCTCCATAGCCTGTCCCAGATGCAGGGTCTTCTTCAGCACGTTGTTATAAACGGTGCCACCACCCAGGTGTGCGAAGCGTGCGCTCACGCCCACGTGCAGGGTCTGGACGTCATCGGTGATGGGACGGAACAAGTAGCGACCAGCAACGGTAACACCGTTGAAACCAGCCTCAATCTTGTTATAGGCGTTCTCGGTGAACACACCCTGATAAGCCATGAAGCGGTCATTGTTGAACTTGTAGCTGATACCCAGCTCGCGGCCCTCGCCCAGGGCGTAGGATGAACCGGGACGGCTGATGAAGTGGTAGCTGCCCAGCGAGGTGTTGCGGGCCATCGAGCCAGCGGGGTCGTTATAATAACCCACCTTCACGGCATGCATGTTGTCGTTGTTGTCAAAGTTGCTGTACTGCAGGAAGATGTTCTTCTGTGCGAACTTGCCGCCGCCAAAACCGAAGTCGGCATAGAAATACCAGTTCTTGTAGGTCATCGAGGTGCGGATGCGGGCATCGGTGATTGAGGCACCGCTCTGCAGCGGAGTGAAGTCGCTGTGATAGTAAGCGGCATCGGCCATCATGCGGGCACCAACGGTGAATTTCACTTCCTTCTCAGCGTTCTCGAGCTCCAGAGTGGGATCGGTATCAAAATCCTGGGCTGCTGCTGTCAGTGCGAAGATTGCCAAAAGAGGCATCAAAATATATTTTTTCATACTGAATTGTTTCAATTTAATGTTGTTAATGTTATTACACCAATAGCGGATTAGTAACCCAGACGATCCAGGGTAGCAGCGGCGTCGGGAACAACGACGTTGGCCTGTGAGTTGTCATATTTCTGTCCGGCATGGAAGGGGTTAGGCAGCTGGGAGTTGCCACGGAAACCGTTCTCAATCATGTAGCGCAACGACATCTCGGTGCGGTTGGTGAAGAAGCCGTCCATATAGACGGGTACACTGCTGGGATAGCTGGTGGTGCAGTAAGGCGTGGCAGGAATCTCCAGACGCAGCAAGTCGTCAAACTCGGTTTCCCATCCATAGTTGTAGTAGCCCATGTACTTGCACATCTGTGCCCAGCTGTCGAAGCTGTAGGGATGGTTGATCATCTGGGCACGGCGAATCATGTAAGCCTGCCAGGGAGCGTTCATCTCAGGATAGTTGTTGGGAGCACCGCTGATGGCCGGGCCAATGATGTGTGCGCCATTGTCCTGAGCCCACTTGATAAAGGCAGCATAGCCGGTGGGGGTGTCATAGGCGATGTCGGTAGCATAGGCCGGCTCGCTGATCCACAGCAGGTAGCACATGGGGATGCGGCCCTTGAAGACGTCGTTGGCACGACGCAGTGCATCAAACGAGAAGGTCTGCAGGATGACGCGACCGCGGGTGTTACCCACGTTTACCTTGCCATTCCTGTAGAAGGGCTGCTCGCCGGGATCGTTGGTGATGATGTTCCAGCCACACTCGGCCAGAGCGTCATACACACGCTGCTCCATGTTGCCGGGGTTCAGCCAGCTCTCCTTGAACTCGACATAGATGCCGGGACGGTTGCCGGTATCCTCAGGGTCTGCCTCATAAGCGTTGGCGAAGTCGTACTCGATGAAGTCCATGTACTTGGCGTTGTACTCGCCCTTGGCCTTGATGGCATCGTAAATCTGCTGCAGGGTCATGCCTTGATACTCGTCCTTGATTTTGTAGGTGAGTACGCGGCGACCATTGGCGTCACGCACCAGGCGCTTGCCCTGTGCATAGGCGATCTGGTCCTGGATGGCACTGATGTAGAGGCCATTGCTGTAAACGATGTGACCGTTCTCAAAGCGGCCGTTCTCGGTAGCCTTGAAGGTGGGACGAGCCTGTTCCAGTGAGCTCTCGTTGAACCAGCTGCCGGCATCGAGCATGAGCAGCTCAGCATAGTAGTAGCTCAGGGTGTAGAACGGACGGAAGGCGGCCATGTCGCGGCCATACTGTGCCTCGGCATCGGCACGAGTGAAGCCCAGACTCATGTAGAAGTCAACACGGCTGGCGGGGACGTTCTCGCTGAAGACGTTCTCGATATTGGTGGTGCGCTTCAGGTTCTCATCGTGGTTAGCAAGCACGATACCGTCCTTGGTGCACTGCACGTCGCTCTCCAGGTAGTCAGCACCCATCTCACGGGCCCAACGCCACGATGCCTCGGTCTCCTCGGGAGCCCAGAAGGTGGAGCCGCGGTGCGCGATAACTGCGTACAAGGGCACATAGTCACGAACCTTGGCCAACTCGTTGTTCAGCACCTGAACTTCAACACGCTTGGCATCAAGTTTCTCATTGGTGAACTGCTGTTCTTCCTCACATGAGGTGAAGGCTGCAAGCACAATGGCGCTCAACAAGCCTACTCTTAAGAGTTTTTTAAACATAAGTAGTTTGGTTTTAATGAATATAATATTGAATGATTGATTATTTCTTTTCTTCGATGTGCTCACCCTTGCGGTCAGCTACGAGGTATTGCTCCTCCTTGTAGGTCAATGCCATGAAGAAGATAGCAAGCAAGCAACCCACGATAAGCAGGATAAACGGCATATCCCAGCCGCCAGTGCTCTCGGCAACATAACCCAGTACCGAGTTGGCCAGGATGGCTGTACCCAGCACGTAGCCCATGAAGCCAGTCAAACCGGCTGCGGTACCTGCTGCATTCTTGGGTGCCAGGTCAAGTGCCTGCACGCCGATGAGCATCACGGGACCGTAAATCAGGAAGCCGATGGCAATCAGGCAGCCGATGACAACGCTCAGGTTAGTCATGTTCTGCCAGTAAATCACAATAGCGATGATGATGAGTGCCATGAAGATCATCGTGGGCAGCGCGCGGCGGCCATTGAAGACCTTGTCGCTCAACCAGCCGCAGAAGATGGTACCCGGGATGGCAGCGATCTCATAGGCGAAGTAAGCCCAACCGGCGTTCTTGATGTCAACGCCCTGCTCGCTCAGGATGGTGGGGGCCCAGTCCAGGCAGCCATAGCGCACCATGTAAATAAACGAGTTGGCCAGTGCGATGTACCACAGGAACTTGTTGCTGAGCACGGTCTTGAAGATTTGACCCACGCTGAGCGACTGCTCGCTCTTCTTCTCGTCATAGTTCTTGGAAGCGCTTCCGCTCCATTTCTCAATCGAGGGCAGACCACAGGACTGAGGCGTGTCGCGAATCAGAATGTAGGCAATAATCGCAATTAGGATAGCTACAGCAGCGGGGAAGGCATAGGTGCCAATGAGGAAGTACATCTTCTCATCATTGCCATAGAACCATGAGCCGAACCACATCGCGCCATAAGCAGCCATGGGACCCACTAGGGCGCCGCCCACGTTGTGGGCGCAATTCCACACGCTCATCCAGGTACCGCGTTCCTTGATTGAGAACCAGCGTGTCATCACACGGCCGCACGGAGGCCAGCCCATGCCCTGGAACCAACCCACAAGGAAGTTAAATGCTCCCATCAGGAACACAGCGAGGCCTTTGCGCTCGGGGTGACCAATGGGATCGAGCATCGTGATGGGAACCATCATGAACAGCATGGCAATGGCTGACAAAATCAGGCCTAGCGGCAGGAAGCGACGGGCGTTGCTGCGATCGCTGATGCTGGCCATGACAAACTTGGAGAAGCCATAGGCCACGGCATTCATTGCCAAGGCAGTACCCAGCATACCCTTGGTAAAGCCAAAGGGCTCGAGCATGGGAATCGCCATGGAGAAATTCTTTCTCACCAGGTAGAAGCCGGCATAGCCGATGAAGATGCCGATAAAGACTTGCCAACGCAGTCTCTTGTACTTGGCATCGGCCTCGGGGCCGGTCTGTTCCGGCTTATAGGCCGGGGGCGCTAAAAAACTTGCCATAATTCTTTTGAAGTTTTAAGTTGTTGATTTATATAATGTTATTAAAAGTCTCATTAAATTGAATTAGCCCGGCGGGTGGCATCCACATCGAGGGCGTCAGCGAGGACGCTGATGGGGTTCTCGACAGGCAGGCCTGTTGACATCTCGATCTGCCACTTGCAGGTCTCACAATCGGTCGTGACCGCCTCGACCTTGGCATCCTCGATGTGCTTGAACAGTACACTGCCGATGGCTTGGGAACGCTCATAGTTCTCTTTCTTGAAACCATAGGTGCCCGAGATGCCGCAGCATTCCTGTTCCAGCTCCACCAGGTCGAGTCCTGGAATCATGCGCAGCAGCTCAATGCTGTACAGTTGCCAGCCCATGCGCTGCATGTGGCAGGCGGTGTGATAAGCCATGCGTCGCTTGTAGTCTTGCCTAAAGACGAGTTTCACTTTCTCCTCATCCACAAGATTGTAGATAAAACGTGTTGCGAGCATGATGCCGTCGCGCACGTCGCTCGTGTCAACGTCCAGTAACGAGGGGTACTCGTCACGCAGGTTGAACGTGCAGCTCGAGCTCGTGGTCAGCACCGTGCGGTGGGCAATATTCACCGATTGGCGGATGCTCGCGGCATTGGTGCGCGCCTGACGCTTAGCTTGCTTGTATAACCCGTTGGCGATGAGGGCGACACCGCAGCATTGCTCCTTGTCTAGCATGTGTACGCCATATCCAATGGCATTCATTAGCTTAACCAGGTCTTGGCCCAGTTTAGGAAAGTTGTAATTGACGTAGCAGCCATGGAAATAACTCACGTGATTGCTGAACGCGTCTTGCTGCTTGGCGGCATGGCGCTTGAACCAGGTCGTGAACTTCTGTCGGCTATAGGCTGGGAAGGTGCGGTGTTTGTCAATGGCCATCACGCTATCCATCACCAGCTTGGTGGGCGACAGGCCCAGCGTGGCATTGGCTATGGGTGCTACAAGGTTGGCCACCTTGCCCAGCAGATCGGTATTGGCAAGCATCGTGTCGCGCAGGCTGGCACGCTGTCCTTCTCCTGCTCTCATGCGTGCGTGTTGTATGATGTCGGCAATGTGTACGCCACTCGGGCAAGCCACTTCGCAACGCTTGCAGTTCAGGCACAGCTTCAGTGCCTTGTCATAATAGGCAGGGTCCTTCAAGCGATACCGCTCACCGTCGGGACCAGCCTGCTTGGGACCGGGATAGTCGGTAGTTACAGCGGTAACAGGACACACGGTGGTGCAGATGCTGCACTTGGTGCATTCTTCAAAATTGTTGTCGCTGATGTTGCACAGTTGCATTCTTTCAGCCATAATATCCCATTAAAAAATCATCAATCAAATCGTTATCTTGTCTATCTCAAATCGTTGTTGAGGCTGGGGTGCCTCGATTAGCGGCCGTTATTTGCTTTATTTGCCGCTAAGAATATTTTTTGCTGCGGCTAGTGCCGTCAACAGGGATACGCCGGTGCCGTCACCCATTTTAATTGCGTCATGGCCGCTCAATACCGAGCCGATGGCATGCAGATTCTGGATGGGCTTGCCCTGCTTCATGCAACGCAGGTCACCGTCGGTTGCAACGCCATAGCGTGAATAGGCCTGTGGCTCCAGCACGTCAAAGCGGGTCCATTGCTCGCGGTCGCCGTCGGCATCCACATCAAGGTCAAACACGGGCTCATAGACGCGTTCATAATCCGCAACGAGGCCTCGGCTGATAAATGAACCGGTGGCAAGCACATAGTTGTTTGCCCTCAATGGCATGTCTCCCAATTTGGCAGTCGTGACACTCAACAGCCTGTCGCCATCAAACTGGCCGCTCACGGCACTATCGCCCATCAGGTAGTTACCTCCCAGCATTTTAAAGTAGTGGCGCAACAGGGTCTGCATCCTGCCGCCGGCCACTGATGGGGGCAACGTGGCTACGAGGCGCAACGGCTTCTTCACCAGCGATTGCAAGGTTTGGAAATCGGTGCTATCGGTTTGGCCAAACACGCTGGGCAGCAGCACCATTTCGGCTTCTCCCGCCAGGTTGTTGATTTGGTCGGCTATGCGTTGCAAGGCGTTGTGGCTCACGAGTCGCTTGGTCAGCGTTGTGGCGCGCATCTCGCTGGGACTACGGCGCAGGGCCGTGATATCGTCGGTAGTGAATTCGACGGTCTTCACCTCAAAGCCCAGTTCGCGCAGGCCCTGTGCCAGCATGCCGTTGGGCTGGTCAAAGAAGCCCCTGATGCACATCAGTACCAGATGCTTCGCGGGCAGTTTACCAAGGCTGTCGATGCGCATGTTCTCATTCAGTGTGAGCCATGCGGGCTTGGCGACACCCATCGGCGTGATGCGCCAATGGTTGACTGCCGCGCTTCCTTCCATGTCGATGCCTGCGTCGGCCAGCAGTTGCTTGGCCTCGTCAGCGAGTGCAGCAATGTTGTCGGCTCCTATCTTGCTGTAGGGATGGCTTTGGGGTAGGGTGCCGATGGCCTCTAGTGGGGCAGTGACGGCTTTCCCCTCAATGTGGCCCAGCAACTCCATCGATCCGCCGTTGAACAGCAGCGTGCTCTGGCCGCTGGCAACGATGGTGACGCGCTGTCCGCGCTTGGCAAGCGCGATGCCGCAGGTGAGGCCGCTCAGGCCTCCGCCCATGATGACGGTATCCATTCTCATTGCTCGTCCTCCTTTCTTTGGGTGTTAACTGCTTGGTCCAGTCCGCACAGCCCCTCATAGATGGCGGCGGTGAGTTGCGCCTCACGCAGGGTGTCGCCCCATGCAACGGGCCTCATGCCTTTCCAGCGCTCGTCGAGGAACGTGGCCAGGTCTTTCTGGGCACTTTTCACGTCGTGGTTCAGTTCGCCCATGAGCGATGCGGCACGGCAGGAGCAGAGCTTGCCTTGACAAGTGCCCATGCCCACGCGTGTGCGGCGGCGCAGGTTCACCAGGTTGTGAACGTGCAACTGGTGTACGGCATATTTGATTTCTCCCACGGTAACGCCTTCACACTCGCACACCAGGGCGTTGTCGATATCGTTGTCTTTCTCGATGCGGGCAGCCAGGGAACCGTGGCGCCCGATGGCGGCACGTTCGCCGAAACTGTAGCGCTTGGTCGTGTCGCTCTGGCTGGGTGCGTCTTCTTCCGAGCCCGGCAGGGGCAGCGTGGCGGTGACACAGGGCTTGGTATTGCCCAACTTGGCACACACGGCATTGGTAGCGATCTCGCCCATGAGGCGATAGGTCATCATCTTGCCACCGGTGATGGTGATGAAGCCCTCCAGTCCGTCGCGTTTGGCATGGTCCAGACACACGATGCCTCGACTGATGCTGCGGCCACTGGGGTCGTCGTCACTGGCTACCAGCGGGCGCACACCGGCATAGGCGCGGATGACTCTCGTGGTGGCAAGCGACGGAGCAATCTTGATGCCCTCCTTGAGCAGCACGTCAACCTCCTCGCGTGTCACGCGCATGTCATCAACGGTCTCGATGGGGATGCGGTCGCTTGTCGTGCCGATAACGCACACGGTGTCGTCAGGTACCAGGATGTCGGCGTTGGCAGGCTTGCGGCAGCGGTTGATGACCATGCGGTTCACTCGGTGACCAAAGATGAGCAACGCGCCGCGGGCAGGGAACATCGAGATGTTCACCCCGGCCAACTTGGCGATGCGTTGGCCCCAAATGCCGGCAGCGTTAACCACGACCTTGCAGCGCACCTCGACGTGTTCACCATTGAGTTTGTTGTGCAGTTTCACACCCTCAACACGGCCTTGGTTGATGATCATCCCCTCCACCTCGTGGTGATTGAGTGTCTCAGCACCATTGATGCGCGCGTCAAGCAGGTTGGCCACAGTGAGACGGAACGGGTCGATTGACGCGTCGGGGACACGCACGGCACCGATGAGGTCGGGGTTCACCGATGGCTCGATGACACGCGCCTCGTCAGGGGCGATGATGTCGGCACGGATGCCGGCACGTCCACAGGCCTCGACAAATGTCTGCTGATAAGCCAGGTCGTCTTCAGGTAAAGTGATAAATAGGCCATCGGTCTCCTCGACGCAATGGCGTGCGATGCGGCGCAGGATCATGTTCTCCTTGATGCACTCGGCAGCGCTCTCGCCGTCGGTCACGGCATAGCGCGCTCCACTGTGCATCAGGCCGTGGTTGCGACCCGTGGCGCCGGTGCTGTAGTCGTCGCGCTCCACGAGCAACACGTTCAGCCCTCGCAATGCGCAATCCCTCGCCGTGCCGGCACCTGTGGCGCCGCCGCCCACGATGATCACGTCATATTCCTTCTTATATATGTCATTTGTTGCCATTAACTCAGTTTTTAAGCTAGCATAACTGTTGTTTACTGGTTTCGCTGCAAAGGTATAGTAAGTTTTTGAAATGACAAAATAATTTCATGTCTTTTTTATGAAACCTCAGTAAGGATTTATCTAGTTATCTAGAAATCAATATAATATAAATATTTTCAACAAAATAAGTCACCAAAAACAATATTTCATTTCTTTTTAAAAAAGTTTCATTTAATGATAAAAACGAAACTAAACAATAGAAAATATAATCCAAATTCTATTTCGTTTTGATGAAAAATGAAAGATTTTTGCGTTTTTTTTTGGTCGGTAATTATCTTTTATCTACTTTTGCCACATCAAAATAAAAATCAAATGCCATCATGACGAAAGAACAACGCCACGAAACGATCATGGAGGAACTCATCAAGCACGGTTCAGTGCTGGTGACCGATTTGGTGCGTCTGCTTGACGTGTCGGCTGTAACGGTGCGTAAGGACCTCACCGAGCTGGAGAAAGGTGACAAACTCTACCGCAGCCACGGCAAGGCAGTGCTCGTTAATCCCTATATCAATAACAGGCCGGTAAACGAGAAGGAAAAGCTGGCCACCGACGAGAAGCACGCCATTGGACGTGAAGCGGCACGGCTGATTACGCGCAACGACAGCATCTGCATCGCATCGGGCACCACCGTTCATGCCCTGGCACGCAACATCGTGCCCATCCACAAACTGACGGTTGTTTCGGCTTCGCTCCCTGTGAGCAACATCCTCTCGGCGCATGAGAACATCGACATTTACCAGTTGGGTGGCTTGATGCGACACAGCAGTCTCTCGGTGGTGGGAGAGTATGCTGCGCGGTTCATGGCAGAGTGTTCGTTCAGTAAGCTCTACCTGGGTGTTGATGGCATCGACATCGACTATGGCATTACCACTACCGAGATTAGAGAGGCAACCTTGAACAAAATGATGATCGCTGCCGCCCAAAAGACCATCGTGCTGGCCGACAGCAGCAAGTTCGGGAGGCGGGGCTTTGCCAAGATCGCCGACATCGACGCTGTTGACGTCATCATCACCGATGCTGGCATCTCCCCCAAAACGATAAAAAAGATTGAAGACTTGGGCATTGAGCTCATCATCGCTGGATAACGACGATTCCCATGAAACTCTAGCTACTCTATTTTACATTGACTTTTTCGGCAAAAGGTGTGTTGCTCCACACAACCAGTGCGCCGTTCACGGTGTCGGCACTGATGGTCATCACGCCCAGGTCTGTGCAGCCCTTCATCAGCGCGCGGGTTGCGCTGTCTCCCATCGCCATGCAAGCCGTGGCCCATGCGTCGGCAGTCATGCAGTCGCGGGCGGTTACCGTCACGCTCAGCAGGGTGCCGGCGCGGCTGTCACCGGTTAGTGGGTCAATAATGTGTGATAGCTTGTTGCCGCCTTCCATGCGCCACTTGCGGTAATTGCCGCTGGTAGCGACGGCTCCGCTGTCCAGGGCCAATGTCATGGCCGACTCGTGTGTCACTTCTTCCTGCTCGTCGGTGGGCATATCGACCGACACTTGCCACGCTGTGCCGCGCTTGTTCACGCCGCTTGCCATCACCTCACCGCCAATCTCGACAAGCCAGTTGCGAGCACCGTTGCGAGCGAGCATCCTTCCTATTTCGTCACAGGCCAACCCCTTGGCAATGCTGCTGAAGTCCAGCATGACCCTCGGGTCGCGCTTCACCAGCGTGTCGCCGTGCAGGGCCAGTTTGTCCATGCCCACAAAACCGAGGATGCTGTCAAGCTGTGCGCGAGAGGGTAGGGTGCCGCTCTTGTAGCCAAATCCCCATGCGTTAACCAGTGGCATCACGGTCGGGTCAAAGGCTCCGCCGCTCTCATGGTTGACAGTCCACGAGGCCTTGAGCAGGCGGCAGATGTAGCCGTCGGCTTGTGTGGAAGTGTTATTGTTCAGGGCTGTAATGAGTGAGGCATTATTGTAAGGCGACACACTGTTGTCGAGATGGTTAAAGATGATCTGGATGCTGTCGCCCAGGTCATGGGTGGCCTCATATGTGATGTGGTACTCGGTTGTCCACACCACACCCTCGTGAGAGTAGAAATGCTTGCGGTCGCGCATCACAAACACTCCCACCAATGCCACCACCAGTGCGATTAATATGGCAGCATAGCGTTTGGTCACTTCAAGAAATAGGTCAAGCTGAAATACCAGTTGCGGTTCTTGGCGACGTTGTCGTCAAGGAGCTTAGTGTGCAGGGACTGGCCGACAGAGAATTTGTAACCTCCCCTTACTTGCCAGCGCTCAAACAGCTCAAAGCCAGCGCCCATGTCCAGATACACATTCACAAAGGGGTAAGAGTTGAGATTGCTGTGGCTGCCATGTACAAGAAATGAGAATTGAGGACCAACGTAGGCCAGCGGCATGAAGGTGGTCTCCATGCCTCCCAGGCGGCGGAATTGGAACTTGAGATGCAACGGCACGTCAAGATAATGCATCGCCACGGTCTCGTTGCCAGCACCTAACGATGACCATGCAACGCGTTCGCCGTAGTTGAGCTTACCCTGCCTCATGCTGTAGAGCAGTGATCCGTCCACACCGAAGCCCAGACCGCTGAAGTTCATCTCGCCCATGACACCCGCTTGAGGGCCCCAGCAGCTCTTGCTGGGCATGATGTCACTCTGTTTGAAGTGGATGCTGTTGATATTGGCTCCTAATGTCACGCCCCAGCGCGAGGAACTTTGTGCCATCGCTGTGGTGACAAGAAACAGCATGACGGTCATCAATAAGGCTATTCTTTTCATTGTATTTGTCGTCTTTTTGTCGTTTGTGGCGCAAAGTTACACAAAAAATCTGATTGCCCTCAATGATTGTGTTAAAAAACCAGGAGCCCTGGCTTTGTTCAGGACTCCTGGCTTCAGTTTTCAAGTATGTGATAATTCTGTTATGAGGGCTTCTAGAACATCCATGCGGCGCTCACTGTCCAGTGCTTGTCTTTACCGGTCACCGTCTCGCCTGTGTAGTCGCGGTCGATGTACTCCATGGCTTTAGACATGCCTATGCCGTAGGTGGCCGACACGCGCAGGTGCTTGAGCAGGTCCACACCGAGGCCCACGTCCCATGATGTGCTGGTCTTGCTGTTCTTGATGCTGGTGGGGGCATCGTCCTTAAACAGGAAAGAGAAGTTGGGGCCAGTGAATACATAGGGTGCGATAATCTTCTCGACAGCGGGGATGGCCAGGCGGTAGCGGGCATACACGGGAACCTCGATGTAGTGGCGCTTGTAGGTGTGGTTGTCGTCGTGGAGTTTGTTGTCGCGGTGCGTGTACATCGCCGACGCTTCCACTCCGAGGCCTGTAACAGGGATGTTGATGTCTAAAACCAGACCGGCCGAATAACCGATGCGGTTGTCGCTGTTGATGACTTCGCGGTCAAAGTGCATCTTGTTCAGCGTGAAGCCTCCCCTTACACCCAGGCTCACTTGGGCGGCAGCGGGCAATGCTGCGGTGATAGCGATGATGGCTACCATTGTGGCGAGCTTGAAAGACTTAACTATTGAGCGCTTGCTGCTGCTCTTCATTTCACTCTGCTGGTTCAGGGCAGCGCCCTGGTTGTTGATTGTAAAGTTTGTCATAATTTCTGTAGTTTTAATAGTGATTAATCGTTTTGTTGATGCAAAGTTAAGAGCGAAAAATCACCATTACCAAATGTTTCAAGCCATATTGGACGAAAGGTAGGGATTAATGTATGAAATGCTCAGCACGTCATAATTTGTCACTGAAAATTGATGGTGTGAACCATGATGTCTGGACTGATATGAACCTTCTCCATCCACCTGTAGCTTGATTTAGCGCCTCAAAGCTACACATATTTTCCCATTCACGCGTCCATTTTCACATTATTTATTTAATAAGTACACCCCGCCAAGGGTTCTGATGGGATAACAAAAAAAGCCTTGCACATCGTGCAAGACTCTTGTTGGTGGGCAGTGAGGGATTCGAACCCCCGACCCTCTGCTTGTAAGGCAGATGCTCTGAACCAACTGCGCTAACTGCCCATGTTGCTGTCAAAAGCGATGCAAAGGTACTGCTTTTTTTTGAACCA
Organism: uncultured Prevotellaceae bacterium; assembly: GCA_900318345.1. GTDB lineage: Bacteria > Bacteroidota > Bacteroidia > Bacteroidales > Muribaculaceae > Sodaliphilus. Next base: position 40,289 of record ONKD01000013.1, read on the forward strand.
CCAAATAAAAATCGGATTTTTTTCAAAAAAAAGATGATTTTTTCCAAAAATGGGCCATTTTTTGAGGAAAAACCCCTATCTTCGCTCTCTCGAGACCCATTCATTCACATGGTGGGCAGTGCGCAGGACAATAATACTAACATTAATATATTTGAGAGAATCATGAAAGAGACTTATGTTTTTTTTGCTGACGGCTTCGAGGAGATTGAAGCCCTGACCTGTGTGGACGTTTTGCGCCGTGCAGGCATGCCGGTCACAACAGTGTCGATTAACCCTGGCTTGGAGGTAAAGGGTGCCCATGGCGTGACTGTGCTTGCCGACAGCCTCTTTGACGACAACGATTACAACGATGCCGAGTGGCTCGTGTTGCCCGGTGGTATTCCTGGCGCTCCCAATCTGGCGGCTCACGAGGGCGTGTGTGATGCCCTTTCAGCCCAGGATGAACGTGGTGGCAAGCTCGCCGCCATTTGTGCTTCGCCAGCGATGGTGCTAGGGCCTCTAGGCATCCTCATGGATCGCGAGGCTGTGTGCTATCCCGGTCTTGAAGATACCGTCGAGGGTGTCCGCTGGGCCAAGACTCCTGTCGCTGTTGATGGCAACGTCGTTACTGGCAACGGTCCTGCTGCCGCAGCTCCTTTCGCCCTGACCATCGTCGCTCAAACCTTGGGTCATGCTGCCGCTGCCGAGGTGGCTGCCGGTATGCTTCACACCTTCTGAAAAAACAGTTCTGACAGATGAATCTGCCAGAACTGTAGTTAGTATCATCTACTGCTGTCCCCTCATGTTTATCTCATCATGAGGGGGCAGTTGTAGTTTTACACATCATTTCTCCTTCTTTGCGGTAGCCTTTTTAGCTGCAGGCTTCTTAGCTGCGGCTTTCTTCTCCGCTGGCTTCTTAGCAGCAGCCTTCTTGGCCGGAGCTTTCTTCTTGGCCGGTGCCTCTTTTTCGGGAGCGGGAGCCGGTTTTTCCTCGGGAAGGGGTGCCTCCACGTCAACGGGGAAGTCGCCAGTGGTGTCCTTAACGATATTGTTGCGCATCATTTCAACCTCGCGGTGCAGTTTCTCAATTTCCTGCTCCTGGTTGCGGATGGTGAGCAGCAGTGAGTTCAGCTCCTCGTTGTCGATGCTGGTGGGGTACTGCTCCTCAACGCGCGTCATGAAGTCGCTCAACACGTTCATGTAGTTGGTGAACGCGGTATAGGGCGAGTCATACGGGCTGTAGTGGCTATGTACCGACCCGTCATCGTTGTGCTTGGTGCACATGTAGAAGAAGTGGTCGCTTCCCTGCAGGTAGTTCCAGTCCTGCTTAATACGGCGGTCGTTGCACAGGCGCACGCGCTCACCAATCGAGTAGAGCTTCCTGACGGCCTCTTGCTGCAACGTGTTGCCAAGCCATGCGCTGGTGTCGCGGGCTTCGTCGGTCCATGACATGGGATAGGGCACGGCGAGCTCGGCAACGGGTTTGAACTTTGAAACCACCTCGCTGGGTGTCCAGAACTGGATGTCGTTTTCGGCGGCAAATCGGGGCAGCGCTTTCATGAACTCAAAGATACCGCTCTCGCGGGGTTGCAACTCTCCCAGGGTATCATAATTCATGAACAGGTTCACCAACTGTTCCTCTTGAGGCAACTCATTAATCCATTTGATGTATTTGTCGGCGGTCAACGGATAGGATGCCCACTCTGGATTACTGAAACGGAAGGCAATGTCATCGCTCAGCTTGCCATTTTTCAATAGCAGTTTGAGCTTTGGTGCCGAGGCCGAACTGTACAGGAAGTTAGGCGAGCGCCAGCCCAGCACGTGCTTGGCATCGGCAGTGATGGCCGCCTTGAATCCCATGGCATAAACCATCGAGGCAATGTCATCGTCATAAATCAGCTCGGTGTTGCGGAACACCTTGGGACGCTGGCCAAAGAGCTGGTAAATCTTCTCGTCGTGGGCCTTCACCTGGGCTGCGAACTCTTCAGGGTCATAGAGCGCCGACAGGCTGTGGGCGTAGGTCTCGCTAAGGAACTCCACACATCCTGTTGCGGCCAGGTCCTTCATCGAGTCGATGAATTCGGGCACATACTGCTCGAGTTGCTCCAGCGCGGTACCGCTTATCGAGAAAGCCACCTTAAACTTCTTGCCGTTCTCCTTGATCATGTCGAGCAGCATCTGGTTAGCGGGCAGATAGGACCGCTGAGCGATGCGCGTGATGATGTCGTCGTCGGCAAAGTCATCATAATAGTAGTGGTCGTTACCGATGTCAAAGAAACGGTAATGTTTCAAGCGGAACGGCTGATGAATCTGAAAATAAAAACAAATCGCTTTCATATTTATATTGTCGTTTTATTGTTTGTTTTCTTTGTTTTTCTAGATGATCTAGATTCTCTAGAGAGGTTACCGATTGATGAGGTTGCGGTAGATGTTGATGACCTTGGCGCCAGCCTTGTCCCAGGTGATCTGGTTCACCTCGGCAAGGCCCTGGTCACGCAACTCCTTGAACATCGCGGGATACTTGATGATGCTGTAGATGGCGTCGGCCATGGCATTGATGTCCCAATAGTCGATCTTGATCACATTGTCAAGAATCTCGGCACAGCCGCTCTGTTTACTGATAATCGACGGCACACCCATCTGCATCGCCTCGAGCGGCGAGATGCCAAACGGCTCGCTCACCGAGGGCATGATATACACATCGCTGGCGGCCAGCATCTCATACACCTGCTTGCCCTTCAGGAAGCCCGTGAAGTGGAAACGGTCGGCGATGCCGCGCTTGGCGGCAAGGCGTATCATCTTGTCCATCATGTCACCACTGCCTGCCATGACAAACTGTGCGTTATGCACCTTGTGAAGCACCTGGGCGGCAGCCTCAACAAAGTACTCGGGACCCTTCTGCATGGTGATGCGTCCCAGGAAGGTCACAACCTTGCTCGTCTTGCCGGGAGGCGCCTCCAGGTTGAGCAACTCCTCGTTAAGCGGCTCCACTGCGTTGTGGACAGTGGTCACCTTGTCGGGACTGATACCGTATTTCTCGATGACGGTGCGGCGCGTGAGGTTGCTCACGGTGATGATGTGGTCGGCATTGTTCATGCCATCCTTCTCGATGCTGAATACCGTGGGATTGACGTTGCCGCGGCTGCGGTCAAAGTCAGTGGCATGCACGTGGATCACCAGTGGCTTGCCCGTCACCTGCTTGGCGTGGATGCCGGCAGGATAGGTGAGCCAGTCGTGGGAGTGGATGACGTCGCAATCGATGGTTCGTGCGATCACGCCCGCCACAATGCTGTAATTGTTGATCTCCTCGAGCAGGTTCTCAGGGTAACGGCCCGAGAACTCGATGCATCCCAGGTCGTTGGTGCTCATGTAGTTAAAGTCGCCGTAAATGTGGTCGCGCAGGTTGAAGTACATCTGCGGGTCCATCACTTTGCCTATGCGGCTCTCCACATAATCCCAGTTCACGTCGCGCCAGGCCACGGGTGTGCTGTTGGCGCCGATGATGTTAGCAAAATCTTTGGGCTCGTCGCCCCAGGGCTTGGGAATGACAAACGTGATGTCCATGTCGCCATTCTCCCACATGCCCTTGGTGAGGCCGTAACTCGCTGTTCCCAGTCCTCCCAGGATGTGAGGAGGAAATTCCCAGCCAAACATTAATGCTTTCATATAGTTATTGGTTTTATTCGTCAATGATGTGAAGGTTCTTGAATGTGCGTAGCACGCGCAGGATGCCACCAACGTTGGGGGCGAAGCTAACGGCGCCGCGGCCGATGAATGGCGGGTTGCCGTCATAGAGCTCGCTCAGCGACCCGATGCAGCCCTCCTTCATCTCGTCCTCAAAGCCGATCATCATGCGCTCGATAAACGAGATGCTGTTCAGCCCGAACACGCGGATGTAGGCCTTGCTGTAGAAGTCCATCAACCAGGGACGAGCGCTGCCGGCATAATAGGCCGTTTGGCGCTCCTCGGGGGTGCCGAGATACCAGGGTATGTAACCGTAGCTGTTGGGACTCAAGGTGCGCAGACCCTTAGGCGTGAGTAGCTCTCTTGTGGCGATGTCCAGCACGCGTTTGCGCTGGCGGCGGTCCAGCGGACTATAGTCGGTACCCACAGCGATAATCATGTTGGGACGAACGCTCAGGTCGGTGTAATCACCGTTTACATAGTCATACAGGTAGCCATAGTCGTTCAAGAACGTCTCGATAAACGAGGGCTTGCACTTAGTGGCGATGTCGTTGCACCGCTCAATAAAGGCCTTCTCCTCGTCTTGGCCTGCAAACAACTCTTCAACTGCAAAACGTAGGGCATTATACCACAGGGCATTAAATTCCACCAGGTAACCCGTGCGCGGAATGAGCGGTGTGCCGTTGGGGTGGGTGCTATTCATCCACGATACGGGACGCAGCGTGCCATCGGTGCTCAGCATGCCGTTGTCATGCAAGGTCAGGCCAGGATGCTTGCCGTCGGCAATAAAGGTGATGAGGTCCTTGACGAGAGCCCCATAGCGCTCTCTTGCTGCATCAGCATTCAGGTCATGGGCATAGCGTTGCACGGCCCAGATGGCCCACAGTGGCACATCAGGCAGGTCAAGTCCGTCGAGGTGCTTGTCCAGCTTCCCGTCGCGCATCCAGTCGTTAAGGGCGCGCATGGCGGTATCCATGATGAGCTCAAAGTCTTGACGGTGGTGAACCGACAACGTACAACCCGGCAACGCGATAAACTCGTCGCGGGCTCGGATTTTGAACCAGGGATAGCCGGCGAGCAGGTAATGACCGTCCTCGTTGGTGATATAGAACTGCTTGGCGCTGTTCTTCATGCAGTTGTAGAAACTGGTGCGCGGGGTGCGTGGCTTGATCTCGTCCTCATACATCTTGGTCAACGTGCGGGTGTTCACCTCCTCGATGCCGGCCGAGAAGATGAGCGGCTCGCCCTTCTTGATCTCGACTTCAAAGTAGCCGGGCACATACAGGTCCTCACTGTAGGGAATGCCGCGCTCCTGGTCCTTGGTATACTCGATGTTCTTATACCAGTGCGGGTCAAACACAAACTTGGGCTTGTGGTTCATCTGCATGTACAGGGTGGGGTAGCCTTCATACATGCATGTGGCGATGCCGTTGGCCACCTCATGATAGTCGCGGCTGGCGACTGCGTTCTCAACACACAGGTCATTGGCGTTGCGGAAGGCCAGGAACGGCCTGAACTGCAATGTGGTCACCGAGTGGGCATCCACCAGGGTGTAACGGATGAGGATGCGATTCTCATGAGTGATGAAAATCTTCTCTTTTTTCAGGATTACGCCGCCAACGCGGTAAGTGGTTGTGGGTACGCGCTCACAGTCATACTCGCGGATGTACTTGTGCCCATTGGGACTATAGGTGTTACCCTTGTAGCGGTGCAACCCCAGGTTGAACGGTGCACCATGCTGGATAACGGTCTCGTCGAGCGAGGACAGTAGCACATGGTTGTTGTCATCAAGTTCGGGAACGGGTATCACCAGCAGGCCATGCTGTTTGCGGGTGTTACATCCCACAATGGTGGTGCAGTGATAGGCGCCCGATTGATTGGTTCGCAACATCTCCTTGGGCAGTGATTGCTCAAGGTTAATCATCAGGTTTTTATCAAATTTCAGATAACTCATTGCTATTCTGTATAGGGTTATTTATGTTTTGGTAATTCTTTTCGGATAATACTGGTTGTAATGGGCTAAACATCATCAGGCAGTGACTGTGGCACTAGTATGCGTATGCCCTTTCTCACGTTCTCGATGACGACTCTTGCCGGCATCATGACCGGGTCGCCATCGATGTGGATGACATCGTCGTGACGGCGCTCGATGGCCACATGCTTACCGCGAAAGATGCTCACGTGGTTGTCGATGTTGAGTTGCCGCAAGAATAACCTGGCACCAAGCAGCGGGCTGGCAACAGGACTGAAAGGATGCATCACGGTCACGTCGATGAGTCCGTCCTGCATCGTCGCACGCGGGGCGATATAGGCATTGTTGCCATATTGGGCCGCATTGCAGCATGCGATGACAAAAGCCTTGTCGGTCATGCTCTTGTCATCGATATCAATTTTGTAGGCCTGAGGCTTGTAGTTGATGTACTCGGTGAGTGCCGTCTTGATATAGGTGATAAAACCTCGTGTGCCCTCGTGGGAGAACTTGTCGCTGACGGCAGCGTCAAATCCCATGCCGCAAACACAGAAGAAAGGTTTGCCGTTGACGGTGCAGTAGTCAAACTCGCCCACCACACCGTTGTTGAGCACCTGCAGGGCGCGACTGGCGTTCATGGAGATGCGCAGGTGGCGTGCCAGGCCGTTACCCGAGCCCACGGGGACAATGGCGAGGGCCGTCTTGCTCTTGCACAGGGCGCTGCCCACCTCGTTGACTGTGCCATCGCCGCCCACGGCGACCACCACATCGGCATGGTCGCTGACAGCTTGTGCCGCCAACTCGCGGGCATGACCTGGACGCTCGCTCATGACGACATGCACATCGTTCTTCTCGTGGTCAACCACCGTGTCAATCAGGCGGGGAATCTTATCCTTGTTCCCCGTGCCCGACACGGGATTGATAATGGCGACTATGTGCTTGCGCTCTTCCATTAAGCGCAAAGTTACAAACTTTTTGTGGAATATTTTTTGATGATAGTGATTTTTAAAATATTTTTGTGGAAAAATTATTAACAACTTTTGTTTTACTTATTGTTTTCGATGAAAAAGCTCAGTATAAACCTCCTTACTAACGTGATTTTGCTGCTTGCCGGCATCACGCTCATTGTGTTTCATACCGTGCCTAATATCCTCTTGTGGGGCTCACGTGTCATCGGGGCGATGTTCCTGCTTCCTGCCATTGCCTATCTGGTCATGGTGGCCATGCGCCATGCCGATGCTCGCACCAGTGTAGATTACATGGGTGTACTGCCCGCCGTGGGAGGACTGTGCTTCGGCATCGTGATGATGATCAAAGCCTCCCTGTTTGATGGTATCCTGCAACTGTTGATGGGTGTCCTGCTCATTGTGTTGGGGTTGTTCCACATCATTTATCTGCTATTGTCCCGCAATAGCTTGAACATCAAGGGTTGGTATTTCTTGTGTCCGATTGTTGTGACATTGTGCGGCATGCTGTCGCTCATGGTGACATCGTTGCGCGAGAATATCCCGATGGTGGTGCTCATGACAGGCATTTGCCTGCTGCTGTTCAACTTCACCAGCCTGCAGGAATATCTGGCCGAGCGCCGCGTGCGCCGTGCCCTCACCCAACCTGTCGAGACCGTTCCGGTCCCTCAAGACGACACGATCTCTAAGTCCGAAGAACTTTCGTAATAACCCACCATTTGATGAACCTGAAGCGGCTATACCGGCGATTCGTTGATTGGCAGCACAATCCGCGTCAATACGAGGAATTAGGCAGTGAAATGCACTGCTGCTGCAACTGTGGCCAAGAGTATGCTGGTGCCTTCTGTCCGCGTTGTGGACAAAAGTCAAGGGCTGGGCGCATCACGTGGAAAACCGTTAGAGACGGACTGATGGACCTGTTCGGCTTGGGTAGCCGCTCGTTGCCCTATTCGGTGTGGCAGCTGCTGTGGAGGCCGGGCTATTTTATCAGCGATTACATTAACGGAAAGTGGCAGGTGAGTTTCCCTCCCGTGAAGATGCTGGTGATTGTAACATTGCTTGTCTATTTCATCGGCCGGTTTTTGTTTCCGGATTATTGGGGAGATGACGTAAACGATCTGCCGGAAGCAATCACATCAACGGGTGTGTCGTATTATGTGGATAGTGCTATCAGCTGGCTGGCAACCCATGCCGAGTGGGGCGTCCTGTTCCTTTTCTCGTTTTTGATATTGCCCACCTGGTTTATCTTCAGGCATGCTCCACGCAATCCTCGCCATACTTTGCCCCAGGGCTTCTTCGTCCAGGTGTTCACGAGCATACAGTTCTTCATCTGGAATTTTGTCTTATCACTTGCCCTGCTTTGGATCGGTATGAATGGCCAGCAGGCATGGGCGATTTCGGCATGCTTTCTGCCTCTAATGGTGGTTTTGGATTACAAGCAACTGTTCGGTTATAGCAGGCGGGGAACTCTTTGGCGTGTGGCCGCTGTTGTGGCCACTATTGTTTTGTCGTTTCTCATGTTGGTTATGATTGTTGTTGCTATCCAGAAGCCTGACGGTTTTATCATCGAACGTCATTACCGTCCGATTTTTGTTTTAATGGAGTTTGCCGCTGTACTTGGCACATTGCTGTCGTTGACCGATGCCATTAACCGCAGGAGCTGGAAGGAACGAGGTGTGTGGCGGTCGATGTTGCTGCCCTTGCTGTTTTTCATGGCGATGATGATTTGTTTGATAGTTCTTGAGGTTCAGAGACCCGGTGCGTTTATTGAGGCTCTGTTGAAATGACGTCATGAGTTATATTGTTGGACACTTTGTTTGGACGTTGAACCATCGGTGAAATAACAAAATGACTGTGTCATCATTCCCTAGTGATTCATAAAACCGACCTAAAAGGTGAAGAATATAACAAGTAGCGCGCCCTCCTCGATTGGGAAGGGCGCGCCGCTGTGTCTTGTAGTAACTGCCGCGAGCGCTCACGACAGTGATGCTGTCTTGTCTTCTTATTTCTTCTTGCGGTTGCCGTAGCGCTGCATGAACTTGTCCACGCGACCTGCGGTGTCGACGAGGCTTAACCAGGGGATAGGTGGTACCGTCGATTTCGATGGTCTCCTTGGTGTTCACAGTGCTGCGAGTGATGAAAACCTCCTCGTTAGACATGTCCTTGAAAGCAACCTCGCGATAGTTGCTGGGATGGATATCCTTCTTCATTTTTTCGATATATCTTTAAAATGTTAAACAATACAATTTTGTGGCGGTGGTAAACGCCCAATTTTTGTAATGGCGCGCAAAGGTACAACGTTTTTTTGAACTGGAAAAACTTTTTCTGCCTTTTTTCAAAAAAATCAGCTCAAAATCAATTAACAAGGGCGCTCGTGGATTGACGGGCGCCCTCGTTATTTAATGTGGCCAACGCCAGCCGCTACTTGACGATTTTGATGGTTTGGGTCGAGCCGTCGCTCATCTGGCGAACAACGATGTTCACGCCGTCGATGAGCTCGCTGTGCTCAACACCCCCTATGTCATAATAGCGCTCGCTCACCACAGTGACCTCGGTCAAGCCGTCCTCGGTGATTTCCTTGACATCAGTTGGGTCTTGTGGAGCCATCCACACCATGTAGAACGTGGATGTCTCGCCCTGGCTGCGTGTGGATGCGTTCCTGCCATCATAGTACTTGTACTCGATGTACTGGTGATTGGGGAAATCGGTGTTGTCATACATGTCGAGGAATGCGACTTTGCCATAGATCTTGCTGGGATCGGGCTCGGTGTCCGAGCCGCAAACCACATCTTCCCTTCGGGGCGCCGAGGTGCGTGTGCCTTGGTGGGGACCACTGGCATTAACAGTGAAGGATTGGACCATGTCGGGATCAAAACCGTCGGCGTCGAAGACGCGCACGCGGTTGTTGTCACTGATGCCCGCAATCGAGTCATAACCGGCCTTGTACCCCAGGAATGAGTCATAATACTGGTCAATCTCATCACCCGCGTCAGGATCGAGCTGCAGGTAATAGAGATGGTAGGTGTCTAAATCAGTCCCATCAGGCTGGCGTTGGGTCCACCTCGAGTATTCTGACTCAAAGTATCCGCGCCCGTTGTGCGTGCAGTCATAGGTTGTGATGTTGTCACATCCGTTCAGGTCAATGGCGTTGATGTGGTTGTGGGCATAGGTCAGTACCTTCAAGTTGCTGTTCCCGTCAAGTCCTTTCATGCAATACAAGTCATTGTTGTCGGCCTTCACGGTTTGCAGGTTCTTGCTCGAGAAATTCAGGTCGGCGATACTGTTCTTGCCGGGCTCGTTGATGGCCGTGGGGACAGCACCCGGGAACTCATAGCCATACTTGGTGTAGCTTGGCCAAATCGATTGCTGGGTGTCATGGTTGATACTGTCCATGTTGCAGCAGTTAAAGTCGATGAGCATCGGGTTGTGGCTCACATCCAGGTTGCGCACCATGCAGTTGTGCAGGTCAAACCGCCTCAGCCGCTCGTTGGCCGTCACATCCAGCTGGGCCAATTCGGGATTTTGCCAAATCCACAGCGTGTCGAGGGTGATGGCCTGGTTGGTGAAGGCCTTCAGGTTCGAGTTAGATACCCATGAGCAGATGAGTTTGTCGTTGGGAATCAGGTTCATACCACTGGTGCCCAGTGCGTCACCCAGTGCCTTGTCGTTATAGGCGTGCAGATACTTCAGGTTGTCGTTTTTGCTCAGGTTGAGTTCAATGAGCGAGTAATCGTCATTGACCCAAACGAGGTTCAGCGAGTCAGCGTCAGCACCATAACCTAGCGCTAAGTCCACCGAGTCCTTGGGGTAGGCCAGGTCGTCAAATCCGGTAATCTTTGTCAGCTTGGGATCAAAGTGGCAGTACACATCGGTCAGGGCATTACTGTTGTTGACCAGCAGCGTCGTCAGTTTGGGCCGGTGGTGGGCCCTGATGCTCCGCAGTCCGCTATATGGCGTCGTGATATTGCCGCTGTATTGGCCGTTGTCTCGTGCTCCGTTCATCGTGATGAGCTGGACCGAGTCTATGGTAACAGGAGGATTCACATTATAATATGTCCATTTAAATACCTGAGTAAGTGTGTCGGGGATGGCAACGGTTCTGTTGGTCTCGGGATCATAGCCTCGCTGCTTGAAAGCGCACTCACGGGCATCAATGTAGGTGATGTTATCAACCTTCTGCACATTGAGGTGATGGATCGGGTTGCCGCGGATGATGAGCGTGTCGATGCTTGGGTTCTCAACACCGATGGAGTCATAATCAGAATAAGAGATGTTGACATAGTGGAGATTAGGACACCGGCCATTGTTCAGGAAGTTCATGGAGCCCTGCATCGTAGTGATGTCGGCACCGCGCATGCCGATGACCGACAGCCTCTCGAGCGACTTGAGTGCCTCCTTGTGATGCTTGCCGTTACGGGTGCCGATACCCATGGAGCGCATGCCGTTGTAGTCGGCATAGAAATACTTCAGGTTGTGCAAGTCCTGAATCCAGATGAAGCGGGCGTTGGAGACGTGGCAATGGGTCAAGGCCGTTTGCTCGATGCCCGTGTAACTGATGTCGAGGTACTCCAGCTTGTCGTTGTCCATCAGGTCAAGGATATACAAGCCAGTGGTGTCGTTATAGTCCATGGTGTAGTACTCCTGGTCATAGGCCTCTTGCCTGTAGGGGTACCTGCGCTGGGTGTTGGCCAACCACAAGTATTTCTTGTAGTCAGGATAATTGCGGTTAGTGACAGTAGTGCTGCCGCCCGAGTCGCGATAGCCCTTACCCTTGTCCTGTGACGTGGTGTAGCGGGCAATGGTACGGTTGTGGCTCACGTCAAGGTAGCGCAACTCGGTGTTCTTGTGCAAATAGACCGAGTCTTTCAACTGGCAGTGGCTCAAGTCCAGATACTCTAGCCTAGGCAACTGTTCCAGCGAGGCACTGTCAGGACATGCTGCCATGGTCGGCCAGTAAGCCGAGTAATAGTTCGCTGGATTGGGCAGGGTGTCAGATAGGCTGTATTCATAAGTGACCCTCCTGCTGACCTCATAGATGTCACCAGGCACGGTCGTCAGGTTCCTGAATGTATAGAACTTGTTGTACTGTCCCTTGATGGTGTCGATGGGTACATTCTCGAGAGAGAAGTTGTTGCCGATGCGCTGGAAATAGTTGCATTGGGTGCTGTCACCACTGATGTCCATGTAGGTTAAGGCGGTGTTTCCCAGCAGATACAGACCGCTGCCATCACTCATGACGGCGTCAGAGGTCATCTTGGTAATGCCAGGATTGTTGTGCATCTCCAGGCGTGTCATGTTGGGATTATCACCCAGCATCAGGGCGGTCAAGGTGCTGGGCAAACTGGGAGCGCTGAAACTCGTGAAACCGTTATTGCCTAGGTCAATGCCCGAGAGATTGCCGCAGTCGGTGGGGCCCATAGTCAACGGACCACCGAGGAATCCGCTGTTACTCTGCAGATACAGGAACGCCAGGTTGGGGATACTGTTAAAGTCCTGGGTGGCGCCGGCAACCGATGAATAGTTGTTGCCGTTCAGGTACAGGCTACGCAGTGCCGTGCAATCTTCGCTGCCCACCAGGCTGAAGTCAGTTCGTGGCAGGTTGTCGTTGTTCAGTTTCAGGTAGGTGAGTTCGCTATCGCCGCTGATGTCCAGCGTCTCCAGCAACGGACTGCCGTTTACCCAAAATTGGGTCATATCAATGGTGCCACTTGTGACATTATTTGATACGTCAACTGTTTTCAGGTTGGGGAAACCGTCAAGACCCTCGGTCCTCGTGCCAAGCCTTGAGTTGCTGCACAACAAGGTTTCCAAGTTGGGGTTATTGCTCGGCGTGAGGTAGTCAAGCAAGCCGCCCGTGCGGAAGAAGATATCACAGTTGCTGATGTCCAAATATTTGAGGCCGCTCAGGTACTGGATGCTACTGCTGTAGCCAAAACTGCTGTTACCCCTCAGGATGAGCGTATCCAAGTTGGTGTGTGAAGAGGTCAGTCCTAAACTACTGGTTTGGGCTTGACCCGTGTTGCCCAGGTTCAGATAAGTCAAATCCGTCAAATTGCTAAGCGCGGTCACGTCCAACGGGCTGCTGATGCTCTCAAGGTCGAGGTGAGTTAACGCCGTGTTACCAAGCAGGTACAGTCCCACATTGCCTCCAAGGCCATTGGTGGTACCTAGGCTAGTAAGGCCAGGCGCATTGTGGATCTCCACGCTCTCCAGTGTCGTGCTGTTCCCTAGGAGCAATGTCGTTAACGTGGAAGGGAGGGCATCGGCCTTAAAACTCTTGAAGTTGTTTCGCCCGAGGTCCAATCCATGCAAACCGCCACACTCGCTAGCGCTCAACGTGTAGTCCAGTCCATCAAAGCCGCTATTGCTCTCCAAGTACAGGTTTACCAGTGAGTTAATGCCACTGAGGTCGCTCATCGCATCGCCCACCGAACCATACCGGTTGCCGTTGAGTGAAGCGGTCGTCAGCGATGTGTAGTTGGTCGACCCGGTTTCAAGTGTGAATCCGCTGCTGGGGGGCAACTGGTCTTCAATCAGGTTCAGGTAGGTGAGACCCGTGCACCCCGTGATGTCCACTTTCTCAAGCATGGGACACTGGTTAACCCAGAATTGGGTCGCATTGGGATTATTAGATATGTCCACAACTTTCAGCTTCGGGAAATTGCTCAAGCCTTCGGTGTTGCCGCCGAGTTTGGAGTTTCCCACAAGCAGCGTCTCCAGGTTCGGATTATTGGTCGGGGTCAGGTAATGCAATAAATAGTAGGTAGAGGATCCCTCGCGGAAATAGATATCACAATTGCTGATATCCAGATACTTGAGTGCGCTCAGGTACTGGAAACAACTGCTGTAGCCAAAACTGCTGTTTCCTTTGAGAATCAGCGTTTCCAGCTTGTTGTGACTTGCTGTGAAGGCGAGACTGGTCGATGTCTGAGCGGTATTGCTCAAGTCACAGTATTCCAGCCCCGTTTGAACAGCAATGCCATCTGACCAGCCGTGCATCGCAGGATTGTTGGCAAGGCTCAGCCATGTTAGAGAGGTGACATGGTAGCCATTATAAATAGCTACAAAATAACCGATGTTGCAATTGGACAAATCCAAGTGCTTTAAGGGCATGTTATTGGTCAGCGTGATCCAGTGGTTAGATGCCGTTCCACTTCCTAATGTGGAGTTAAAACCTCGCAAATCATCATTGTAGCTCAAATCGAGCCACTCCAGGTGAGGGTTGTTGGTGAAGTTTGCAAACTGGATGTCGTTATGGGCAGCAACAAACTTCGTTAGAGCTCTGAGCAATTCAACACCCACGATACTCTGGATGTTTTTGCCCGACACGTCAAGCGTGGTGAGCGTGCTCTCGTCAAACGTGTCTCCCACGCTGACGCCAGTAGCGGCGGCCACGGCGTTCCTGAAACTCTCGTCAGGGAAATTGGTGGTGCTGAGTGTAACATTGGCCACTGCATGGCTTGTGCCCAGGAGCGCAAGCAGCATGGCCAAACAAACTCGTGTTAGTAATAGTTTTTTCATAATAATAAGAATTATTTAAATTAGAATCAAAATTCAATTTGGTTAAAGTGCACTTTCTGAAAGAAAACAATGTGAGAAATGCTCAACTTGAATGGTTGGCTCTCTCATTAATTTCAACTTGCAAAAATAAAAACACATTAATAAAATCGATAAAAAATAGTGTTAAAAATCACAATTTCGACCAAAATTTAATTAAATCCTTACAATCCATCTTCGAAATGGTGACTGCTTTTTGTGAAGACGGCGCATTCTCACTGGTGGAAAATAGTAATTGTTCCCATGCTTCGACTCGTGGTCTCAACTTCTAAATATATGATAAAGATTTGCTTCGTCTGTATGTTTATGACATGGTGCGGGCGCCTTGAGACGCGGTGTCCTTGGTGGTGATGCCTCTGCTGGGAGAGATTTTCTCAGAATTTTGACCGTGTTTTTTGCGTACCTCAGAGAAAAAACGTAATTTTGCAATTTCATAATAGAAGGCTTTACGTGCGCGTGAAATGGCGCATCAGCCGTTATATGATTTTGGACATATACAGGTAACTCGCTGATAATGACTACTGTGATAGTGTCTACAGCTTTACCCGCTCTCCACTTGTTCACTGGTTCCCCAAGGATTGGTGACCCTTGTTATATCCTGTGATGTAAACACCCTGAACGCGAATGATTTCAGTCATCGTTACCGTCTATAACATCGAGAAATTTCTTGGTCCTTGCATCAAGAGCATCTTGGGCTCAACCTATCAGGACCTCGAGGTGATTTTGGTCGATGACGGGTCAAGGGATAGTTCGGGTGAGATCTGTGACCAGTTTGCCCAGGCCGATGGGCGAGTCAAGGTCATTCACAAGGTTAACGCCGGGGTTTCACAGGCTAGAAACACTGGACTGGAAGCGGCTACTGGCGATTATATCACTTTTGTTGATGGCGATGACGTGATCCATCCTAATACGCTCGCCGTGCTCATGGATGCTCTTGCTGGTGGTGACTATGATGTGTCAATGGTTTACGGCATTCAAGTCCCCGATGGCGGACAGGACAAATTCATTGCCAACAAAGAGCTGGGCCTGTCAGCTAGCCGCAAAGTGGTCTCACAAAGTGAGATGATTAGAGGACTGTTTGGCACCAGCGTGGACGAGTTCCAGTATATCGTCGTATGGAACAAGCTGTACAAGAGCCATCTGGCTCAAGACTTGCGCTTCAAGGACACGGGGAGCGAGGACCTGGAGTGGTCATTGCAGATGAGCCTCAGGATGAACAAGGCGGTGTGTGTCGAGGAGGAGATGTACTACTGGATACAACACCAGTCCTCAATGACTCATCAGGAGATTAACCACACCCAGGTTGATCGAATGAACTCCTATGTCTTGTGTCTCAACGATATCCCTCAAGACAAAACCGATTACCGGGCTTGGTGTCTGGTGAAGATGTACAAAGTGCTCCTTCACACGAGGTATAATGCCCGTAACACCCGGTTTGACGATCAGGTGAAATCCATCAGCAAGTCCATCTACAAGAACACCATCGGTGAGTATATGGCTAGCGTTAAGGCTGGCACCATGAAGTATGGCTTGCTGTGCTTCTATCACTTGCCCTGGGTATATAACAGGTTCATGGACAGGCAGGTGGCCCGGTTGAAAAAGAGCCGAAACGCTTAAGGCTGCATGCCGACTGATTATTGGCAAGCAGTCACAACGACAAGGATCTTAATTCTTGTGGCAAGATGAAGAAAAAGAAAATTTTAATTTTCCATTATAACCTGCAAGGTGGGGGCGCTGAACGTGTGTTGGTGAACCTGCTCAAGTACTTGAACCTCAACAAGTATGACGTCACTTTAAAGACTATTTTCGGGACTGGCCCCTATGTCAAGGACGTTCCCGATGGCGTGAAATATAGTTGCGTGTTCAAGCGTGAGTTCAAGGGCTTTAACACGATGATGAAGGCCTTGCCGGGACGCTTTTGGCACTGGTTGTTTGTTAGGGGGCATTATGATATAGAAATTGCCTATCTGGAGAACTCTCCAACGCGCATCGTTGCGGCATGCCCTCACAAGGACACAAAAAAAGTGGGTTGGGTGCATATCGAGTTTGACGAGCGTTCGACGCCTTGCGCCGGTTTCCGCGACGAAGTCGAGATGGTGACGGCCTACAATAAACTCGATAGAGTGGTGTTCGTGGCTCAGCGCACAAGGGAGAACTTCGTGAACTTGTTCCCCGAAATCAAGGTCCCTGTTCAGGTTATCCACAACGTCAATGATTTTGACAAAATCAAGAGAATGTCCCAAGAGGACATTTCCATTGATTTGTCCGAGAAGGCATTAAACTTGTGTGCTGTGAACAGGCTGTTTGCCCACAAGGGCTTCCATCGATTGATCAAGGCGTTTAAGCGTTTAGAGAACACAGGCTTGATCGATGATGTGAGGCTGCATATTCTGGGTGACGGACCTGAACGTAACAACCTGGAGCAACTTGTTGCCGACAATGGCCTGTCTGACCATGTCAAGTTGCTGGGATTTGACCCTAATCCTTACAAGTATGTCTCCAAGATGGACTTGTTCCTTTGCTCATCCTATCGCGAGGGTTATAGCACCGCGACAACCGAGGCCATTGCCCTTGGTGTTCCTGTGTTTACGACCGACTGCTCGGGAATGGAGGAAATCCTCGAGGATGGCAAATTTGGCATGATCGTGCCCAACGATGATGAGGCTATTTACCAGGGCCTCAAGGACCTGCTGTCACATCGGGAAAGAATTGCCCAGTATAGGACAGCAATCCAGGCGGCACCACCGCTTACAACCCAGTCACTGGTAGATAAATATGAAGAATTCTTTGACTCACTTTAAACCCTAAAACCTAAAGAGCATGAAAGTCGTGATCCTTGCGGGCGGTTTCGGTACCCGCATTTCCGAGGAGTCTCAATTCCGTCCGAAACCTATGGTGGAAATTGGTGGTATGCCCATCTTGTGGCACATCATGAAAGTGTATTCCCATTATGGTTTCAATGATTTCATTATATGCGCCGGCTATCGGCAGCACGTGATCAAGGAGTGGTTTGCCGACTACTTCCTGCACACCTCTGACGTGACCTTTGACTTCACTCGGGGCAATGAGCTGATTGTTCATCGCAAGCATGTAGAACCATGGCGGGTTACGATTATCGACACTGGACTGAATACACAGACTGGCGGTCGCGTGAAGCGCATCAAGGATTACGTGGGTAACGAGACCTTCATGTTGACCTATGGCGACGCCGTTGGTGACATCAATGTCAAGGAGTTGCTCGAGTACCACAAGGCTCACAAGAAATTAGGCACTGTATCGGTGTACAATTTCAGCCAAAATAAGGGTGTACTTGAGCTCTCGGGAAATGGCGATGTGGAGGCCTTCCGTGAAAAGAGCGACCAGGACGATGATATGATCAACATCGGTTTCATGGTGTTTGAGCCTGCGCTGTTTGATTACATCTCGGGTGATGACATCATCTTTGAGAAAGAGCCGATGAACGGATTGGTTCGTGACCATCAGCTGATGGGATATGTCCACAAGGGCTTCTGGCAGTGTATGGACACCCTGCGAGAGAAAGAGAAGCTCGAGCGCTTGTGGGCTTCAGGCCAGGCACCCTGGAAACTTTGGGATTGATCAGGTAAAAATATCATGGAGTTTGATCTGAACTTTTATCGCGGCAAGAGAGTGCTTGTAACCGGTCACACTGGTTTCAAGGGCTCATGGCTGTGTCTACTACTTCACAGGCTCGGAGCCGATGTCACGGGCTACTCACTGGCACCAACAACCAATCCCGCTCTATTTGAGATTGCCGGAATTGATAAAGTCTGCCATTCGGTGATTGGCGATATCCGTGACTTTGACCACTTGAAGCAGACCTTTGAAGAGGCTTGCCCTGAGATTGTCCTTCATTTGGCGGCTCAACCCATAGTCCGTGACAGCTATAAGGAGCCTCGTTACACCTATGAGACCAATGTCATGGGAACGGTCAATGTGCTGGAGTGCTTGAGGCAGAGCGCGTCGGTGCGGTCATTCCTTAATGTGACCACCGACAAGGTGTATCTCAATCGTGAGTGGCCATGGGGCTATCGCGAGGACGAAATGCTCGATGGCTTTGACCCTTATTCCAACTCTAAATCGTGCTCCGAATTGGTGACTCACAGCTACAAGAGCAGTTTTTTTGCTGATGGTGAAATAGCAATTTCGACCGCTCGCGCCGGCAATGTGATTGGCGGTGGCGATTTTGCCAATGACCGCATCGTGCCCGATTGCGTGCGTGCGGCAATTGCCCATCAGGAGATTATCGTGCGTAATCCTCATTCAACGAGACCCTATCAGCATGTGCTTGAACCGCTGTTTGCCTATCTGATGATTTGCGCCAAGCAGTTCGAGGATGGTAAGTATGCCGGTTGGTATAACGTCGGGCCTGATGATCAGGATTGTTTCAAGACCGGAGCATTGGTCGATACCTTTGTCAAGCATTGGGGTGAAGGTCTGTCATGGACCACGCCTGCGACCAGTGAGGGACCTCATGAGGCTAATTTCCTGAAACTTGACTGCTCAAAGATAAAGTCCATATTTGGGTGGTCACCACGCTGGAATTTGGACACGGCTATCGATAAAGTCGTTGAATGGAGCAAATGCTGGCAAGCTGGTGGCGATGTGAATGCTTGTATGGACAAGCAGATTGAAGATTATCTAAATACCCTTTAATCGATGAAAAGAGCTATTATTACTGGTGCCGATGGCTTTGTTGGGAGTAACACTGTCAAGTGTTTCCTAGATCACGGCATTGAGGTACTCGCAATAGATATCGTTGACAATCCGCGCCGATTGCAACCTCAGGATGGGTTGAAATATAAATGCCTGGACATCAGTGACGTGTCGTTGTTGAGTCAAGTGGCAGGCGTTGGAGAATATGATACTTTTGTGCATTTCGCGTGGGCTGGTTCGGCTGGCCCCCAAAGGACTGATTACAACCTGCAGATGCAAAATGCACTCACCACTGTAGAGTGCATGAAGGCGGCCAAGCAACTTGGTTGCGAGCGATTTGTGTGTGCGGGTAGTATCATGGAGCGTGAGGTTGAGGCGGCTATACATACTCAGGGCAGCCGCCCTGGAATGGGTTACATCTATGGCATGGGTAAACACATTGCCCATTGCATGTGTAAAGCGGTAGCTGCTAACATTGGCATTGATTTGCTATGGCCCATGATCACTAATGCCTATGGGGTGGGGGAACTTTCCCCCAGGTTTGTGAATACAACCCTGCGCAAAATCATCAATGGTGAGCCGTTGCAGTTCACTGCAGGTACCCAGAATTATGATTTTGTGTATGTGACCGACGTAGCGAGAGCCTTTTATGCGGTAGCTCAAGATGGAGTGCCGTTCAAGGAATACATCATTGGTAGTGGTAATGCGCGCCCTCTCAGGGAGTTTATTCTTGAGATGCAGCAAGCTTTGGCACCCGATGCTGTTCCGTTGTTTGGCGATGTGCCGTTCACGGGCACTAACCTGCCGCTGTCGGCTTTTGACACTTCTGAGTTAGAACAGGATTGTTCATTTAAACCACAGGTGCCTTTTGCCGAGGGTACGAGAATGACAATGGAGTGGCTCAAAACCATCTAAAGGTGACAAGAGAATGATACAGAAGTTTGAATTCCAGGAACTGGACCTGAAGGGCGCTTACTTGATTAAGCCTTTCCATGCTACTGATGAGCGTGGCGGGTTCATCAAGGATTACAATATCGACACTTTTAAGTCCAACGGCATTGATTACGACTTAAAGGAAGTGTTTTACACGGTGTCAAAACGCGGCGTGATCCGCGCCTTGCATTTCCAATTGGTGAAACAACAGGCTAAACTTGTTCGCTGTGTGAGCGGCCACGTGTATGACGTGATAGCCGACCTGCGTCCTGATTCACCCACGTTCGGACAGTGGAGAGGCTTCCATCTGACGGGCGAGAATACGCTGTCATTGCTTGTGCCCGAGTTTTTCGGTCATGGGTATCTCGTAATTGATGATTCGATAGTCAGTTACAAGTGTGGCGAGGTATTCTATGGTGAGGGCGACTCAGGTATCATGTACAACGACCCTGACCTGAATATCGAGTGGCCATTTGAAGCCATTGGAGGAGAAGAGAACCTCATTATCAGCGACAAGGACAGGAACCTGATGTCCTTTCAGGACTATAAAGCATTATAATCGACCTGTGCGGTGAGAATTAGCATTGTAACAACCATATATAAGGCCGAGAAAGACCTTCCGCGCTTGCTGGATTCCATGATGGCATTGAGGAATCCTGACCTGGAGTTCTACCTGATCGACAATGGCTCTCCTGATCGTTGCGGCGAGATCTGTGCCGAATACGCGAGGAAAGACAGCCGTTTTTTTGTTCTTACGCTCAAGGAGAACATAGGTTATATCCGTGCCCGCATGTTAGGACTCAAAGAGTGCCATGGTGATTATGTGGGCTTTTGTGACTCTGATGATTATCTGGAACCTAATGGATATGACCATGCCGCTCAGGTGATTTCAGAGCAGAATTGTGACCTGTACATAACAGCACACATGGTTCACATGGGTGGTGGCGAATTGTTGATGAAGCCTCCCTATAAGACCGGGCTGTATCAAGATGAATCCATTAATCAAACCATTCTTCCTCAAGCATTTGGCTTCTTGAAGAATAGGGACAGGCTGCATGGGTACATGTGGAAACAAGTGGTCAGGAAGGATCTTGTCCTTAATGCCGGTATTTCTCTTATTGAGAATTTGAAACCGTGGGAGGATCAAGTTTTTAACATCGATGTGATAAAACGCTGCCAACGTGTTTATATCGATGATCATGTGATTTATCATTACTTCGCCAATACTGGATCGGTAACGGCCAGTATGATTAAAAACTTTGATGCTCACGACTTTTGGCAGAAGACGAGGTCGCTTTATCAAGAAAAGATTAGAAGAGCATCCAAACCGATAGAGCGTCGTGCTACGGCTAATTCAGCTTTGTTTAATATAGACTTGCTGGTAGTTAGCTTGTGCAGAAAGCATATCACTGCATCACATGAGGTTAAAAATACTTTATCCGCATTGTTCAACGGTGATGAAGTGTGGCATCAGATATGTTCTGAATCCAACAATGAGGATTTGAGCAAACGCTTGCTGATTGTCAAGTATTGTTTGAAAGCAAAATTGTATCGTCCCCTGTTCTACATCGTTAAGCATAAATTGAGGGGATAATACTACGATAGCAGATGCAGCCCAGTCGTCAATTCGCAGTAAATACAGTTGCTACCGCATTGAATCTCGTGATTCAATTTGGTATTAATTTCTTCCTCACTTCTTATCTGGTGAGGACTGTGGGTTCGACGACATTTGGTTTCTGGGGATTGGCTAACAGCATTGTGAACTATGCATTAATCGTAACAACTGCACTGAATTCGATGGCAGCGCGGTATATCGGCATCGATTACCATCGGGGTAACATGTCAAAGGCGAGCGGCTATTTCTCTTCAGTCTTTGTGGCCGATTTACTGTTCGCTTTAATCATCTTATTGCCCAGTTGCATTGCTATCCATTATATTGACAGGCTGATATCAGTACCAGCCGATATCGTAACTGAGGTAAAGACATTGTTTTATATTGTTTTCTTCAACATGTGCTGCAATGTCATCTTTGCTGTCTTTGGTTGCGTTTTTATCATCAAGAATCGACTGGATTTGTCATCGGTGATAACCATCATCTCCAATATCATCAAGGCAACAATATTAATCTTATTATACTGGCTGCTTCGCCCATCGATTGTTTATCTTGGCACCGCGACATTGTGCGCGACTATTCTTATTGCGATATCGGGTATCATTTATACTAGGAGACTGACGCCAGAGGTCAAACTAAACTATCATTACTCTTCGTTTAAATCAGTTAAGACAATCGTGGCCTCTGGAGTTTGGAATTCATTGAATCAGCTGAGTATAGTTCTATTGCAGGGGCTGGATCTGTTAATTGCAAACCTGTTTGTGAGTGCAGCAGCAATGGGCTTGATTTCTGTTGCAGTGATGATTCCGGGAGTGATCTCCACGTGCATCTTCACTCTTGCCAATGTGTTTACGCCTCGGTTCCTTGAGCTTTATTCGTTGGATAAGTTTGATGATTTATTCCATGAGTTGAAGAATAGCATCAAGTTTTTGACAATTATATCCTGTATCCCCATTGGTTTTTTGGTCGCTTTTGGATTGCCTTTCTATCAATTATGGACACCTACAACTGATGTGAAGACAGTTTACTACTTGTCGATATTGGTACTGCTGCCCTTGTTTTCAGGTGGCGCGATTAGCTCTACCAATTATCTTTACACGGTTGCCGATAAAGTGAAGTGGCAAGCTATGGCCTTGATTTTGACAGGCATTATGAATGTGACAATAGTCTTCATATTGTTGAAAACCACAAATCTTGGTATATATGCGATTGTGGGTGTTAGCGCTGTCATGGGGTTCATTCGTAATATCTTCTTTAATGCTCCCCTTGGTGCTTATTGCGTTCATCGTAAATATACGGCACTATGGCCTGAGATGTTCAAGTCCTATATATGCTTAATGATCTGCATTGGCATTGGGATGGTTGTAAACCATTTCTTTGATTTAGGAACGTGGCCAAGGCTGATTTTGATAGGAGGTGCTACTGCAATAGTGTCAACCTATTTTATTTCATTGTTGCTCTTGTCGGCATCTCAACGCAAGCAAATGTTTGCTGGAGCGAAGGCAATTTTGAATAGAAGATAAATTCTCAATTATTTCTAGTGTCGTCCTTTTTGGAGTGGTTGACTAGAGCCATAATGTGATATTAGTTGATGAAACAGAACAAAAGTCGTGTGCTCTGGATTGATGTTGCAAGAGGCATCGGATTGTTGTCCGTGTTTATTGCGCATCTGAGAATCCCTTTCGCTTCTGCTTGGATGCACACGTTTGCAATGCCTCTGTTTTTCTTCTTGAGCGGTCTGCTTTATCCCGGTTGTGAGAAGTATTCATTCAAGGTGTTTGCTTGGCTGAGGTTTAAAAGACTGGTAATCCCTTATTTCTCTCTTGGTGGGGGTATTGCTTTGTTCTACTGTTTTGTGTATGCGTGGTATAATGAGCCGGCATCGACTTATCTTGATATGCTCCGTTCTTTCTTAATTCAAGAGCATTATTGGACTGTTTGGTTTTTAGCGGCACTTTATCTGGTGCAATTGATTTATTATGCCATTGACTGGTGCTTTAACCGATGGCGCGGTGCGGTGACGATTGCTTCACTGGCTTTGTGCCTATTTGGCTTTTTGAGATATCGTTTAGGATATGGTTCGCTTCCGTGGAATCTTGACGTAGCATTTGTGGCACAATTCTTCTTCCATTTAGGGCATCGATTCATGCACATGGAAAAAGTTCGAGACTGGTTTGTGGAACCCATGTCTAATATTAAGTTGGCGACCATTTTGCTGGTCTGCCTACTCGCTAATACTATAGCAGCCAAAGCATGCATTATGCTTTCGGGATGTTCACTGGATATGTCAATGGGCCTTTATGGCAATGAGTTAATGACAATGATTGCCGCTGTTGCAGGTATCTTGTTTATAGTGACAATGGCTTCGGTTATTCACTCTCGTTTTATCACCTACATTGGTCAAAACACTATGATACTCTTTGCGTGGCATTCACGCATTGTAATTGTCGCATGTGGTTTGATTTTTGCCCATTTTGGCTTGTTTCAGTCGCCAGGTATCGGGACGTCATTACTCCGTGCTGCAGTTTCATTTATAACAATACTAGTTATTCTTATTCCGATCAATGAATTAATTAAGCGGTTACCATGCCATAAAATCTTTGGGGTTTAACTTGTAGACCACCTCAATTAAAAGGCATAATTTGACCAAGATAATTTAATATTTAATTCGGGAGTTAATATATTACGAACATGGGACCTATTACCTTTGTCGCACCATATTATTATAATACAGTTTGGTACATCTTCTGGCTGATTGTCATTTGGATGAATGTCATTTATTATATTGGCTCAGGAGAACAAAAGATTCTGCGTTCAGATGGACATGACCCTTCACAAGGTGTGGCTGTTATTATGACTTTCATAGTCATTTATTTCTTGGGCTTGCGACCTCTGTATAGAGACTTTGTTGATATGAATAATTATGCTGATATGTATAAAGTTTTCGCTCCTCGTTATGTCTACGGATATCCGAGTTTTTCAAAAGAGTGGCTTTGGCATGATATAATGGTGTTTTTTCAGCATAACGGATTCACTGTCTACGAATTCTTTTTGTTCATTGAGTTCGTTTATGTAATGGGGATGCTGTTAAGCGTGTCCATACTTACCAAAAATAATTTGTGGGTAGGCATGATGTTCATGTTCACTTCGTTCAGTTTTATATCATATGGTGAGAATGGAATTCGAAATGGAATGGGCTGTAGTGTGGTGATGTTGGCTATAGCCTTTTTGACTCAAGAGGGCAAACCTAAGAAGTTCTTGTCTATTTTTTTGATGTTTTTAGCAATGGGAATTCATCGTAGTGTGGCTCTACCCATTGTGGCGTCATTGGCTTCTATTTTTGCGATAAAAGACACAAAAACAGCCATGCGTTTTTGGGTAGCATCATTAGCTATATCAATTGTAGCGGGTCCTTTAGCCGAGCGTTTTTTTGCGGCATTAGGTTTTGATGATCGCATGTCAACATATACGTCATTCAGTGAAGATGCAAAGGATGCAATGTTTAATCGAACTGGCTTCCGATTGGATTTCTTTTTATATAGTGCATTCCCATTAATTATGGTGTGGTATGTGACTATTTATCGAAAATTCAGAGATAAAACCTACCATGTGATTGCGGTCACTTACATCTTGTGTAATGCATTTTGGCTGATGGTAATTCGAGCTGCTTATTCAAACCGATTTGCTTATTTGGCATGGTTTATCTATCCCCTTGTGATTATTTATCCGTTACTACGTATGAATTTATGGAAAGATCAGGATCGCAAGACTGCACTTATCTTGTTCGCTTATTCTGGCTTTATGTTCTTCATGTTCTTTGTCTACTATTTTGGATCTACCGGTTTCAGAGGATTTGATCAGTTCTGGTGGAGATAATGGTACACAAAAGAAATTGGCAATAAAAGAGTAAGCAATATTTATAGCCCTAAAAATTTATTAGCCATGGCAAAAGAACGAATATTTGGCTATGATGCCTTAAAGGCAATAAGTGCCTTCTTGGTTGTTCTTTATCATGTGTTTTTGATAGATTTTGGATATAAGGAGGGTGAGTTTTTTTATCCCACAATCCCCTTAGTCCTGTGGCTGTTTATTGCATGTAGTGTGCCATTGTTTTTCATGGTGAACGGAGCATTAACGGTACACCGCACTTATAGCTTCAAAACATATATGATCAAAACAGCTCGTCTGTTGTTTATTGGTGTCTTTTGGGGACTGGTTTTGAGGCTGTTTTTTGTGGTGCGGTATCATGATTTTTCATATTTCTCTTCAGTTAGTATAACACGCTACTGGTTTTTCTTCACATTGGCGTTGTTATATTTCCTTCAATTCTTTTTGAATAAAGCACCCAGTTGGTGCAGAACGCTGATTATAATCGCACTTCTGATATTCCCATTTTTGAACAATTTTGTATGGGATGTGATTATTTTTGTAAATCCATCTGTCTCCATGCCTTCATGGGGACATAGTGGATTCTATACCATTTATAGTTTAGTATATCTCTATGCTGGAGACTATTTTGCGCACCGCAGGTATGGAAAGTGGTGCAGCATTATCTGTTTAGTGATGGGACTTGCGCTCCTGGTTTTTGAAGCGGTAGCAGTAACCAATCATACACACAAGCAGTTTGATGTGGGTAGTTATTGTCTGCCAACTATAGGGGCGCTCTTGTTATCAGTAGCAATGTTCTTGATAGTAAAGGAATGGAGGCCAAAATCAAATACGATAAGAAAATGGTTCACCTTCTTTGGTAACAACTCTATGGGAATTTACATCATTCACATTTTGCTATTAGTGGTGGTGCGAGGCATGTTCCCTGAACTGAAAACGATGACGTTTCATCCCATTATTGTGTTACTGATCGCCCTGACTTATACATTTGTTTCAGCTTTTATTTCTGAATTGATAAGAAAATCTCCTCTCGCATTCTTAATGAAAATTTGATATTAGCGTAAGGAACTCTTATCGAATTAATTGCACTAATCAGTTCTATATCTATCTTATCCTCTATGAATGGAAACTCCTTAGTATCAGTAGTGATTCCAGTCTACAATGTCGAGAACTATCTTAGGCAATGTATGGATAGTGTAGTGAAACAAACCTATCCCAACCTTGAGATTGTTTGTGTCAACGATGGGTCGCCCGATCGGTCAATTGACATTTTAAGGGAATACGAGCAAAAGGATAAGCGGATTAAGATTGTCGAAATCGAGAATCAAGGTCTGTCTGGGGCCAGGAATGTGGGAACCTCACATTGCACAGGAGATTACCTGCTATATTTGGATAGTGATGATTGGATTGATTTAGAGACAGTCGAAGTCGCGTTAAGAACTGCAATTGAGAATGATGTGGATATTGTCTTATGGAATTATGCAAAGGAGTATTTGCAATCATCTCAGCCAGTCAAGGTTTTTGATAATGAAACTGTGTTTATAAATGATGATTTTAAGAGGTTATACCAGCGACTGGTTGGCCTAACTGGAGACCAACTTAGGCATCCTGAGCAATGTGACTCAATTTCCACGGCGTGGGGTAAACTTTACAGAATGTCCATCATCAAGGAGCACAATATCCAATATATCGATACCAAGATTATTGGTACTGAAGATCTATTGTTTAACGCTGAGGTTTTCAAATATTGTAACTCGGCTGTGGCGCTTCCCAATACATTCAACCATTATAGGAAATCAAACGCGTCTTCCTTAACAAGGAACTTTAAGCCTGAGTTTTTTAAGCAATCATGTGAACTCCAGCGGCGCTTGAGAGCCGTTTGTGATGAGGTTGACTATTTGCATCAATCTCTTTCTAACAGGACTGCTCTCAGCTTGATTGGCTTAGGCTTGAGGGTGGTGACATCTAAGATCTCTTTTCTACAACAGTTGAAGAGACTTAAAGAAATCATCACTACACCATCCTATAATGCGGCATTTAAGAGCCTTGATACCCAGTATATGCCTATTCATTGGAAAGTGTTTTTCTTTTGTGCTAAGAATAGGCTGATACTAAGCGTTTGGGGACTTTTGAAGATAATGATTAGAATAATCAGGCATCACTGATTTTTCCAGATAAGTTTGATACTTATTATTGATAATACTATTCTAACTATTAAGGAAAATGATGTTCAATTTATCACGGATTAAACATTACGAACAGGTTTTCTATAATAAGTATTACCCCCCAACGGTAATCAACCGTGTTAAATCCCGAAAACTCAACAAGAATAAGGATTTCTCCCTGTTGTGCGCCAATTGCATGGGTGGCATCATCTGCCATCAGTTGGACACTCCTTTCCTTTCGCCGACGGTAAATCTTATGATTCTACAGCCTGACTTTTACCATCTGGTCTTGAATCTTAACGAGTACCTTGACTCCGAATTTGTGGAGATCCCTCCTCAAGAATGTCCGCGTGGAGATCTTGATGGGGTAGTGGTTAACTTCACCCATTATAACACTTTCAATGAGGGAGTAAGTGCCTGGAAACGTCGCTGCAAAAGGATTAATTTTGACAACTTATGGATTATCGCGACCGATAGGGACGGCGTAACTGAGGAAGACATCGCTTCATTGCAACATGTGCCGTGTAAGGGTTTATTGGTTTTCACAGCCAAGAAATATGATTATCCTTATTGTTTCCAGTTGAAACAATTTGAGAGTCAGGGGCAGATTGGTGATATACTTCAACAAACGATATACGGTAAGCGATACTTTGAACTTTATTTCGATTATGTGAAATGGCTGAATTCTGATGATAAGGTCGTTGAGCATTTCAGACTCAGAGATTGAGTTAGAGCTATTTAATATCATATATCTTTCGGAAAACAATAGCTGCTTTTATTGGATTTGAATGAAGTAAACATAATATAATATGAAGATAGCATATTGTGTAAATAGTATCCGTTATTTGGGTGGCATACAGCGGGTCACCGTAGTCAAGGCAAATGCGTTGGCCGAGATCCCTGGTAATGAGGTTTTTATTTTAGCTACTGACAACAAGGCTGGACCTGTTATACACGAATTGTCTCCGAAAGTGCATCTCATCGACTTGGATATCAATTATTTCTATAAGAATGAGGAGCGTTCGAAGTTGACTAATCTCATAGTCGGTCTAACTAAGGGGATACCTCACAAGAGGGCACTCAAGCGCACATTGAAACAAATCAATCCGGATATAGTTATTTCAGTGGGTATGTCTGAGAAATACATGCTTACTTCAATGAAAGATTGCACATGGAAGATTATTCGTGAATTCCATTGTGAAAAAAATTATCGATTAAAATATGCTAATTCTTTATTGAACAAAGTTATAGGCCGTTTCTCTGATTTTTATGAGTTTAATTTTGTTGACAAGAAGTTTGACAGAATTGTCGTCTTAACTGAGGAGGATAAAGAAAGCAATTGGCAGGGATGGAAAAACGTCTCGGTGATGCCAAATCCTGTCGCTTTTAAATGTGATGAGCCTTCAACTTTAAATGAGAAGGTAGTCATCTCAATGGGACGCTTGCATCATGTCAAGAATTTCACTTCGTTAATTGATGCTTTCCGAATTGTTGCCAAAAAGCATCCAGATTGGTCATTGAAGATATATGGTGATGGAAGCCTTAGAGGAGCATTACAGAACCAAATTAATGAAAGTGGCCTGCAAAATAATGTGTTCTTGATGGGCTTTTCTAATGATATGGAGCATGCATTGAGGCAATCATCCATTTTTGCCTTTTCGTCTTTGGTTGAAGGCTTTGCGCTGGTTATTGTCGAGGCGATGGAGTGTGGCCTTCCTGTCGTTTCCTATCAGTGCCCGTGTGGTCCCAAGGACATTATTACAGATGGCAAGGATGGATTCCTCGTGCCGGTAAACAATGAGCAAATGCTGGCCGACAAGATATGTGACCTCATCGAGGATGAGAACCTTCGTCGCCAAATGGCTGCTGCCGCAAGAGAAAAAGCCTTGAGATATAGGGACTCAAGTATTGCCGAGCAATGGATGAAGTTATTCGAAGAGATAGTCAATAAGTAATTAGATCTGTTTCCCATATCAACCGTAAGCATTCAGATGAAGATAGTATATTGTGTGAATAGCATTCGATATATTGGCGGCATCCAACGAGTGACCGTCGTCAAGGCGAATGCTCTAGCCGATATACCGGGCAATGAGGTCTATATTGTGGCGACTGATAACAAAGCAGGTCCTGAGACCCATAAGTTGTCCCCAAAAGTACGTCTCGTGGACTTGGACATCAATTACTATGATGGAGACCAGGAACGATCTTTTCTTGCAGGAAATATTGTTTATTATGCCAAGAATGCCAAGCATAAAAAGGCGCTTAGGCGCGTTTTGAGTCAAATCAATCCTGATATAGTGATTTCAGTGGGCATGTCCGAGAAATATATGCTCACTTCAATGAGAAATCGCACATGGAAGATCATCCGCGAATTTCATTGTGAGAAGAATTACCGCTCTAAATATGCTACTTCTCGATTAGGCAAAATTCAGGGTCTAGTCTCTGATTTCTATGAGTTTAATTTCATTGACAAGAAGTTTGACAAGATAGTCGTTCTGACTCATGAAGACAAAGAGACCAATTGGCAGGGGTGGGATAATGTTGCGGTAATGCCAAACCCAGTTGCTTTCAAGTGTGATGAGCCATCATCTTTAAATGAGAAGGTGGTCATATCCATGGGTCGCTTGCATCATGTCAAGAATTTCTCTTCCCTCATTAGAGCGTTCGGTCAGGTCGCTAAAAAGCACCCTGATTGGATCTTGAGGATATATGGTGATGGCGAACTTAAACAAGCTCTGCATGACCAAATCAACCAAGCTGGTCTCCAAGACAATGTTTTCCTGATGGGATTCTCTAACGATATGGCTTTAGCTTTGAGGCAGTCTTCCATCTTTGCTTTCTCATCCCTGGTTGAAGGGTTTGCGCTGGTTATCGTCGAAGCGATGGAGTGTGGTCTTCCTGTTGTTTCCTATCAATGCCCCTGTGGCCCCAAGGATATCATTAGCGATGGCAAAGACGGTTTCCTCGTTCCAGTGAATGATGAGTACTTGTTGGCAGAACGTATTTGCTCGCTTATCGAGGATGAGAACCTTCGCCGCCAAATAAGTGTTGCCGCACGAATAAAGGCAAAAAATTTTCAAACTGGACAAATCGCAAAACGATGGATGGAGTTGTTTGAAGAAACGATAAAAAGCCACTTTTTAAAGATAACTGATAAAATATGAAAAAGGAAATCCTCATAAGCTTTATAGTCCCAATGTATAATGCTGAGAAATATATAGGTAAGTGCCTAGATTCTATTGTTGCTCAGAATCTAGATGCCGAGAGTTATGAGATAGTAGTTGTCGATGACGGAAGTACTGATAACGGAAAAGAAATAGTAGAGAAATTTGGAAAAGCTTGTTATGTGAGACAAGAGAATTCTGGTGTTTCTACAGCCCGAAATAAAGGTATTGAACTTGCAAGTGGTAGATATTTGTGTTTCGTTGATTCTGATGATGAAATGGTTCCAAACTCAATTAAACCAATTATCGATAATGCAATTAAGTATGACTTAGATGCTTTGACATTTGAATACATTATGTGTGATGAAAATAAAATAACGAATGACCATCCGAAAATAACTGATGAGATTGAAGATATATTAACAGGTGTTGAGTATCTGGAAAAATATAATTTTCCTCAATCGGTTTGGTGGTTCATTGTAAAGAGACAATCTGTTAAAGATTTAAGGTTCGTAGAAGGCAGATATGTTGAGGACGCGATGTTTACTATTGAGATGCTTATGCATGTGGAGCGAGTCGCTCACATCAAGAATCAATGTTACTATTATTTTATTCGTCCTCATAGTATTATAACCAATAAGGATAGATCACACTTAAATAGAATGATAGAAGATTACTATTATGCTTATCATTATATACAAAATCTGATTGCAATAAATGCAGAGTCTCTCCCAACAGGTGCTATCTCTCGTTGTAATCACAGGAGCGAATCCTTTATTTATTTTTTACTCATCAGATTGCTCGGCTATCCTGATATTAGTTCAGTAAAATCTTGGATATGTAAATTGAAGGGAGAGGGTTTGTATCCAATGAGACAACCGTATGAAGGATTGAAATATTTATTCACATCATTTGTGGTAAACCATTATTGTCTATTGCTTATTTGTAATAGATTACTTAGGCTTAATCAATTATTGAAAAGAAAATGAACTATTGAGGCATTCTTTATTGCAAGTTGTATTGTTGTGATATGGCAAGAATTACTGTATTAATGGGTATTTTTAACTGCGCTTCAACGCTTCTTGAAGCATTGGATTCACTCTATGCCCAAACATATCAGGACTTTAAAATAATATTGTGTGAGGATGGTTCTAGTGATGATACTTATTCAGTCGCTGAACAATACGCCAAATTGCACGATAATATCATCCTGTTGCGCAATGAGCACAACATGGGATTGAATTATACCCTTAACCGTTGTCTTGATCAAGCCGACACTGAATATATCGCTCGCATGGACGGCGATGACATCTCATTACCTCACCGTTTTGAGACAGAAATCAATTTTCTAGACTCCCATCCCGAGTATGCCGTTGTGAGTGGGCCAATGATATACTTTGATGCCGATGGCGACTTCCGTACTGGAACTGGCAAAGGTGAGGTCAAGAAGGAAGACTTCATCATGGGCTCACCAGTCTGTCACGCCCCCTGCATGGCCCGCACCGAAGCCTTCAAAGCCGTGGGCGGCTACTCAGTTGGAGATAGGTTTTTAAGAGCTGAGGATTATCATTTGTGGTTCAAACTATTTGCGGCCGGCTATAAGCTTTATATGCTTAATGATGTGGTATATAAAATGCGTGATGATAGAAATGCTCTTAGCCGTAGAACTTTTAAATGCCGTAAGAACATAGCACACGTAATGAATATAGGGTTTAAAATGATTGGCTTACCTTGGTACACCCAGATCTTTGCCTTGAAACCTATATTGATGTACTTTGTGCCTGCTTTTATATATAAATGGTTTCATAATCGGGGTTAACTTAAATCAAACAAACATGTTTACTGATATTTGGCGTATTATATGTTAGGTGATATTTCAAATATCTCTTTACTGATAATGTCATACAGTTAGTAAGAATTAGTTTATGAAAAAAAAAATTTGTTTCGTAACATCAGTACCTCAAACTGCAGTTTCATTTTTAACGAATCACATTAGGGGACTATTAAATGAGTATGATGTTTATCTAGCAACAAATATCAATTCTATTGGCGATATCTCACAAATCCAGGTGATGGGTTTATTCCATTTTGACGTCCAGCGTGACATTCATTTTGTGAAGGATATCAAATCTGTAGAGCAGTTATATAGTTACTTTATGAGAATGAAGTTCGATGCAGTACATTCTGTTACTCCTAAGGCTGGTTTAATAACTGCAATTGCTGCTAAGCTGGCTGGCATTAAACATCGTACTCATATTTTTACAGGGCAAGTGTGGGCTACTCGTCATGGCATCATGAGGTCGTTATTGAAAACCATTGATAAAGTTATAGCTCATTTAGACAATCACATTTTAGTTGATGGAGAGTCACAACGCCAGTTTCTTATAAAAAATGGTGTTGTGAGCAATGAGAAGTCTCGAGTATTAGGAGCGGGCTCAATCAGTGGTGTTAATACTGAGGCTTATAACCCTTCTCCTGAAACCAGAGAACAGATGCGCAATGAACTTAGTCTTAGTCCTGACAAGGTAGTGTTTGCTTTTTCTGGTCGTGCTAATAGAGATAAAGGAATTTATGAGTTATATGAGGCGTTCAATAATATCGCGCCTAATCATCCTGAAGCCTTTTTGCTCTTATTCGGTTGGGATGAAGGTAATTGTATCCAAGAAATATCCAAATATCCCAATATCGTTGATGGCGTGAATTTTCATTTTTATGGTTTCACTCCAACTCCTGGCATCCAACTTCAAGCGAGCGACGTGTTCTTGATGCCTTCTTATAGGGAAGGTTTTGGCTCTAGTGTAATCGAGGCGTCTTGTTTAGGTCTTCCTGTCATTTGTAGCGATGCTTATGGCATTATGGATGCTATGGAGGAAGGTGTCACAGGACTGCGTTGTAAGGTTGCTGATACCCGGTCTCTCCAAGCGGCAATGGAAACATTGCTTAATAACAAAGAATTGCGTGAACAGTTAGGTGCCAATGGTCGCAAAATGGTTTTCGAAAAATTCAAGGGAGATGTGATTACAGCTGAATGGGTGAAGTTTTATAAAAACATACTTCAATGATGGGGTATTATTATAATAAAACACGTTCTCTGAAGGCTTTTTCTTGCTTACCCTTATAGCGCAATAGATTCTTTTTGATATGGAGATTTTAGTAACTGGTGGAACCGGTAAAATAGGAAGAAGACTCATACCTGTTCTTATTGAAAATGGACACAGGATTAGTGTTCTCGTTAGGAATAAGGAGAAGGCATGCGACCTTCTTCCTGCTGAATGCAGGGTTATTACTGGAGATATAACAAATTCCAGTTCAATACAAGGCTGTTGTGATGGAATCGATATAGTTTATCATTTAGTTAGCATCTCTGGCAACGAGAGACCTTCAGAGAGGGAGTTTGCACGATATCGAAAAGTGAATGTCGAGGGCCTTAGAAATGTTATTAATGAGGCAAAAGGAAAGGTAAAACGCTTTATTTATGTCAGCTCTATTGCCGCAATGGGGATAGTTAAAGAGATGCCAATTTCTCCTGAAAGTGTATGTAGGCCCTATAATCCATATCAGGTTTCAAAATATGAGGCAGAACAATTGATTTTACAGGAAGTAAAGGACAATCAATTCCCAGCCATTATTCTAAGACCATCCCAAGTGTATGGTGTTGGAGGAGAGTACTCCTATCAAAATATCATGAAAATGGTAAAAATGGGATTTCTTCCTAAAATGCGCGAGGCTCTTGTTAGCCATTGTTACATTGATGATTTGATTTCAACGCTTTCTTGTGTGGTGGATAAAGGAAAATGTGGAAGTATATATATTTGTACGACTGAAAAATCTATTGGGTTTTATGAGAGTGTACGACTCATTTCCACATTAATGGACCGAAAAGTTATCTTAGTGCCAGTATCTCGTTGGATTATATATTCGATGGCTTTCTTTATTGAAAAAATATGTGCCTTACTGGGACGAAAACCTTTCGTTACAAGAAGTAACATCATTGCAATGACGACAGATAGGATTTATGATCTTTCAAAAAACAAGGAAGATTTAGGTTTTACAAGCAGCGTTACAATGGAGGAGGGTATCCGGAGGTGTGTGTTAAGTAATTTGGATAAGGGGATTTGATGATCATACTATCATAATATCGTATTCATCAAATAGTAGCTTCAGTAAAAGCTTAATGATATTTATGTATAAGCATTGCCTTAAGCGTGTGTTAGGTTTCTCGATATCATTGTTGGCATTGATTTGCCTTTCACCAGTTTTGTTGGTGGTGACAATCTGGCTTCATTTTGCTAACAAGGGTGCCGGCGCATTCTTCCTCCAAGAACGTCCAGGAAAGGACGCAAAGATATTCAAAATTATCAAATTTAAGACGATGACCGACGAACGAGATGTTGACGGTAATTTATTGCCTGATGCGCAGCGTTTGACTAAAATAGGACGTTTTGTTAGGTCGGCTAGCATTGACGAATTGCCTCAATTGTTTAATGTCCTGAAAGGTGAGATGGCTTTGATAGGACCACGCCCTCTGTTGGTGGAATATTTACCTCTGTACTCGGCCGAGCAGGCTCGTCGTCATGAAGTGCGCCCAGGCATCACTGGTTGGGCCCAATGTAATGGTCGTAATGCTTTGTCTTGGGGGGAGAAGTTCAAGTTAGATGTATGGTATGTCGATCATTGTTCCTTTATAACAGATCTTAAAGTCATACTCTACACCATTAAAAAGGTGGTTTCAAGAGATGGCATCTCTCAAACAGGTCAAGCGACGATGGAGGCATTTAAAGGTAATCAGATTGTATAATTGGTCTATTGATGTACAAGCATTTTTTCAAAAGAGTTATCGACTTTGCTGTCGCATTAGTAGGGCTGATATGCCTTTCTCCTTTATTGCTGATAGTGACAATCTGGCTGCATATTGCCAATAAAGGTGCTGGAGCGTTCTTTTATCAGGAGCGCCCAGGAAAAGATGCCAAGATATTTAAAGTCGTCAAATTTAAGACGATGACTGATGAGCGAGATGACAAGGGTGAGCTGTTGCCCGATGGAGAACGGCTGACTAAGGTGGGACGGTTTGTGAGGTCCACATCGTTAGACGAATTGCCGCAGCTGTTCAACGTCCTGAAAGGCGACATGTCATTAATCGGGCCAAGACCGTTATTGATACAATATCTTCCACTGTATTCGGTCGAACAGGCCCGTCGACATGAAGTGCGCCCGGGTATTTCTGGGTGGGCTCAGGTCCACGGACGTAATCATTGTAAACTCAGCAAAAAGTTTGAATTGGATGTCTGGTATGTTGACAACTGCTCACTGTTAACTGATCTTAAGATTATTTATCTGACTATTATTAATGTCATCAGAGGAAAAGATATTGGGGAAGGAGCTGAAGATATGGAACTAATAGATGATCTTCATTTTGCTGAAAGGATTTAGGGGAACAGAAAACCAAGTAAAGCAAAGAACCGAAATATTATTAATATAAACGATATGGATATTTTTTTTGGCAAGATTAGATTAAGAGCTCTAGAGCCCGAAGATATGGAGGCATTGCGAGCTACTGTAAATGATCCAGAAATTGAGAGAATGGTTGGAGGGTGGAGTTTTCCTGTATCAAAACAACAACAGATGGATTGGTACAATAGAACCATTAGTGATCCAAATAATCATAGGTTTGCTATTGATTTTGAAGGATCATTTATGGGTATTTCAACATTAACTGATATTGATTGGAAAAATAGAAGCGCGTTTCATGGCATTAAATTGACTAATGATGCACCCAAAGGACAAGGATTTGGTTTTGATGCCGTTGCAGCTGTTATGAAATATGCTTTTGAGGAGCTCCAACTCTATAGATTATATAGTCGTATTCTTGAATATAACATCCCTTCCCAAAAGTTGTATGCAAAATGCGGATGGATTAAAGAAGGTGCATATCGTCAAAGTGTATTTAAAGATAATGCGTATCATGACGAAAGTCTAATTGCGATTCTTAGACCAGAATATTTTAAATGGAAAGAATCAAATGGCATCAAGTGAGGTTTGATGAAAGAGTTCGGATCTGATTTCCATTATATACAATTAAATGAGGCGTCTTTAGGGCTAATCAGTCATTATTATCCTGATGCCATTTATTATGCCAGTGGACGTCAAGCCCTGATAGATCTATACTATCAAATGGGTTGGAAGCGAATGTGGATGCCTGATTATTTTTGTTATAAGGTAATGTCCTCGTTAAAGAGTGCTGGAGTAAATGTGGCTTTTTATTTTGACTACCCTTTAAATGATGATAATGAGACAGTACACTTAATACCATTTGAAAAGGGTGATGTATTGTTTCGTATGAATTACTTCGGCATGAGGGCTCGAAGAACGAATTATGCAATTCCCATTCCTGTGATTGAGGATCATTCACATGATTTGATAGGAGATTGGGCTATGAATAGTGATGCTGATTGGTGTATTGCATCATTGAGAAAGACGCTACCATTGGCAGAAGGTGGCATCTTGTGGTCGCCCAAAGGTCTCAAGACTATTTCTCCCCCCATTGACAATGATTCAAATCAAAATGTAGCTAAGCTCCGATGGGATGCAATGAGAGAAAAGACATTATACTTGGATAACAAGATTAATGATAAAAATGGATATCGAAGTGTGATGGTTTCTACTGAAGATCAGTTCGATACGATGAAAATATCGGCAATGGATGAGGAGACGGAGACATATCTAAAATCATTTGACGTACAGATTTGGTATCAAAGAAAAAAAGAGAATCATGCGCTTTTAAAAGGCTTAACTATACGTAATTGTATAATACTCGAACCTGAATGTGAAAACTGTAATCCGTTCTCTTTAACATTACTTTTTGAAAAAGAGAAAGATAGAAATCGATACAGAGAGAACTTAATCAATCATTGTGTATATCCTGCAATAATTTGGAACATCCCTTATGAAAAACAATCAAAAATTTTAGATTTTTCTCAAAGGATGTTGTCCATTCATTGTGATGCGAGGTATAGTATCGATAATATAATAAAATTACAAAATATTTTGGAAAGCATTTAAATTTTGAATTATGTTTAAGATCATACCATTCGAGCAGAAATCTTTATGGGATGAGACAGTCAACTCATTCAAGAACTATGATATTTATTATTTCCATGGTTATGTAGATGCGTTCAGAATCCACGGTGATGGAGAGCCAATCCTCATATATTATGAGTCAAATTATTTGCGAGGAATATACGTTTCTATGAAACGAGATTTGTCCTTGTTGCCTTTTACAAATGGGATGATTAAACCTGGAGAATGGTTTGATTTGACATCGCCTTATGGCTATGGGGGGTGGTTGTTTGAAGGTGAACTGACTGATGAAGAGTTATTCTCATTCAATAAAGAATATCGCTCCTATATGCTTGTTCACCATTATGTGTGCAATTTTGTTCGTTATAACCCGGAATTGCATAATGCTGAAATTATGAGGCCTTTGGGGTGTGTTGCTGATTTGGGTAAAACTGTTAGTATTGATCTCAGCACCAAGGATGCTATATGGAATAATATCATTAGTCAGGGTCGGAACAAGATAAGGAAGGCCATTAAAAATGGTATTACTATCAAACATAGTAAACCGAATCGAGAATTGATGAAAATTTTCAAGGAAATTTATGACATGACAATGAAACGTGATCATGCTATTGAGTATTATTTCTTTGAAGATACATTCTATCAATCACTGTTGGATAATTTGATTAATTATACAGAATTATTCTATGCATTAAAAGATGATAAAGTGGTAGCTGTTTCGATTATGTTATATACCAATGGTCGGATGCATTATCATTTATCTGGAACGTTGAGTGAATATCGCAATCTAGCTTCCACTAATTTATTGCTATATGAGGCTGCTCTTTGGGGAAATAGCATGGGTTTAAAATCGTTCCACCTAGGAGGAGGTTTGGGATCCGGAAATGATAATCTGTATAAATTTAAATCTTCCTTTAATAAACAAGGTGATAATCAATTTTCGATAGGGAAAGAGATTTTTAATAATGAAATGTATGATCAGTTGGTGAGCTGGCGGGAAGATCAGGATGCGCAATTCGATAAATCATCTTCATTTTTTCCTGTTTATCGTCAGAGCTCTGAAAACCAAAATGAACAAATAATAACTATCCATAATTCGAATATTAAGAGCGTAGATAAGGATATTCCTAAGAAAATTGCTGTCTATGGCGCTGGCGGACTGGGGCGTGAAGTGGCTGGTGGCATCCAGCGCATCAACAGTGCCAACAAAGAGAACTGGGAATTTATTGGTTTCTATGATGATAACTTGGAGGTTGGCGCCCAGGTATCCCATTATGGTAAGGTGTTGGGCGGCATGAATGACCTGAACGCTGTCGACGAGCCGCTTGCTCTGGCCATTGCCGTTGGCTCACCTCAAATCCGCAAGCAGATTCGTGAGCGCATCACTAACCCCAACATCTATTTCCCGAATCTTATCGCACCCTCTTTCAAGGTCTTGGATCCTCAAACCTTCAAGATGGGGCAGGGTAATATCATTCAAGATAGCTGCAGCGCCACCTGTGATGTTACTGTTGGTGATTTCAATGTCTTCAACGGAGCCAACGTCTTGGGGCATGATGTCGTTATCGGCGATTTCAATGTGCTCATGCCAAGCGTTCATCTTTCTGGTGCCGTCGAGGTGGGCAACTGTAATCTCCTGGGTGTCGACAGTGTGGTATTGCAAATGGTCAAGATCGGTAATAACGTCACTCTAGGTGCGGGCAGCGTGCTCATGGTTAAGCCCAAGGATGGTAACACCTATATCGGCGTGCCTGCCAAAAGGTTTGATTTTAAATAAAGAAGTAAATCCTAAAAAATATGGAAACCAACTATAATCCCTTTTCACTCGCTGGCAAGACGGTGCTCATCACCGGTGCTTCATCAGGCATAGGCCAAGCAACGGCTATCGCTTGCTCACGCATGGGCGCTCGTGTTGTCGTGACCGCACGCAACCAGGAGCGTTTGCAGCAAACCTTCAGCCAACTCAACCCCGCTGTCGAGGGCCACATGCAGCAGCTTGCCGACCTGACTTCACAAGACGAGTTAGAAAACCTGCTCACGATGCTGCCACCGCTTGACGGTGCGGTATTGTCTGCCGGCAATTCGACGACCCTGCCCTTGCAGTTTGGCTCTCGCGAGAAGTTTGACGAGATGTTCAATGTCAACTTCTTTGCTCCGGTTGAATTGTTACGCCTCTTATACAAGAAAAAACGCCTCAACAAGGGAGCCTCTGTCGTTTTGCTTGCTTCAATCGGCGGCACCCATAGCTTCATGCCGGGCAATGGTGTGTATGGGGCATCCAAGGCGGCTCTCAACTCAATCATGAAATATGCCGCTCGTGAGTACGCTTCACGCCGGGTAAGGGTCAACAGCATCTGCCCGGGTATGGTTGACACTCCTCTCATCCATCGGGGAACAATCACCGAGGAGCAACTGGCCGAGGACGCGAAGAAGTATCCCCTGGGACGCTATGGTGTGCCCGATGATATCGCTAACGGGGCTCTTTTCCTCCTCAGTGACGCTTCAAGCTGGCTCACGGGTCACGATTTGGTGATCGATGGCGGTTTTTCCATATGATTTTTTGGCACATCTTTTGCAGTTTTAAAAAATAGGTGTACTTTTGTGGCTGTTTTTTACTAAAGTGACTATTCTGCTTATTTGAGAAGAACGCAATACAAGCTATGAATATAAATGAATTTATAGAAAATTTTGCTGATCAGTTTGATGAGACTGATGTGGCATCTTTTACCCCTGAGACCAAATTCAAGCAACTTGACGAATGGTCATCATTGACCGCTCTCTCTATCATCGCAATGGTTGACGATGAATATGATGTCATTATTAAGGGTAATGATATCTTGAATTCTGAGACAATTCAGGATTTATACAATATTATTGAAAAGAAGCAATAATTTGTTGCTCTTTCTTTTGAATGGAACAGCGGGTTAAAGCAATCATCGCCAGGGTCTTGAATGTCGAGATCGGCGCTATCACCGACGACCTCTCATCAGGAGATATTCCTCAATGGGATTCTGTCGGCAACCTAGCAATAATAAGTACCATTGAGCAGGAATTGGACATTGAGTTCCCGCTCGAAGATTTATTCGATCTGACCTCAGTACGCTCACTCGTCGACGAGGTCAATCAGCTGATGAATGTTTGATGCTCCCCACAGCCAAGTGCTTCGCTTGATCGCGGCACATGCTGTAAACACCCCCGATAAGGTCGCCCTTGTCTCGGGATCACGTCGTGTCACCTACGCCCAATTGGCAGCCAATGTCGAGGGCGCGGCAGCCTATCTACATGCCCATGGAATACAGCCCGGCGACCACATCCTGTTGTCGGCTCAAAAGGAACTGGAGTTTGTCTATCTCTATTTGGGCGCCCATCTATTGGGTGTTGTCAACGTTGTAGTCGATGCTGCGGCTCCACGAGAGCGCCTGGATTACATCGTGGGGATTGTCAAGCCCGTAGCCCTGTTCGGTACAGCCGTTGATGCCACCGGCTATAATTTTACGCCTTTCAACGAGGTTACTTTCGACAACACTGCTCTAGATAGCAAGGTTTTGCCATCCCTCAAACACACCGACGTTGCCGACGTGATGTTCACCACAGGAACCACCGGCGTGCCTAAGGGAGTGTACCTTTCCCATGCTAATATCGCCGGCTCTGCCAGCAATACCAATGGTTTCATTGGCACTTGTGCCCACGATATCGAGGCTTTGGCCTTGCCGTTGAGCCATTCTTTCGGTCTAGGCCGTTTGCGCTGTGTGCTCACCGTTGGGGCAACGCTGGTTCTTGTCGGTAACTTTGCCAACCTCAAGGTCTTCTTCAATGTCATTGCCCAGGAACACGTGACTGGATTTGGCATGGTTCCCGCCGTGTGGCAATACATCAAGCG
Organism: uncultured Prevotellaceae bacterium; assembly: GCA_900318345.1. Classification (GTDB taxonomy): domain Bacteria; phylum Bacteroidota; class Bacteroidia; order Bacteroidales; family Muribaculaceae; genus Sodaliphilus. The sequence goes on from ONKD01000013.1 coordinate 81,836, forward strand.
ACTGAGTGGCAAGCGGATAGGGCAGTTTGCCGACCAATTACGGTATATCGAGATTGGCAGTGCGGCTTTGCCTGTCGAGGATAAGCGCTTGCTCATGGAACTGTTCCCTCACACCCGCATTTGCATGCACTATGGACTCACCGAGGCCTCTAGAGCCATGTTTTGCGAGTTCCATGAGAGCGCCGATAACCTTGAATCCATCGGGCATCCGGCCTCCAATCTGGTCGAGGTGTGCATCCTTGATGACCAGGGCGAGCCTGTCGCCGATGGCATCGACGGGGAGATCTGCGTGAGGGGCAACATGGTCGTTTCATCCTACTTTTTGGATACCGATAACGATGGCAGTTTCTTTGGCGATTGGTTCAGGACAGGCGACTGGGGCCATCGCGGTACAGACGGCTGTTACTACTTGACTGGCCGCAAAAAGGAATTAATCAATGTGGGCGGAGAGAAAGTCAGCCCTGTCACCATCGAGAGAGCCATTACCTCGCTCGGAGTGGCCGATTGCGCTTGCATTGCCATCCCTGACCCTAACGGCGTGCTTGGTGAGGTGCCCAAGGCATTCTTGCTCAAGGGTGGTGTCGAGATCGACATCGATGAGCTCAAGCAAAAACTCTCGCAGTTGCTTCCGCCTCACGAGATCCCCGTTCAATGGGAATGGGTGGATGAATTGCCTCGCACATCATCAGGCAAGATCCAGCGACTCAAATTGAAAAAATAACACATGATAATATGTCACAATTAACGATTAACAATGTTCGCATTGCGGGTATGAGCGCATGCGTCCCTGCTACAGTCGAGGAAAACCTCAGTCTGCCCATCTACAAGGAGCAGAGCGATGCCCTCAAAGTCATTGCATCAACCGGCATTGAGCGCCATCACAAGGTGGATGCGGGAACGACCGCCTCTGATCTCTCTGTTAAGGCGGTCGAGGCCCTTCTTGAGAATATGGGCTGGCAGCCACAGGATATTGACTGTTTTGCCTATGTGTGCACGTCAAGGGATTATATCGCTCCACAAACGGCTTGCGTGCTTCAGGACCGCCTCAAGTTGCGCAGCGACTGCTGTGTGTTTGACCTTCCCTTCGGTTGCTCAGGCTGGGTTTACGGCATGAGCATCGTTGGCTCGCTCATGTCCCATGGCACATTCAAGCGTGCTATCCTGGTCGCAGCCGAGACCAACACCCAAAACCGCAACCCGCTAGACACGACCGTGCGCCCGCTCTTCGGCGACGCAGCTACTGCAACGGCCCTGGAGTATGACGAGCAGCGCGCTCGCCCAATGAATTTCATGTACGGTGTCGATGGCAGCGGTTTCCAGGCTGTGTGGGCACCTTATGGTGGAATGCGCAATCCTGTCACGCCCGAGGCTTTGCAGGAAAAGGAAGTCGCACCTGGCGTTTTCCGCCGCGATGTGGACATGGTTGTCAACGGCATGGACGTCTTCGGCTTTGCCATCAAGCGTCCGCCGCAATCTCTCAAGGAGCTCATAGCCACATTCAACATCGATGTGGAAACCGTTGACTTGCTGTTGCTGCACCAGGCTAACAAGTTCATCGATGAGAAAATACGCAAATCAGTGAAGATACCGCCCGAGAAAACCCCCTATTGCTTGGAGGAATACGGCAATGTCACCAGTGCCTCAATCCCGTTGACCATGGTTTCGCGTTGCCGTGAGACCCTAGCCGGGGAGGATCGTCATTGTCTGGCATGTGGCTTTGGAGTTGGTTTGGCATGGGCCAGCATGGAGTTTTATGCTGGTGATGTGAAAATCAGTGAGGTAATCACTTACTAACCCTAATTTGAGGTAAAACTATGGCTCAATTCATCAATACAAACAAGGAATATTACTGGGGCGACTGGTACTTCAAGGAGCATGTGATGGCCGATAACTTCAATTACAAGGCCCACAAAAAGGAACTTTCACCCTACTATGAGCAGCATGGCTTCAAGGTCTCGATGATGTTTGCCGACTTCTTCTCGCAAATCAACGGCATTCACAGCGATCGCTACCTGTCGATGGACGTTTACTATTTCTTCGTCGTTCCGGCGCTCAACCGCTATGACTTCATCAATGCTTATCTCGATAAGAACATCTATACCGAGTTGTTCCCCAATGTGAAGCAGCCCGCGACCATCGTCAAGAACATCCATGGCCATTTCTATCGTGACGGCAACGAGATCACCTTCGACGAGGCTGTGGATATCGTCAGCCATGCTGACATGGAATTGATGATTAAGCCCACAGTCGAGACCTGTAACGGTGATGGGGTAGAGCAATTGGACGATCGCGACCCCAGCCACCTGAAGGCTCTGTTTGACCATTATAATCTCAATTTCATCGTTCAGGAGAAAGCCAAACAGCATCCCGAGATCCAGCGTGTCAATCCCACATCATTGAACTCGATGCGCCTCTATACTTATCGCAAACTGGACGGCACCTACGCCTTCCTCTATCCTTATGCGATGCTGCGATTTGGCGGCAAGGGCGCCATCAAGGACAACACATCTAAGGGTGGCGGAACTTGTCTGATTGACGAGAATGGACTCGTCGATGATAAGGTGTACCGCTTCAAGAGCCTTGAGGTGTCCTCGCTCAAGCGTGAGACCGGAGTTGAGAATCTTGTCATTCCTTACTACCAAAAGGTGATTGACACACTGCTCAATGCCCACAAGCGCTTACCTTACTTCGATTATGTGGGGTGGGATGTCACTGTCGCCCCCGATGGCGAGCCCCTGCTCATCGAGTTTAACCTCGTGCCGGGCATTGAGGGTCCGCAGATTATGGCCGGCCCCATGTTTGGTCCATACCTCGATGAGGTAGTTGACCGCGCTCGTCAGGTTGTGTGCGAGAAGGCTCAAGCCAACAAAAAGACCTTTGGCAAGGGTTCAGCGTTCTATCTGCACATGCAGTGATCCCAACAGATTAAAAACTCAAATGATGACCATACACCAGATCGTGAACTCGATTTTTAACTCCTGTAGTTATGTACTCACACAGGACAAGCGGTCATGGCTGGTGGATTGTGGCGATGTGGATCAAATCCTGCCCCTCATTGACGGCAAGTTGCAAGGTGTATTGCTCACCCATGCTCATTTTGACCACATCTATGGCTTGAACAACCTGGAATCTCTTTTCCCTGGTGTACCCGTTTACACCGTCATGGCGGGTTTGAACGGATTGATGAGTGATAAACTCAATTTTTCAAGGTATTATGGTGAGCCCTTCATCTTTGATTCGCCCGATAATGTCAAACTGGTGAATGATGGAGACAGCATAAGCTTGTTTGATGGCGTTGAGATTAAAGCCGTTGCTACTCCGGGACACAGTCCGGGATGTGTGACATGGTTGACCAGCAATGCCATCTTTACGGGCGATAGCTATATCCCTGGCGTGAAGACGGTCGCCAACCTCCCTCATTCCGATAAGGATTTGGCCTTGAAAAACGAAGCGTTGATACGGCAGATGGTCGAGAACCGGTCAATCTATCCCGGTCACGCAGCTAGTAATGAAATTTAATTATACAATAATAATATGGCTAATAACAAGATTCTTCTATGCCTCGCCCACATGAGTGGACAGGAAATGAAGTACATTCAAGAAGCTTTTGACACTAACTGGGTTGTGCCTTTGGGCCCCAATGTCAATGCATTCGAACAGGATCTCGAGAAATTGTGCGGTGAGGGAAAACATGTAGTAGCACTGAGTGCCGGTACAGCTGCCATCCATCTGGCGCTGGTTAATCTGGGCGTTGGACCTGGCGATGAGGTGATTTGCCAGTCAATGACATTCTCGGCAAGTGCTAACCCTATTGTGTATCAAGGGGCTACACCGGTTTTCGTGGACAGCGAGCCAGGCACTTGGAACATGGACCCCAACTTGCTCGAGGTGGCTATCAAAGACCGCATTGCTAAAACGGGCCGCAAACCCAAGGCTTTGATTCCTGTCTATCTATATGGTATGCCCGCTATGATTGACGAGATCATGGAGATTGCCCATCGTTACGAGATTCCCGTTATCGAGGACTCAGCCGAGGCGTTCGGCTCTCGCTATCGGGGCCGTTTGTGTGGCACCTTCGGTGATTTTGGCATCATGAGCTTCAATGGCAACAAGATGATTACCACCAGCGGTGGCGGCGCTTTGATTTGCTCCGATGAGGCAACCAAGAAGAAAACCATGTTTTATGCCACTCAGTCACGAGAACCCATGCCCTATTATCTCCACAAGGAGATAGGTTATAACTATCGCATGAGCAACATTTGTGCAGGCATTGGCCGAGGCCAGATGTTTGTGCTGGATGAGCACCTGGCCCATCACAAGCACCTGTGTGAACGATATGTTGAACTCTTCGCCGATGTTGACGGCATCACGGTTCACACCAATTTGGACGAGCGTTCCGACAGCAACTACTGGCTCAACACCATCCTGATTGAACCCGACAAGACTGGTACTGACTACGAGACCGTTCGTCAGCATCTCGATGCTTGCGATATCGAGTCCCGCCCGTTGTGGAAACCCATGCACACCCAGCCTGTGTTCTCAGGTGCTCCGGCCTATGTCAATGGCGTGAGCGAGCAACTGTTTGCCAAGGGCTTGTGCTTGCCTAGCGGACCTTGGGTCAGCGATGAGGATGTAGAGCGCGTGGCACGTGAGATTATCGCTTGCTGCAAGAAATGATGACATTATAACTAACAGCATTACATTATATTACACAGCATGAATATAGCAATCTATGGCGCCGGTGGCTTTGGCAAAGAAGTGGCTTGCCTCATCGAGAGGATAAACCGCGAGAATGGTGACTGGCATTTGATAGGATTCTTTGATGACACTAAACCCGCCGGAACCCCTGTATCGCGCTATGGCAAGGTCCTGGGTGACATGAACACCCTTCTGGCAGTCAATGAACCCCTGGCTGTCGCTTTCGCCATCAATGAGAATAAAGCGGTGCGCCGCATCCGTGAAGCAATCACCAACGAGAACATTACTTTCCCCAACTTGATTGACCCCTCTTTGTTCTATGTGGACCCCTTGACGGTGACTATAGGCGAGGGCAATATTATTCAGAATCATTGCATGATTTCTTGTGATGTCAAGATAGGTAACTTCAACCTAATTAATGACCATGTCGTTATCGGCCACGACAACGTCATCGGTGATTACAACGGCCTCATGCCTGGCGCCCATCTTTCAGGTGGTATTACGATTGGCGACAGCAATTTGCTGGGCGTTGCCAGTGTGGTACTCCAGGGCATGAACATCGGTGATGGCGTCACCCTTGGCGCTAACAGTGTCCTCATGACACAGCCCAAGGATAATAGCACCTATCTGGGTGTGCCGGCACGCAGGTTTGATTTTTAATCCCTCCGTAACATCTCTTGAAGCGATATTTCCACCTACTGGAAATGTTAAAGATGTGGAGAAAAATTAAAGATATTTCAAATCTTGGTGCAACATTAAGAAATTTTATGTATTTTTGCACCCCGTAAAAATATTTGAGGTATTTTTGCGTTATAGTTTTGTGATGAATTTAGAACAATTCATAGAGAATTTCGCAGATCTGTTTGATGAAACAGATCCTGACACTATAAATGCCACAACTCAATTCAAGGATCTTGAGGAATGGTCATCACTGCTCGCATTGTCTGTTATTGCCATGATTGACGAGGAATATGATGTTGAGTTTAGAGGTGATGACATTCGTGGGAGCAATACCGTTGAAGACCTGTACAACATTGTTAAATCAAGAGTAGAGTAGGGCATGATGGATAAGTGACAGATTTTTCCTTAGCAATGGCTAGCGGAAAGTTTGTTCTGTATAGTTAAGTCAAGAGCTCTTCTTAACCCGTTAATCTTATCGCCTGTTTCTTATGGCTAAAGTTTCTTTTCATGGAGTCGGCATTAAGGCTTTAAGCGCTTGTGTGCCTGGTGATGTCGTGTATAATAGGGACTTAGGCTATCTCATCCCTCAGGAAGAGATTGATAAAGTCATTGATAATATCGGAATCGAGCAAAGGCGCATTGCCTCCAGTGATGTGACCGCCAGTGATTTGTGCTTCAAGGCTGCTCAAAAACTCATGGACGATAACAACATCGACCCCGCGAGTATTGATGTGCTCTTGTTCATGAGCCAAACCCAGGATTACCGCATTCCTGCTACATCGTGCATTTTGCAACATCGTTTGGGACTGCCAAAAACCACGCTCTGTTTCGACATCTCACTAGGCTGTTCTGGCTATCTGTTTGCATTGAGCACGGCGTTTGCCTATGCCTCGATCGAGGGAATCAATCGTGTGCTCCTTCTCGATGGTGAGACGTTCTCCAAGATTGTTAACCGCCGCGACAAGGTGGACTGGCCACTTTATGGCGATGCGGGTACCGCGACGCTAGTCGAGAAGGGCGATTTTGGCGACTCTACCTTTATCCTCAACACCGATGGCAGCGGTGAGGATGCGATTAAGATTCATGCAGGCATGCGTCATCCCATCACGCCTAAGTCATGTGTCGAGCGGGAACAGGAGGATGGCAACATCCGCAACGACCTTGAGGTATTCATGGATGGCATGGACGTGTTTAATTTCGCCATCAGCAAGGTGCCTCGTTGCGTCAAGGAATTGCTCAGCGTGACTGGCAAGACTGTTGATGATGTGGATTACCTTGTTTTCCATCAGGCTAACCGATTCATGATGGACTTCTTTGTGAAAAAACTCAAGATGAATCATGATAAGGTTCCTTATTGTATCCACAAGTACGGGAATACGAGCAGCTCGTCCATACCCCTGACGATTGCCAGCGAATTGCCTGGCAAGCTCGATGGCGATCACACTGTGGTGATGAGTGGATTTGGTGCTGGCTTGAGTTGGGGTGCGGTCATGATGCAGATGCACGACTGTAAAGTTCTACCCGTTGTTGATTATTAATGAACGATTTACTCACATTCCATCACATTGGCATCGCTTGTCGCGACATCGCCAAGTCTTCGGCTTTTTATCAGTCGATGGGATACAACGTGTTACCGGTAGTTCCCGACCCGTTGCAGCATGTCAAGGTCTGTTTTATGGAAAAGGAGGGCGCTCCGCGTGTCGAGCTGCTCGAGCCACTGGATGATAAGAGCCCGGTGCTTAGGATACTCGATGCCGTGGGCGTGTCACCCTATCACACGTGCTATGAGGTCAAGAATCTGCAGGAGGCAATCGCTGAATTACGCCAGCAGCGTTTCATGCTTGTCAATGGTCCTGTTCCCGCTTGTGCATTGGAAAACAGGGAAATAGCTTTCATGTTCAATAAGAATTACGGGCTCATCGAGCTCGTCGAGGCCTTCAGTTGATGTCAACCATCCTGTTGTCTTACATTGTGCCGGTTTACAACACTGCGCCCTATCTAGGCAAGTGCCTGCAATCCCTGGTCAATCAGGGCTTGCAGCACGATGAGTATGAGATCATTGCCGTTGATGACGGCTCCAGTGACAATAGCCGTGAGGTGATCGAGAACTTTGCTAAGGATTATCCTCAAGTTCGCTTAATTACCCAAGCCAATGCTGGCGTTAGCGCGGCACGCAACAAGGCTTTGGATTTGGCTCAAGGCCGCTTTGTCCAGTTTGTTGACAGTGATGACTATCTTGAGCCTAATGTCATGGGGCCGCTTGTGCATCGTGCCGTTGGCGAGAATCTCGATGTGCTCATGTTTAACTTCAAGTGGGTGGATGCTAGCGGCAATCTCATCAAGGTATCAAAGCCCAGGGAAGATATGCGCACAACACCGGCCATGGGTGGCGTGGAATTCTTGGAAAAATTCACGCTGATGCAGTATGTGTGCTGGTACCTGGTGAGTCTAGAGCACCTTAACCGCTTGAACCTGAGGTTTGATACCTCGCTCATCGCCTGTGAGGACGGTGCCCTGGCCGCTCAGTTCCTGCTGCATGCCCGTCGGGTGGCTTTCAGTGAGGTGGCTCCTTATTGTTACGTCAGCCGCAGTGATAGCGCCATGAATAACACTAATCGAGATCACTTGCGTCGTCGCATTTTCAGTCAGATTGATGCTGCCGCCTTAATTGACCGCTCCATCAAGGAATTTGAGGCACAAACAGGCGGTAATTCCCCGGCAAGTGTTGCGGGATTGAGGAATCTGTACCTCTTTTTCAGCATGACGAAATCCCTGACCTGCGGCTGTGTGGACGAGACTGTCGCCCACATGCGCGAGTTGGGGTTATATCCCTTCCCCTGTATCGGGTATGAAATTAATTACGACGGCAAGAAGTGGAAAATCCTTCACGGCTTGATGATGCACCCTAAGGTTTGGGCTTTGTTGGGCCGCGTTTATGGAATGGTAAGAAACTGACTATGATTACTTTTGTCTATCGCAATCAAACGGTTGAGCCCCTGTTCGGTGATCAGGGCATTGTTTATTCGGGCTATGATGACATCAGCCAGGTCCCTCAGGACGTGGACAGTTATATCTGGTGTTATCAGGTGCCGGTCAATGCCGACAGCGCACAGCTGGCACAGGAAATCGCATCCTATCGCGACAAGCTTGATCTGGTACTATCCAAGGCCGATAATAATAAACCGTTTATCATATTCTCCCTGGTTAATCTGTACCCGCTAAAGCTCACTGGCGATGATGTCGCTGTCGATCATGCGGTGATGGATTTCAACCGCCACGCGTCTCTCTTGGCCGAGCAGCATCCTCACGTCAAGTGGGTGGATTTCTCTGAATTCACTTCACGTTATGATGCCTGGTCGCTGGTCAACTGGAAATACTACCTCATGTCACAATCCCTGATCAATCCCAAACTGGCACACGATTTCCAGGATTGGTGGCAGCAGGTGGAGAGAGGACTGGCCTTGAAACGCAAGAAATGCCTCGTGCTCGACCTCGATAACACCTTGTGGGGTGGGGTCCTCGGTGAGGATGGCGTTGACGGCATCAAGCTGGGCGGCGACTATCCCGGTAAGGCTTTTTCTTACTGGCAGCGGGCCTTGGTCCAACTGGCCCACAACGGTGTGATTTTGGCCGTTTGCAGCAAGAACAACGAGACCGATGTGCAGGAGGCTTGGGATTGCAATCCGTTCATGGAACTCAAGCGAGAGCACTTCAGCGCCTGGCGCATCAACTGGACTGATAAGGTGACCAATATCCGTGACATCGCCGAGGAACTCAACATCGGCTTGGACAGTATTGTTTTCATCGACGACAGCCCGTCAGAGCGTGAACTGGTCAAGCAGATGTTGCCACAGGTGACTGTACCCGATTTCCCCGAGAAACCCTACCAGCTCATGCCGTTCTTCAAGCAGCTGGTTGAGCGCTATTTCCGCATCTATGCCGTTACGCCTGAGGACCGCAACAAGACCCAGCAGTACCAGGCCAATGCCATGCGCAAGGCCCAGCAGGCGCGATTTGCCGACATGGATAGTTACCTGCGCAGCCTGGCGATGGAGATTGATATCATTCCCGCCGACGATTTTAACTTGCCGCGCATCGCTCAGATGACGCAGAAGACCAACCAGTTTAACCTCACCACACGGCGTTACACCGAGGCCGAGGTCCGCCAGCGCTTGAATGATGGTTGGCGCGTTTATTGCATGAGTGTCAGGGATCGTTTTGGCGATAGTGGCGTTACTGGTGCCATCTTCCTGGAGCCAATCGACTGGGACACCGTGGGCATTGACTCGTTACTGCTCAGTTGCCGCGTTCTGGGCAAGGGCATCGAGGAGGCTTTCATGGGCTCGATTCTCAACCTGCTCCATGAGGAGGGCGTTCAAAAGGTCGTTGCCGACTATATCCCCACTGCCAAGAATGGCCAGACGGCCGACTTCTACGACCGCATGGGCATGGAGTGCATCAGCATTGCCGATGACAGCTCTAAGCATTATGCGATGTCGTTAGACAAAGTGTTTGAATTGAAGGATTATTATAATATAAAGGTGCTATGAACTTAGAAAACCAAGTGTTGGAAATCATGCGGGAGGTATTCGGCATTGCCGATATCACCCCCGAGGTGTCACAGAAAAACTGTGAGCGATGGGACTCTTTGCGTCACCTCACGATGGCTTCTGAACTCGAAGACGCGTTCGACATCGAGCTCGAGCCCGAGGAGATTGCCGAGATGACCGACTTCGCCCGTGTCATCAACATGATCAATTCCAAATTGAAATAACGGCTGTTTTTTGTCCCTCTTGCAGGGCTCAGATGATGCCGTATTGCCAACGATGGCTCGGGAACGCATTGCCTATATCGACTTCATGAAGTGTCTGTGCATCATGCTCATCGTGATGTACCACATCGACCATGATTTCTTTAACTATCTGCTCCCTAACCTGAACGATGCTTTGCAGGCTTTTCGCCTGCCTATGTACTATTTCATCTCTGGCATCTTTTTTAAGCTCTACGAGGGATTTACCGATTTCACGCGGCGCAAGGTGAATAACATCCTTGTGCCGTTTGTTTTTTTCATCGTGTTCGCCTATTTCGTCAGGTGCTTCGAGGCTGTGTTCCGCATGGTTGTCGGGGCCGAGGGGATTGATCTGTCCCCCATTCGCCTGATTGAACCGTTCTACCTGCGCTATTGGGTGATAACCACTCCCTTGTGGTTCCTGCCCAGCCTGTTCTGGGTGAACATCATTTTCTATGCTTTGCAGCGATGGATTAAGCCGTTATGGGGCTTGTTGGCGGCGACGTTTGCCCTCTCGCTTGTCGGCTATTATCTGGGAATGAACAAGATTGAGTTGCCCTTCATGCTGGATTCCTCATTGGTGGCCATGCCTTACTTCGTTTTGGGCTGGGGCATGAAGCGCTTGGGCGCATTGACGCCTTCTCGCTGGGACAAGTATGGCGTTATCGCTCTGCTGGCAGTCGCTGTACCCATTTATCTGTTGAGTGACTTCATCAACTTGCATTTCCAGGTGTTCCCGGCTTACTGGAAGCTCTATCTTTTGCCCTTCGTGGCGATTCTCACTCTCTTCTGGGCTTGTAAGTCGTTGCCGCGCATTCCCGTCTTTTGCCACTTCGGGCGTTACTCGCTCATCATCTTGGGCACCCACCCGTTATTCTTCCATCCCATCCGTTTCTTTTTCGTGCATTATGGCATGGAGCCTGGCGTGGAGCTCACTATGATCGTCTTTGTCTTGACCATGTTGTGTGAGTGGCCATTGATATGGTTCCTCAAGACCTATGCACCTCGATTCACCGCCCAGGAACCCTTCTTCAAGCCTGGATGGAAAATTTGATAATCATCATTTAATGAAATATATTGCTAGGCTTCTAGCCATCATCACCGCGTTTGCCTTACTCTTTGCTGCCTATGGTGGCCGTGTCGACCCCACCATCTGGCTGTTACCCTCATTGGCTACCCTGGCTTTGCCTGTTGTGGCCATTGTCGCGATAGCGGTCATGGTTCTGTTGGCGTTGTTTAGGCAATGGCGCGCTGTGGTTGTCATCTTTGGCGCCTTGCTGCTCTCGTGGCCCACCTTGCGCCTCATTTCTCCCTTCAACATCACCACCCCCAAGGCTAATCCAGATGCTCAACAGCTCAAGGTCATTACCATGAATGTGACCGAGTTCAATTGGGTTGGCAACGAGCAGCCCAGCAAGAACATGCGCTACATTCTTGACCAGGATGCCGATATCGTGGTGATTCAGGAAGGGTTGGTGTATTTCAAGTATGAGCAACTGCCAACGGTGACTCCCATGCTCGACGAGCTCTACAAGAAATATCCTTACCGCAAGGAGGCTTTCTTTGACGTGGGCATTTTGTCCAAGTACCCTTTCACCGAGGTGCAGACTCCCATCTTGTCCACCGATGCCCTGAATTACTTCATCAAGGCATGGGACGTTGATGTCCCTGGCGATGACATTAGGGTCATCAGTATGCACTTGAGTTCACTGCGCTTTAATCAGAACGACAGCAAGATTTTTGACTCCATCAATGTGCCGTCAGGCCGCAAGCGCCGCATCAAGTCGGTGGCCAAGAAATTGGGCGACGGTTTCCGCAAGCACGTTCCCCAAGTCGAGGCGATGCGCAGGCTGGTTGACGAGACCGTGGGCGACGTGCTCGTCATGGGCGACATGAACGACACTCCGGGCTCCTTTGCCTATCGCACCCTGTGTGGCGAGGACTTGAAGGATGCTTGGGCCGATACAGGATTAGGACCCATATACACCTTCCGTGCCAACCATTTGTATGTGAAAATCGACCACATCCTCTATCGTGGCAACCTCAAGCCGTTGATGTGCCGGCGCGACAAGGAGGGCGAGAGCGACCACTATCCCATGGTGGCCGTCTTTGAGCGAGAATAGATGGACCTGATACACTAAAAGTCTTTCTCTCTCGTTTATATAAAAAAACCGATATAATGACTCATTCAAGATTATACCTGCTGATCGTTGCCACTTTGCTGGCAATTTCTTCGCTGCTCTCATCGTGCATCGAGGATGGCTTCACCACCTCTCCTAACGACGTGCTGGCGTTCAACATGGACACGGTGGCATTTGACACGGTCATCACCTTGCAAGGAACGGCAACCAAGCAGATGATCGTTTACAACCGTAGCCCCAAGCAGATTAACATCTCCTCTATCAAGGTGGCAGGCCTCGCCAGCAAGGGACATTTCCACCTCAATGTTGACGGCATTCGTGGCGATGAGTTCCAGAATGTCGAGATACGCGGCAACGACTCGATTTATATCTTCATCGAGGCCCGTTTGGACGAGATGGAACAGGATGAGCCTACCTTCATCGAGGATCGCCTGGAATTTGTGACCAACGGCAAGAGCCAGGAAGTGACCTTGACGGCATGGGGACAGGATGTGGTGCGCGTCTTTGGCGATACCATTTCCCGCAACACGCATTTCAACGCCAATAAGCCCTATCTGATCTATGACACCCTGTTTGTGGCTGAAAATACCACCCTCACCATCGATGCCGGTGCAACGCTCCTCTTCCATGACAAGGCTGCACTGCGCTGCGCGGGCCGTATGTTGGCCAACGGTACGGCCGAAGGGCCCATCACCTTCCGTGGCGATCGCCTGGACCGCGTTGTGGGTGAAATCAGCTTTGACATCATGTCAGGACAGTGGGGTGGGGTTATCTTCACGCCGCCCACCATGGGCAATGTCTTGAAACATGTCATCATGAAGGGCAGTAGCATCGGCATGCACTGCATGGCCTACGGTGATACCACCCGGTGTGCGCTTAAACTCATCAACTGTGTCCTCACCAATTCGGCATCAATGTGTTTGGCCGCAGCCACATGCTATGTCCAAGCGATAGGTACCGAGTTCAGCGATGCCGCCGAGGAGGTGGTTTACTTAGCTGGCGGTAAGATGATGATGAGCCAATGCACCTTTGCCAACTATTATTTGTTCAAGGCACCTTCATTCCCCATTGTCAATGTTTATGACGTGGAGTATGAGGATGGCACCATCGGCAAAATAAAGGCCTATTTCGACAATTGCATCATGTATGGCTTGGCCCGTGAGATCAACGAGGGTGACTTGGAGGGGTTTGACGTTTACCTCCGCTATTGCATGTTAAAGAGCGATGGCAAGGACGACAACCATTTCATTAACTGTGTATGGAATGCCGACGCTGAACAGGGGCCTTTCCTCACTGTTCGCGATGACTATTTGTTCGATTACCGCTTGCGCAACGAGAGCGATGCCATCGGTAAGGGTAATCCCGCTTTATGTCCTCCCGAGGCGCGCTATGACCGCTACGGCAACGACCGTCTGGCCAGTGGCGCTGTCGATTTGGGTGCCTATGTTTGGATCCCGCAAGCCGAGGAATAGAATTTTAAACCATGTGAATTGATGAGCAGAGACGCAAAATTTTGCGTCTCTTTTTACTCAATCCAGGATAATGATTAACCCATAAATTAAGTATATATGAAACGATTGCTATTCTTGTTATTGCTGCTTGCGTCACTGGTGAGTTGTGCTACGGCTCAGGACAATACAGCTCCCTCACGCTTGCCCAAGCATGAGTTCCGTGGTGCGTGGATGCACATCATCGGGCAGGAACAGTATGCCCGCATGACGCCCGACGAGACCCGCCAATATCTCATCAATCAGCTTGACCTGCTGCAACGTGCCAATTGCAATGCTGTCATTTGGCAGATCCGCCCGCAGGCCGATGCTGCTTACAAGAGCGACTTGGAGCCGTGGACCCGTTGGCTCACAGGAGAACCCGGCAAGGCCCCCAATCCCGTGTGGGACCCCTTGCAGTTCATGATTGAACAGACCCACAGCCGTGGCATGGAGCTGCATGCATGGATCAACCCTTACCGCGTGACCAGCAGTGAGGAGGATAAGCCCGCTCCGGGACACATTTACTATGAGCATCCCGAGTGGTTCCTCAAGTATGCCGATGGCAAACTCTATTTTGACCCCGGCCTGCCCGAGTGCCGCGATTTCATCGATACCGTGGTCAGGGACATCCTCGTGCGTTATGACATTGACGCACTCCACATGGACGATTATTTCTATCCCTATCCCGTCACTGGCGTCGATTTCCCCGACACGACATCCTATAACCTGTATGGCATCGGCTGGGACAAGAACGACTGGCGGCGCCACAATGTCGATTTGCTCATCGAGCAACTACATGGCACTATCCAGGAGGTGAAACCCTGGGTGCGCTTCGGCATAAGCCCCTTTGGCATCTGGCGCAACAAGGCCAGCGACCCCGATGGCAGCGATACCAATGGCCTGCAGTGCTATGACGCCCTCTATGCCGACTGCCCAAAATGGACAGCCGAGGGGTGGGTGGACTATATGGTACCCCAACTCTATTGGGAACTGGAGCACAAAGCGGCCAGCGACCTCGTGCTCATGCACTGGTGGAACGACCATGCCAATGGACGCCACATGTACTATGGCCAGGCGGTGCGCAACGTCATGACCCATCAGGACATCGCCGACGATGGCGGCAATCCTTCCAATCCCACCCAGCTCGACCACAAGCTGCGCTTGCAACGCGCCTTGCCCGACGTGCACGGCGTGACATGGTGGCCGGGCTACACCATTACCGAGAATTTTAAGGGCGTGCTCGACTCGTTGGAGACCAACCAGATGAGCCATCCTGCCCTCATCCCCGCCTACACCTGGCTGGACGACACCGCTCCACATGCCGTCAGCGATGTCAAGGTCAAGAAGGTAAATGGCAAGAAATGCCTGGTGTGGAATATCCGCAAGACCGACGACCCCATGCAGCAGGCGGTGCGCTTTGTCATCTACCGCTTCCCCAAAAGTAGAGACGCAAAATTTTGCGTCTCCGGTCTAGACAATGCCGACAACATCCTTGCCATCACTGGCGAGACTTCTTTTGTCTTGCCCGACGGTGATAAAGGCAAATGGCAATATGCCGTGACCGCGCTCGACCGCTGCTGGAACGAGAGCACCCCAACTTGGAAGAAATAGACTCCCAATTCCTCTTTCCTGATATAGCGACGGCAGCCATCCCTCCATGGGGCGGCTGTCGTTTTATTTCCCACATGACAATGTAGAAACTCACAATCTTGCGGCTCGTTGATAACGTGAACTCGATGAATTTGTCGTTAATCAAACAAGAGGGCGAACCGCATGTTGGTTCACCCTCTTGAGGTCTATAGGTTAGTATCTTTCCTTAATTGGATCAGTTGGGCCAAACGCCGCTCAGCAGGAAATCGATGAGGGCAGTCACGTCGGCGATGGTAACTTCATCCTGGAGGTTGCAGTTTGCGTTCTCGAGGCTGATACCAGTGGGATCACCACTCAACAGGTAGTCAACATATTTCTCCCAAGCAACAAGAGCGAACTCCAATGTGCCACCATTCTTGACAATAACACCATAGGCATTCCAATCGCCGCTAGTTGCGGGCTGATTCACGGCCCAGGGGTAAGAGGCTATCGTAATGTTCGTGTTGTCGTCGCGCAGAGGTAAAGTGCGAATTGGGAAGAATCCCTTGTTCACCTTCTCGACCCAAACATAAGCGTTGAGCATGCTCTCGTCGGGGAAGGAGGTAATCTTCTGGGCTGCAGCCAGCTCGGCATTGGTTTCATCGCTGGTGCTCAGGTCTGCAGCACCGGTGTACCAAGCCCAACCGTCGTTGCTGGTCTTGGTGGCATTCCAGCCCTGGTTCAGCACCTGACCGTTTGCAAAGGTGCCTTCTACGCCGGAAATCATACCGTAGCCGCTCTCGTCGCGCAAGAACAGGTAGCCATTCTTGAAGGCGGTAACAACAGCGTCGCCGTCGAAGGTGAAGTTCTCGTCATCTTCCAAAGCGTTGGCTTGGCTAAGGGTAGTGATGCCCTCGTCCTCCTGGGGAACATACTCTACATAGAGGACAGCGGGCTGCTGGCTGGTAGTATAGCAAGCAAAACGGGGGCTACTTGGATTATACTGAAGCTTGCGAGCGTTATCAGATTTGTTGGTCAGCACGACACCGTCTTCGGTTTCATTAGCAATCCATTGTGCACCAGTGGCGCCAGTGGCGCCGTCGCCGGTGATAGCGTCGAGCGAATTACCTGAATTCCAGAGAATATAGCTTCCTGAGCCATTGATCTCAAAGGTCCAAGTGGCATTGCCGAGGACGTCCATATTACCCTCGCCTAAGGTCAGCTCTACGGCCTGAGTGCCACCGATGTATGCAACATCTTCAACGATGGGGATCTCGATATGGCTACCATAGTGGGTCGAGCCACCAGTGATCTCACCCATGGCGAGTTTCCTTTCCTCATTGACGATGATGTACTTCTTGCCTACTTCCAGCTCATCAACGCTGTTTACCTTCACATAAGGCTTGGTTAAGACAACAGGCTCAACCTTGGTGTAGGTAGCACTAACTACTGCACTCTCAACATCGCCCTTGACAGCCTTGGCATGAACCGTGGTGGTCTCGGTGATAGTGAGGGCCTCAGTGTATTCAGTAAATTCGCCATCATTGAGGGCGTACATGAGGTCGGCACCTTCCTCATTGTTGGTGATGCTTACGCTGAGGCTGTTTTCAAACTCTTGAGACTCAGGCAGCGTGGGTGCTGCAACAGTCACGGGAGGAGTAACAGTAGCATCCGCAACGTACAGGACAGCAGGCTTCTGGCTGCTGGTGTAGCAAGCGAAGCGAGGTGATCCTGAATTGTACTGAAGCTTGCGGGTGTTGTCGGCCTTGTTGGTCAGCACGACACCGTCGTCGGTCAGGGTAGCGATCCACATCGCGTTGTTGGGGGCCGAGGAGTTGACCGTGTTCAAAGAATTGCCTGAAGCCCAGCACATGTAATGGCTACCTTCACCAATGTTAAAGGTCCATGTGGGGTTGCCTAAGGCGTCCATGCTGCCCTCTCCAGAGGTGAGCTCAACTACATCAGTACCCTCGATGTCGATAATACCATTCCCGATGGTAACGGCGACAGCGGTACCATAGGGGGTACTGGTGCTCGAGATCTCACCCATGGCGCAACTGTTTTCCTCATTGACGAGGATGTACTTCATTCCTGCTTCCAGTTGGTCAATGCTGGTCACCTTCACATAGGTGTTAGCAGCCCATGCTGACATGGTCAGCAAGGAAATTGCAAATAGTGAAATAATTCTCTTCATAAAATTTAAGCTTGTCGAGTTAAACATATTTATTAATAAACACAGATTCTATTTCTATAGGGCTTGCTTAGTTCCTGCAAATGTAATGACAATTAATGAGATATGCAAATAATTCTAGAGGACGCCTGTCACAAGAGATCTAACTCCTAACTAACCTCTAACCTCTAACCTTTAACCAACATTGCTCATTGGTCTAGAACAAATGAGCAATGTTCTCGGTCATCATCTTCACGCTCATCGCCAACAGGATGATGCCGAAAAACTTGCGCGAGAACATCATGCCGCCATCGCCCAGCAACTTCTGGATTTTACCGGTGCTCTTAATCACCAGGAACACCCATGCCATGTTAATGGCAAGACCGATAAAGATATTCACGTCATCATACATCGCCTTCAACGAGATCAACGTCGTCAACACGCCGGCACCCGCAATGAGCGGGAACACCATCGGCACCATCGTCGCCCCCTTGTTGGGCGTGTTGTTCTTGAAAATCTCCACATCAAGAATCATCTCCAGCGCCATCAGGAACATCAGGAAACCGCCAGCCGTGGCAAACGAGTGGATGTCGCAGTTGAAGATGCGCAGCAGCCAGTGGCCGCCATAGTAGAAGCCCACCATCAGTAGGGTAGAGTAGATGGTGGCTTTGGCCGCATCAACGTGCCGCCCTTTCTCGCGCAACTGCAGGATGATGGGTATCGAGCCAACAATATCGATAATACTCAGCAATACCAGCGTTGCACTCAGAATCTGCGTGAAATTCAATGTTCCCATAATCGAAGGTTTGATTTGATAGTGCAAAGGTACGAAATAGTTTTCAGTTGACACTTATCGCTTTTCGCTTTTCAGTCATTTCCCTATCTCAAAAGCGATGAATTAGCCGCTTTTTGCCCTACTGGAAACGGCACTTCAAGACACATGCGGCAGGGTTGTTCCTCAGGCATCCCCACCGCTTTTTATTGAAACATACAACTAAAAACAGTAATGCCGTTTTGTCGTTTGCCACTTTTTTTCTAACTTTGCCGTGAAATAGTCAATCTTGAATTGACAAAGCAAGATGATAAGGAAAACAGTGTTATATATACACTTTTATTTGGATGTTGTTTAATTTTAAAAAATTTATCTAATTATGAAGGGATTATTATTCATTGCCGCAGCTATGATTGTAACGACTGCGAGCGCACAAATGAAGCCAGCTTATCAAAACAAGGTAGCTGACGCAAAAGAGAAACTGACTCAACTTCAACAGCATGCTCCTGCCCATCAGTTAGATCTGTCAAAGGTCACCACGATGCAAAAAATGCAAATGGGTAAGGTGTCAAACTCTAATTATGTTTCAAAGGCTCCCCAGAAGGAAGGTCGATTGAGACCTTGGTATCGTCGTCCTGCCGGTATGTTTTGCTCACCGCTCATCGCGGAGCATGGCAAGGGTTTTTATTCTTATGGTAACATTGTCTTCTTGTTGAAGAAGCCTTTTGCCGAGTATACTTGGGTGGGTTTTATTGATGGTGCCGATGAAAATACCCACTGTGCTTGGGACGTTTGGTACTGGGGTGATGTATTTTATGGCGTTGATGACCAAATGTCAATCAAGTTAGGCGATATAACTGAAGCTCCCATTTTTTATGCTGTCGATGGTGACCTGGATGATCCCGCTGCCGACTGGTATGATTATCAGATGAAGAGCTACAATGATGATGGCACACCCTGTCCTGTGCGGATCTTGAGTATCGTTAAATCAGAGGACTATGAAGAAGGTATTGACTTCTTGTGCACTAGCAAGACGATGCTCAACGGTGGCCGCTATGGCAACGTTGATGGTATGTTCTCAAGATATTATGGTGCTGAGCCTTGGGGTGACAACCAGTATGGCTGGTGGTTCGGTAAGAACGGCTCAAAGGTTGACGGTATGGCCATGGCTTTTGAGAAACCCGAGCATCCCTACCTGTTGACGAAAGTTTATCTGCAGGCTTATACCGACATGGTGGTTACTGCTCCTGTCGAGATGAAATGTAAGATCTACAAACTGGACGAGATACCTGCTTACATCAATGATAACTTGACCTCGGCTATTCTGCCTGCTGAGCCGGGCACACTGGTTTGCACTGGTAAGGCGATTATCACTCCCACCACTGGTGAGGACAAGAATGGTCTTATCGAGTTTACCCTCTATGGCCATGACGAGTATGATCCCGAACTGGTTTATGAGTACAATCCCACCATTGATTATCCCATCCTGGTTTGCGTTGAGGGCTATAACGACGAGGGCATGGAGAACCTGGTTGACTTCTCAGCCTTTTGCAGCACCGACAACCAGGTTGATGAGGGCTATGGTGAGCTGGCTTACTTGAAGGAAGGTATCTTTGAGGTTTCTCTCGATCAGAATGGTGACACCATCTTTGATGAGAATGGTGACCCTGTAAGGTACTTCACTGGCGAATACCGCTGGCGTGGTTTGAACAACCGCTTCATGGCCCGTGACGATGAGGAGTGGCCCGAGAAGAGAGCTACCATGAAGACCGGTTTGACCCTGTTCATCGGTATCGAGAATCCCTTCATCATCTTCAACTATGACGTTGAGGACGGTTATTACACCTTCCCTATTGAGGGCGGTGAATTTGAGAAAACGTTTGAGTTTAGCGACACAACCATCGTTTGTGACGCAATTGAGTTCTTCTCATACAATGCATCTGAGGATTGGGAGATTACCTGGAACGGTTCAGATGAGCTCCCCGATTGGCTGGAAGTTGAACTTGAGGATGAGGTTGACGAGAGTGGCGAGTTCAGTGGTCTTGTCCTTGGCCATGTGACTTGTGCTCCGCTGCCCTATGATGATGGTGTGTTTGGTCGTTCGGCCGTTATCCGCTTCAGTATTCCCGGTGCTTATGTTGACTACAAGTTCACTCAGTATATATGTGGCCTCGAGGAGGAACTCATCAACACCGATGCTGTTCCCGTTGGTTACTATGATGTAACTGGCCGTCAGCTCAGTGGCATGCAGCAGGGTCTTAATATCGTTAGGATGAGCGATGGTACCGCTCGCAAGGTTTACATCAAGTGATATGGATGCGGCGTTTGTCTAGTGCTAAACCTAATCAAGATTGATGGGGACTTTCTAAAAATACCCAATCGGTTTTGCCGATTGGGTGTTTTTCACTACCTTTGCCAATTGAATATGATTTGAAAAGTACTAAACATTATTATAACCAAAAAAATGAGCGAAAAAGAGAACACTTTGGCAACGAAATACGACCCTAAAGAGGTCGAGGACAAGTGGTATAAGTACTGGGAATCGCACGAGCTGTTCAAGAGCGTGCCCGATGAGCGTGAACCCTATTGCATCGTCATTCCGCCGCCCAATGTGACGGGTGTGCTCCACATGGGCCACATGCTCAACAACACTATCCAGGACATCCTCATCCGCCGTGCGCGCATGGAGGGCAAGAATGCCTTGTGGGTGCCTGGAACCGACCACGCGTCGATCGCTACCGAGGCCAAGGTGGTGAAGCGACTTGCCGAGCAGGGCATTCGCAAACGTGACCTTACCCGTGACGAGTTCCTCAAGCACGCTTGGGACTGGACCCACGAGCACGGCGGCATCATCCTGCAGCAGCTGCGCAAACTGGGTGCCTCATGTGACTGGAGCCGCACAGCCTTCACCATGGACGAGACCCGCAGCAAGAGCGTCTTGAAGGTCTTTGTTGACCTCTATGACAAGGGTTATATCTACCGCGGATTGCGCATGGTGAACTGGGATCCCAAGGCTCAGACGGCCTTGAGCAACGAGGAGGTGATCTACCACGAGGAGAAGGGCCACCTGTTTTACCTCAAGTATTACGTTGACGAATTGCAGACCCTCGAGAACGAGGAGCAACTGATTGTCGAGGGCAACATCATCCACAAGGATGACAAGGGCTACTATGCTGTCGTGGCCACCACGCGCCCCGAGACCATCATGGGTGATACTGCCATGTGTATCAATCCCAAGGATCCCAAGAACCAGTGGCTCAAGGGCCGCAAGGTCATCGTGCCTCTGGTGAATCGCGTGATCAATGTGATTGAGGACCGCTATGTTGAGATCGAGTTCGGTACCGGCTGCTTGAAGGTTACTCCGGCTCACGACCCCAACGACTACGTCCTGGGTAAGAACCATAACCTGGAGACCATCGACATTTTCAACGCCGATGCAACCATCAGCGAGCAGTCGCCGCTCTATGTCGGCATGGACCGTATGGACTGCCGCAAGCAGATCGTTGAGGACCTCAAGGCAGCTGGCCTGCTGGAGAAGATTGAGGACTACGAGAATAAGGTGGGCTACAGCGAGCGCAACAGCGACACCGCCGTCGAGCCGCGCCTGTGCATGCAGTGGTTCTTGAAGATGAGGCACTTTGCCGATATCGCGCTGCCCTGTGTGTTGAACGATGAACTCAAGTTCTATCCACCCAAGTATAAGAATACTTACAAGGCATGGCTCGAGGACATTCAGGACTGGTGCATTTCACGCCAGCTGTGGTGGGGCCATCGCATCCCGGCCTACTTCCTGCCCACCGATGAGGAGGACAAGGAGGTCTATGTAGTGGCTTTGAATGAGGAAGAGGCCCTGGAGAAGGCCCGCAAGATTCCTGGCTACGAGAATATCGAGGCCAGCCAGTTGCGTCACGACGAGGACGCTCTTGACACGTGGTTCAGCTCGTGGTTGTGGCCCATCTCGCTGTTTGACGGCATCAACAACCCAGGTAACGAGGAGATTAAGTACTACTATCCAACCAATGACCTGGTGACCGCTCCAGATATCATCTTCTTCTGGGTGGCACGCATGATCATGTCGGGTTACGAGTACATGGGTGATATGCCTTTCCGCAACGTCTATTTCACGGGCGTCGTGCGTGACAAGTTGGGCCGCAAGATGTCCAAGTCGCTCGGCAACTCGCCCGATCCGTTGATGCTGATCGACAAATTTGGCGCTGATGGCGTGCGCATGGGTCTGATGCTTGCTGCTCCTGCTGGCAACGACATCCTTTATGATGACGCGCTGTGTGAGCAGGGCCGCAACTTCAACAACAAGATCTGGAACGCCTTCCGCCTTGTCAAGGGTTGGGAGGTGGCCGATGTCGAGCAGCCCGAGGCTAGCCGTCAGGCTGTCCTGTGGTTCCGCAACACGCTTAACGATGCGCTGGCAACCGTCAAGGACCATTTCTCGAAGTTCCGCCTGAGCGATGCCATGATGGTGCTCTACCGTTTGTTCTGGGAGGAGTTCTCGGCATGGTATCTTGAGTCAGTGAAGCCCGCCTTTGGCCAGCCCATGGATCGTGCCACAATGCAGGCAACGCTCGACTTCTTCGACACGCTGCTGCGTCTGCTGCATCCGTTCATGCCGTTCATCACCGAGGAACTGTGGCAGCACCTGGCCGAGCGTAAGGATGGAGAGACCATCATGTATGCCCGTATTCCTGAGGCTGAGCAGGCCGATGCCGCAATTCTCAAGGCCATGGCCGATGTCAAGGAGATTGTCGGTGGTGTCCGCAACGTGCGTAAGCAGAAGAACCTGCCCAACAAGGAGCAACTCACGCTGCAGGCTGTCGGTGGCTTGAATAACCCCCTGGAGGCCATTATCATCAAGCTCGCCGGTCTGGAGAAGGTCGAGGCTGTGACCGAGAAGGATCCCACCGCTGCTGCCTTCATGGTCGGTACCGCCGAGTTTGCTGTACCTGTTGCAGGCAGCATCGATGTCGAGGAGGAAATCAAGAAGCTTGAGGCCGACCTGGAATACACCCGTGGCTTCCTGGCCAGTGTCGATAAGAAACTGAGCAACGAACGCTTCGTCGCCAATGCTCCTGAGGCCGTTGTTGCCAATGAGCGTAAGAAAAAGGCTGATGCCGAGAGCAAAATCGCCACAATGGAGCAAGCACTCCAGGCCTTGAAGAAATAAGTTCCCCGTGCCAAAACTATATCAAAACTATGACTTGGTAAAATGACCGTGCTATCGCACGGGAAAACTTGTGCAAATCG
The DNA here is from genome assembly GCA_900318345.1 of uncultured Prevotellaceae bacterium. Taxonomy (GTDB): domain Bacteria; phylum Bacteroidota; class Bacteroidia; order Bacteroidales; family Muribaculaceae; genus Sodaliphilus. The sequence goes on from ONKD01000013.1 coordinate 105,405, forward strand.
AAGGCCATGAAGTTTACTTCAATGGCTGAGATGCAGCCAAGTTTCGGGAAATTCATACAAATTATTTAAAAAATTAGATAAAAAATTTGTTTAATTTCCCGCCCGCAGGGCGGTTAAAATTCCAGCAGATAACTTTTGATACACTTTCGGCCATTTAAAGAGAAGAACATGGAGAATTCAATTTTGAAACCTGGCTTGCCCGTTGCATTGTGCAGCGACCATGCTGGTTATCCTGTCAAGGAAGCCGTCAAGCGTTGGCTTGAAGGGCAGGGCATAGCCTGCAAGGACTTCGGCACCTACAACGAGGACAGTTGCGATTATCCCGACTTTGCCCATCCTTGCGCTCTGGCAGTCGAGCAGGGCGAGTGCTATCCCGGCATCGCCGTCTGTGGCAGCGGTGAGGGCATCAACATCACCCTCAACAAGCACCAGGGCATCCGTTCAGCCTTGTGCTGGCGTCTTGCGGTAGCCCGTTTGGCTCGTCAGCACAACGATGCTAACGTCATTGCTATGCCAGGCCGCTTTGTTACCGACGAGGAGGCCATAGCCATGGTTGAGGCCTTCTTGACGACTCCCTACGAGGGTGGCCGTCACCAGCGCCGCATCGACAAGATTCCAGTGAAATAACCTACTGGAATTTATAGCAACAATTAAGGCTGTCACAATCAACTTGTGACAGCCTTAATTATGTCTTATTTGGTTGTTAATCAGCCAGTATCAAGTCTAACAAGGTGTTGATGTCGGCGATGTTGATCTCATTGTCGCTAGCGATATCGGCATAGTTCATGGTTTCGTCATCAACAGTACCACCCAGAATGATATTGACGATGACATTGATATCACTAATATTGACTTCGCCGTCATTGTTCACATCGCCAAGAAGGTGTTGTGGGCGACCAAAGATGGTGATGTCGTCGATATTGACGCGCATGCCGCTGGTCTGCACGATGCGGAAGCGGGCACTACCCATGGTGGGAATATCCAAGATGATTTGCTGCAAGGCGCCTCTCGTGACGGTGAAATCGCCAAGTTCGCTCCACGTTGTGCCATGATCGGTGCTGTAATCAACGCGCAGGTTGGCATCTTGGTCATTGTTGAAGCATGCTGCCCAGAAACTGATGGCGCTCGTGCCGCCTTCAACGTCCTCGGCCATGGTGATGGAACTGCTGTTGCTCTTGCCCAGGCGGCATGACTGCTGGCCATGGCTGTTGTTATCACTCCAGATGCCGGCATCGACAAAGTCCCAAGTCCAGGCATGTCCCTCAATGGTGTCATCCCAGTAACCGCCAGTTGTGCAACCTTCCCAATCCTCCATGATGCTGTCGCCCAGCACGACAGGAGGCGGCACTTCGCCTGGATCGGTCGCAGTGGCCATGAGGACAAATGTGGTGCTTACCTCGCTGCTGCTGATGCTGATGGTGTCGTTAAAGGTGCCCAAGTCATCGGCGGTAAAGGTCACTGTGAGCATTGTTCCGCTGTTGGCCTCGCTGGCCGAGAATGAGTTTGCACTCACATAGAAATACTCGTTATCGCTCATCGACGTGGTCAATCGTTTCGTCAAGCCCTCGCCCTTAATAAGGACCTGATACGTCAGCTCGGTGCCAACGGTAGTTGTGCCCATGTCAAATATCGAGCCGTCCTCGGGCGACGTGATAGTTGGCCGTATTTCCTGGCCTGAGCCATTCCACTGCTGGCCTTGCAAACTGCCCCAAATGTGTTCGGCGAGTTCGGGATGGTCAATAAACGGGTTGCGGTTGCCCTGAATGCCATAAACGGCATCGTTGCGCTTGATCTCCTTCTCGCTGACGGGATCCAGGCGGGTCCACTCCATGAGCATGTTGATGCTCCAAGTCGAGAACGCCTTGTATCTGTTGTCGCTATAGTTTAGCTGGGGGCTACCAGGCCACGAGGGTAGTTCATTCTTGTAACAGGTGACCATGTAAAAGTAGGTGCGTGCAAAGTCGCCCTTGTACTCGTCATCGGGTTCAAAGACGGTTCCGCTATAGCCAGGATAGGTACTCTTGCCTAATTTTCCTTTTCCATGATACTGTCCATTGACCAAGCGAGTGCCATTGGCACACACGCCAAACGGGTAGTTGCTGCGCTGATTGTTCACCTTGATGTCGGTGGGGTAGAGGTGGAACAGGTCGGTGTACATGGGATAGTCATCGTCAAACCAACTCTTGGGAAAGCTGTGTTCACGGTTAAAGCCACCGCCCACAGTTGATGACGAGCCGCCGTGCTGGTCAGGACGATATCGGCAGTTGCTGTACATGTCGATAATATAGCCCAATGAGTCGGTGTCGGTGATCTTAAAAGCGTCCCATAAGGCATTATAGGACAGTTGTGTGTGACTGCGAATGATGCTTCTCAGCGCGTTCATCAGTGCCTCGTCGCTTTTACCTAGGGCGTTATTGTAGTAGTTCCTAGGCTCACTGGCAAGAACTTGGAAGGCTGTGCAGAGCGCAACCAGCATCAATAGGAATGTACTTACCTTTTTCATGACTAAAGGGGTCGTTTTATCGGGTTACTTTCTGGTTTTGCGTTCGCGTGGCTTCTTCGCAGCTGGTTTTTTGTCTTTTTGTGGTGCCTTATTGTCTTTGGCTGTTGGGGCTTTGCGCTCAGCGGCCTGCTGTTTGCGCACCTGGCCAGCAAGCTGACCGCATGCTGCAGCGATGTCCTCACCACGGCTGCGGCGAATGGTGCAGGTCACGCCCTTGCTGTTGAGGTAGTCACGGAAGTAGGCCATCCTCTCGTCGCTGCTCGTGCGCAGTTTCTCAATGCCGGGAATGGGATGGAAGCGGATAAGGTTCACGCGTACGTGCTCATTGGGCAGCAGTTCGCGCAGTTTCTCGGCATGCTGGATGTCGTCGTTGAACCATTGCCAGCAGATGTATTCCACCGACAGGCGACGCTGGTGGGCAAAGTCGTAGTTGCCCAGCACATCCATGACGCGGTCAATGGGCGAGATGCGCTCAATAGGCATCATCGACGAACGCTCCTCTTGGTCGGCATTGTGTACACTCACTGCGATGTGCACACTGGTCTGTTCACACAAGATTTTCAGCTCAGGCAGTTTGCCCACGGTGGAAACCGTGATGCGTTTGGGGCTCCATGCCAGTCCCCACGGCTCGGTGAGGATGGCGATGACCCGCATCACCTCGTCAAGGTTGTCGAGCGGTTCACCCATGCCCATGAACACGACATTGGTCAGTTTGTCGCTGTCGGGGACGCTCAGCACCTGGTTGATGATCTGGTTTGCCGTCAGGTTGCCGTGGAAACCCTGCTTGCCTGTCATGCAGAAGTAGCAGTTCATCCTGCAACCTTTCTGTGACGAGATGCACAGTGTGGCGCGGTCTTCTTCGGGAATATATACCGACTCGACTGCGCGCTTGTCACCCACGTCAAACAGGTATTTCACCGTGCCGTCCTCGCTGGTTGCAGCTTGGCTGGGTGGGTACAGGCCCACGCAGTAGCGGCTCTCCAGCAACTCTCGGTTGGCCTTCGAGATGTTGAGCATCTGCTCAAAATCGTTTACTCGTTTCTGGTAAATCCACTGTGCCAGCTGTTTAGCCACAAATCGTGGCATGCCCAGTGCACTCACTGCATCCTGCATCTCCTCAAGGGTCATGCCGGCCATCGGCTGCAATATCTTGTCGTTGCTCATGTCTCTATATGATTTAAATGTTTATTCAATTTGCAAAGTTAGTGAAAATAGTTGATAGTGAATCGTTTTTTTTATTCAATCCCAACAATAATGGTCATGAGCCTCAAATCCGATGAACAGCTTTGATAGACAAAACCGGGTCACGGATTCACCTCAATGCCGAGCATCTGTTTGAGATGTGTCTCAAGGATATGGAATCCCGGGTCGACCATGCCGCCATGCCCGTGGCCGTCAATCTCGTACAGATAGGTCTGCTGGTGCCCTGCAAGCTTCATCATGCGGGCCAGATACTGGTTCTCGTCATAACGGCCATAGAGTTCCAGCTCCCTGTCACCGCATATCAACACCAATGGCGGGCAATCGCCGCGCACCCAATACAGCGGTGCATACTCGTCGATGGTGGCCTGCAAGGGCGGAATGCCCTGCATCTTGCGCACATTGTAATGGGTGATGGCCTGTCCACTGAAGGGGACATACATCATGACGCTGTCAGCATCAATGCCATAGGCTGCTAGCCAATGCTTATCCAAGCACAGCATCATCGAGATGTAGCCGCCTGCTGAGTGGCCTGACACGACAATTTTGCGCGGGTCACCGCCGTATTCAGTGATGTGCCTGAATACCCAAGCCACCGCCTCGGCAGCATCATCGAGCGTTTCCCTGACGGTTACTTGTGGCAATAGTCTATAGTTTACTCCGACGACCACGATGTCCTTTTCCCTGAGTTGTGCCGGAATCTCCTTGTTGCCAGCTTCCAGGCCGCCACCATGGAACCACACTACAACAGGGCGTTCAGTCACGCCCTTGGGATGATACACATCAAGTTTCAGCCGCTCCAGCGAGTAGGCATCGGTCTTATGAGTGTAGGGTATGTCATTATCCTGCTTGTAGCCTTGCGCATTCACGGTGATGCACAGTAAAGCCAGGATAAGTGATACTGAAATTTTGGTTATTGAATTCATCATGCTTGAAGTGTCTGGTTTATTTGCAGTTAGCCCTTCAGTGTCAACTGCTATATCATTGCCTGTATTCTAAACGAGGGTGTGCCAAATCACTTGACGCACCCTCGTTGTTGATATGGTTAACTCTTAACTCTTAACTATTTCATGTAGGTGTAACGGTAGTCGGTAGGCGACACGAGTGTCTCCTTGATCACACGCGGAATGATCCAGCGGATGAGGTTGAACTCACCACCAGCCTTGTCGTTGGTTCCGCTGGCACGGGCACCACCGAAGGGCTGCATACCCACAACGGCGCCTGTCGGCTTGTCGTTGATGTAGAAGTTACCGGCGGCATAGCAGAGCTTGTCGGTCAATTTCTCCACCTCGAGGCGGTCGCGGCCCCAAACGGCACCGGTCAGACCGTAGGGCGAGGTCTCGTCACACAGGGTGGCCGTCTCGTCAACCTTGTCGTCGTCATAGGGGTAAACCGTCAGCACCGGGCCGAAGATTTCTTCTTCCATCGACTTGAAGCGCGGGTTGGTGGTCTCGATCACGGTGGGCTCAACAAACCAGCCTTTCTTCTTGTCGCACTTGCCACCGATGACGATCTTGGCATCATCAGCCTCCTTGGCATAGTCGATATAGCTCTTGCACTTGTCGAACGAAGCCTCGTCGATCACAGCGTTGATGAAGTTGCCGGGATCCTTCACGTCGCCCATCTTCACCTCCTCGCACATGGCCTTGATGTCCTTCAGCACGTCGGGCCACAGGCTCTTGGGGATGTACATGCGCGAAGCAGCCGAGCACTTCTGGCCCTGGAACTCAAATGCACCACAGAATGCAGCGGTGGCAACGGCCTTCTTGTCGGCACTGGGATGAACAAAGATGAAGTCCTTGCCACCGGTCTCACCCACGAGACGGGGATAGGAGATGTACTTGTCCACATTCATGCTGGCCTGTTTCCACAGCGACTTGAAGGTAGCGGTGCTGCCAGTGAAGTGGATGCCGCTGAAGTACTTGCTCTCGGTAGCAACCTCGCCGATGAGGGCGCCGCTGCCGGGCAGGAAGTTGATCACGCCGTCGGGCAGACCGGCTTCCTTGTAGAGCTGCATCAGGTAGTAGTTGCTCAGCAGGGCGGTGGTGGAGGGCTTCCACAGGGCCACGTTACCCATGAGCACGGGAGTCATGCACAGGTTGCTGGCAATTGATGTGAAGTTAAACGGGGTAACAGCCAGGATAAAGCCCTCGAGGGGACGATACTCGGTGTGGTTCAGTTGGCCCACGCCGTCCTTGGGCTGCATGCCGTAGATCTTGCTGGCATAGTGCACGTTGTAGCGGAAGAAGTCGATGGTCTCGCAAGCCGAGTCGATTTCGGCCTGGTAGAAGTTCTTGCTCTGGCCCAGCATC
>ONKD01000018.1 GCA_900318345.1 uncultured Prevotellaceae bacterium
CGCGCCGAGGGTATCAAGGTGGGTATGTTCCGTCCCATCACCCTGTGGCCCTTCCCCGAGAAGCAACTGCGCGAGGCCGCTAAGAACGTCAAGGGCATCTTGTGCGTTGAGCTCAACGCCGGCCAGATGGTCGAGGATGTGAAGCTTGCCGTTGAGTGCAAGATGCCGGTTGAGCACTATGGCCGCTTCGGTGGCAATGTGCCCACTCCCGACGAGCTGTTGAACGTACTGAAAGAGAAACTCATTAACAAGTAAAGAACGCAATGGAACTTAACGATATCATTAAACCTGAGAATAAGGTCTATTCAGAACCTAAATTATTGAATAGGGTTCACATGCACTACTGCCCTGGTTGCAGCCATGGCGTTGTACACAAACTCGTTGCACAGGTCATCGAGGAAATGGGTGTTGCTGAGAAGACCGTCGGCGTTTCGCCCGTTGGTTGCGCAGTATTTGCCTACAACTACATCGATGTTGACTGGGAGGAGGCTCCCCACGGCCGTGCTACCGCACTGGCTACCGCTGTTAAGCGCCTGTGGCCCGAGAACCTCGTGTTCACCTATCAGGGCGATGGTGACTTCTCGGCTATCGGTACTTGCGAGTCGATTCACGCTTGCAACCGTGGCGAGAACATCGTTATCATCTTCATCAACAATGCCATCTACGGTATGACCGGTGGTCAGATGGCTCCCACGACCCTGCTGGGTCAGAAGACCGCTACCTGCCCCTACGGCCGCCGTCCGGACCTCAATGGCTATCCCCTGGCCATCACTCCGCTGCTGGCACAACTCGACGGTACCTGCTATGTTACCCGCCAGAGTGTTCACACTGCAGCCAACGTCCGCAAGACCAAAGCTGCCCTGAAGAAAGCTTTTGAGAACAGCATCAACTGCAAGGGCACCTCGGTTGTCGAGATCGTCAGCGCTTGCAACACCGGTTGGAAACTCACTCCCGAGAAGGCCAACAAGTGGATGGAAGAGAATATGTTCGCCAAGTATCCCCTCGGAGACTTGAAGGACTTGAAAGATGGTATTCAACGCTAAAATTAAGAAGACACTATGATTAATGAAATAGTTATTGCCGGTTTCGGCGGACAGGGTGTACTGTCGATGGGTAAGATTCTTGCCTACTCTGGTCTGATGGAGGACAAGGAAGTCTGCTGGCTCCCCTCCTATGGTCCCGAGCAGCGTGGCGGTACCGCCAACGTGACTGTTATCGTGAGCGATGAGCGCATCAGCTCGCCCGTCCTCAACACCTATGACGTGGTGGTTGTCCTCAACCAGCAGTCGCTGGATAAGTTTGAGAGCAAGGTAAAACCTGGTGGTATCCTGATGTATGACACCTATGGCATCCACAAGAAACCCACCCGCACCGACATCAAGATTTATCCTATCGATGCTACCGAGAAGTCTATCGAGATGAAGAACTCCAAGACCTTCAACATGATCGTGTTGGGTTCGATGCTCAAGGTTCGCCCCATGGTGACCATCGAGAGCGTACTCAAGGCCCTGAAGAAGACCCTTCCCGAGCGCCACTGGCACCTCATCCCCCTCAACGAGGAGGCTTTGAAGGAAGGCGGCAACCTCATCAAGGAGTAATTTCAACAGCATCCAATATTGACAATCGGTTGACCATAGGGTCAACCGATTGTTTCGTTATGTCCGTTGTGTCCGTTGTGTCCGTTATGTCTGTTATCTCCGTTTTACATCACGGCGACCTTCCACGCTGTGCGGCTAGTGGTGGTCTTGAGCAGGTAGATGCCGCGGGGCAGGCTGATGGTCATGTCGTTGCACAGCTTGTCGATGTGGCGCACGGCGCGTCCCGCCATGTCATAGATGGTGGCTGAGCCCACGCTCTCGCTGCACTTGATGAGGATGCCGCCCTCCATCGACAGCACTTGCATGGGCTTCTCGGCCTCGATGCCAGTGATGCCACTGAAGTCGATGGTGATGACATTAGACGGCTCGCTCATGTAGCCCAAGCGATAGGACTGCACATAGTAGGTGTGGTACTCGCCGGGATGCCAATCGTCAAACATGTAGCTGGTCATGTCGCTGTTATCGGTGGTGAACTGCTCGGTGAGCGAGGTGTTGTCCTCCTTATTATATATAGTGCGGGTGATGACGTAGTAGTCCACAACCTCGGGGGCCGCAGTCCAGTTGGCGAGATACCTGCCTTCGGCAACGTTGGTGGCTTCGAGGGCCGTGAGCCTGGATAGGGTGGGGACGGGTACGCAGCGGGCACGCAGTTCCACTCCCACGCTGCCAACGAGGCCGCCGTCAGAGATGAGCAACCGTGCCGTGTGTTCGCCCGTGGCTGTGGGCGTGTAGGTAATGGTCAAGGGATAGCCGTCGGCGCTGTTGGCCACCGTGCGGCTTACCGACGAGACGGGGATGCTGAACATCTTGTAGTCATAGCGGTAGAGCTGTAACGACAGCGGGTTGGTCAGGCCGCGACCCTTGATGTAGAGCGTGTATTCCAGCGACTTGCCCAGAGCGACCTCGCCAAAGTCGAGGACGGTGCCCTGGGTGGGAGCGATGAGCTCGGGATCGCCGGTATAGGTAGTGGTATCAACGCCCGCCTCGGTGAGGAGGAAAACCTGCCCTTGACGATTGCCCCAGATGTATTCAAACAGTTCAGGGAAGTCGATGAACGGGTTGCGGTTGTTCTGGCAGTGCTGCACGGCGTCGTTGCGGTACAATTCCTTGTCGCTCACGGCATCGGCGCGGGCCCAGCGGCACAGCAGGTCGGCGCTCCATTCATTGAGGGTTTTCCAGTTGTTGTTCGACACCTGGTAGGTATATTTCCAGGTATAGTCCTGATAGGCACAGGCCATATAGAAATAGGTGCGGGCGAAATCGCCCTTGTAGCGGTCGTCGGGCTCGAAGACCGAGCTGCAGCCGCCGCCCTGGCCTGTTTTGGGCGATCCCACCTTGGTCACGCCGTTGTTGTAATAGGGCGTGGACACCTCGCCTAACGGATAGTTGGATTTGGCCATGTTGGGCTCACCGTCCGAGGGGTAGAGGTGGTTGATGTCGGTATAGGCAGCATAGCCCTGGGTCTCATTATAGCCTCCCCACCAGCTCTTGGGCAGGGAGTGCTCGCGGTTCATGCCGCTTGTGTGCCCAAAGTAGTAGGTCTTGTCGCTGTACATGTCCCACACTATCCTGTGGTCGTCGAGCCGGCAGTCGGTCTCGGGGAAATAGTTCCACAGGCTGTAGTAGTTGAGCACCGTGTGCTGCTTAGCTAGGTTGCTGATGGCGTCCTTCAGCGCCTGGCCACTCTTGCCGTCAAGCGAGTTGTAATAGCCGGCAGGGATGGTTGCTCCAGCCCCTATCCACGTGGCGAGTAACGCGGCTGTTATCATCAATCGGTGTAAAGTCTTTTTCATCATGATGGCTATAAATTTGTCTATCAGGCGACAAAGGTAGTGAAAAGTTTTTGGGTTTTAGGCTTTCGTCGTTAGGTTTTTATGTTTTAGGCTTTCGTCGTTAGGTGGCATCCGCGTTACTTGTCAAACAACTTTCACAACATTGAAACTATTAAAACAACTTTTTAGTTGGCATCCGCACGTGGATTTTTCACGTGAATTGCCGTGAATTGATTATATAATTAATGGATAATTCATGGTAATTAATGTGAAAAAAGGGATTGCTTGCAGGGAGAGCGGTTTTTAGGCTTTAGAGAGGCATCCGCGCCCTGGCCTCACGCTAAGGCGCCAAGGCGCAAAGGTTTTGGGTTGGAAGACAAGAAGGACAAGAAAGACAATATTAATAATAAACGCGGATTACGCTGATTTTTACTGATTTATAAATGAAAAATCGCGTTAATTGGCGTCATTCGCGTTTGAAAAATGTTCGCGGGGATGGAAGTGTGGGGCACAATGCAAGCTGCCCGCCGGAGGGGTGATGGTGGCGGGCAGCGTCAGGTCGTGATGAATGTCAGTTTTTTTATGAGTTATTTTACCACAATTTTTTTGCCGTGGTGGATGTAGATGCCGGGCGTTGTCGGCAGTTGCTTGCCCATGGGCTGGCCCATCAGGTTGTAGTAGTTGCCGTCAGCCTGACGTGCCTTGTCAACAGCCAATACGCCCCATTGCTCGTTGAGCCAAGCAATCTTCTTTTTTAAGCAATAATCGCGGCTCCAATTAATTCTGCTTTTAATATTATCACATTCCGACCTGGGCCAGCGATTGTGGTCGCAGTTGCCTGCTGCCTCGATTTTGTCACCGAACTCATCCAGGAAATGGTCTATCTGGGGATAGACATCATTGTAGAACTGCCTCCAATGCAGGCGCACACACTCTTGGAACCGTGGAAATTTCGCAATCTCGGCAATCCATCTCAAATGGAGGTTACTTGGTGCCTCATCATAGATGAAGTGATTGAACTCATAGGTTGACGAGTAACGTGAAAAGGAACTGCCGAAGTCCCAAAGGGGACCAAAAATCAGTTTCGTATTGTCGCCGTGCTCCTTGTGGAAGTAGCAACTGCCATGAAAGCTCTCGATATTGTCCATGATCTCCTGAATGATATAAAAAACAGCAAGTGAGTCGATGTCAATATAACGTTCCCACTCGGTACTGCTTTTGTCTTCACAGTAGATGGCGCTGTCGGCTTGCATGAGAAAATCAGTCATGTAAGTCCGTTGAACATTGCTCAGTTTCTCGGGGGAATGAGGTGTTGCCCAGAAGACCCAACCGTTGCCCTCGATGAACGCAATCTGTTCAGGTTCATAGTAGTTGTCAATTTCAAGTAGCCAACCGCCTGTCACCTTGGTGGCATCTGTCTCGTTGTCTTTCTGCTTGATGACGTTGACACGGTTTTTATCGACCCGAATCTTCTCGGTCAAATGATACAGGCCGATGTATTGTCCGTTGAGTACCACCTCGATAGGAATCTGCCCGGGATTCCACGACATGCCCATCCGGCGCCCGATTTCAAAGGGCAATGCGTCATTGTATTGCCCAATCCAGTAATCAACAGCGCTAATCAACACCCAGTGCTTGCTTGGTGGCATTCCCAGTATTGGGAGTGCATTGATGAGTTTGAGTCGAAATGGCCTCTTGTCGTGCATCGTCCAAGTGGCATTGCCGCGGCCCTTGATTTGCATAGTCTGCGGCTCCTCGGGCGAGCCGATGGACTCATAGCCCTCAAGGCCCATGTTGTCGAGCCACCAAAAGGCGTAGATATATTCATCCCTGCTCACGATATTCTGATAACCATCGGTGTTGATGAACAGCACGGGCAGGGTGCCAGAGTAAGAAGGCATGGGCGGCAGTTGCTTGCCCAAGATGGCATCAATCACCATGTTAATGTCGCTGTCGACGAGTGCATTCACATCTGCGATGTTGACCTCCCAATCGCAGTTCACGTCGCCACGAGGCCGCAGCGAGCTTTGACCGCTTATGCAGAAAGCAACAGTTAATAAGAATATGAGAAAAAGCAATGATTTTTTCATATAAATATAGAGTTATAGATAGAATTCGGATTCTTGTTTTGCAGAGTTCTTATCAATCCGGAAATGTGCGGTTTCATAGAGGATTTTGGGCCTTAAAGACAAGTTGTGGGACAACATGTCTTTACAGCTTGAACAAGGTGAAATCGCCACGCTTTTGCAATGCAAAGTTACGCTGGAGGTGTGGAAAAAGCAAGTTTCCTGATGTAACACGGCGATTTGTAACACGCTGATTTACAATCATTTAAAATTTTGAAATGTAACACGCATGTAACGCGCTTTTTGGAGGTTTGTTTTTGGGGTAATTTTGTGGTGATTTTAGACTACGAACCGAACCTTTAGTTAGGCGAAGCCAATTACACGAATTTATCAAACAACAGTGACAACACAAAATGACAACATCAACAACTTTGTTTTGGGTCGGCTGTGTCATTAACCAACGTCGCAATGTTTAACCGTGCTACGCACGGGAAATGAAGCAAAATAAATTTTAAAATTTTAATTTGTTTTAATTTCCCGCCCGCTAGGGCGGTTAATAATTCCGTTGGGCTAACAGTTATATCATTTTTTATTTTTTAGTAATTTTGTGGATATGAAGATGAGTTTAAGAAATTTTTTCCCTGTTGCGCTTGTCATGGCATTCATGTTCATGGTGGTGTGTTGCCAGGGTGGAGCGCCAAGTTATGACAGCCGGTTGTCGCGTGCCGACAGCCTGCTACGTTGCAACGACCCTGACAGCGCCTTGCGGTTGCTCACTGCCATCGATGGCGCCAAACTGTCGAGCGCGGGTGACCGCGCCTATCATGCCCTGCTGATGACCCAGGCGCAGTACCGCTGCTATGCCGACATCACGAGCGACAGCATCATCAACGTGGCGCTCGATTACTACAAGGGCCATGACGGGGAGCGGGAGAAGCTCACGCGGGCCTATATTTATAAAGGTGCGGTGATGGAGGTGCTGGGCGATGCCGAGCAGGCGATGTCGCTCTACAAACAGGCCTTAAGCGTCGCTGAGCTAGAGGATCAATTTAACCTGGGCTATGCCAACTTGAGGATAGGTTACATATACCGTGATAATCTGGTGAAGGACAGTTCCGACATCATGTCGCTAAAACAAGCGCTGCATCACTTCGAGCAAGTGCCCGACAGCTTTTATATGGCGACGTGTCTTTCATCGATAGGAAGCTCATATTCAGCCATCGAGAAACGTGACAGTGCCATGGCTTATCTGGAATGCGCTGATAGATTAATCAAATTATTGAAATTGAATGAGCTGGAAGTGATTAACTTGAGGTATTTGGCTGATGAGAAGATGTTTAGTCATGATCTCAAGGACATCGTGGCAGCCAAGGAAATTGCCGTGAAACTGGCAGATAAGGAAAGTGATGAACGTGACCACCTGGTGCTGATTGCGGCTTATACGCTGGCGAAACTCAACAAGGCTGACTCGGCGCGTTACTATCTGGCACAGGTTGAGAAAGATCGGCTGTCAGACGGCTTAAGGATACTATATTACGATTGTTTTGCCGAATTGGCCCGTAAACAGGGTGATATAGGTGATTTCGTTGACAATTATAAACTGGCGGACAATATAGCTGACTCGCTGGTGAACAACGAGACGCAGCGGCAGTTGCGCGAAGTGGAAGCGAAGTATGACAACGAGGCGCTCAAGTATGAGGCGTTGAGGTATAAGAGCAACTGGCTGTTGTCGCTGATGGGGGCGTTGCTGGCGGTCAGTGCCCTGGCGATTGGGCTGCTGGTGCTGTCGCGCAAGGCGGCACAACGCAAACGCCAGATTGCCAGCAGTGAAGACACCATCGAGCAACTGCAAAGCGATGCCGCCCGCTTGGCGTCACAACTGGCTGCCAACCAAACGATGAACGAAGAACTGAAAGCGACAATCGCCCACCAGATTGACACCTTCACCCAGCTGGTGGAAATGCATTACACGCAGTTCACCCGCTTCCCCAAGAAGTTTGGCGAGCTGTTCAAGAAGGCCTATAGCGTGGAGCAGCCCGATGTGTCGTTCTGGACGGGCATCCGCGCCTATGCCGACAGCACATGCCGGGGGATTATCACACAATCGCTGGCCTCCCATCCATCGCTAGCCGAGACTGACGTGAACTTCCTGGGCCTGTGCTGCTGTGACCTCCCCACCACGGTGATCATGGCCTGCATGGGCTATAATGACGCCCACTCGGTGTATAACAAGAAGCGGCGCGTCGCCGAAGCGCTTGGCCTGAAGGGGAAACTGGATGATTATATCATGGGGTTCAAGCCGAGTTAGGAGTTAGAAGTTAGGAGTTAGATGGCATCCGCGCCCTGGCCTCACGCAAAGGCGCCAAGGCGCAAAGGTCTTGGGTTGGAAGACAAGAAGGACAAGAAAGACAATATTTATAATAAACGCGGATTACGCTGATTTTCACGAATTTATAAATAATAATTCGCATTCATTCGCGTAATCAGTGTTTATTATATTTTTCACGTGAATTGCCGTGAATTAATCATATAATTAATGGATAATTCGTGGTAATTCATGTGAAAAAAGGGGATAGCTCGCAAGAGTTAGGAGTTAATGACTAACGACTAGTGACTATCATTATTCCAGTTGATGAGGTAGACGCGCTGGCGGGCGCGGGTGATGGCGGTGTAGAGCCAGCGGTAGAAGTCCATCGACTGCATGGCGTCGGGCATGATGCCGCCCATGTCGATAAACACGTTGCGCCACTGGCCGCCTTGGGCCTTGTGGCAGGTCACGGCATAGGCATATTTCACTTGCAGGGCGTTGAAATAGGGGTGTTCCTTGAGTTGCTTGTAGCGCTCCCGCTTGTCCCCTGTTAGCTCGGTATAGACCTCGTTGAACAGGCGCTCGCTCTGGTCACGGTCCAGGGCGGGCGTGTCGCTGAGCAGGCAGTCCACGACGATCTTGCAGTCCATTTCCACACCATCATGATCGGGGAACTCGACCGTCACGTTGGCGAACCGCAGTCCGTAGCGATGCTCGATATCGCCCCACACGCGCTTGACGCGGCACACGTCGCCGTTGGCGATGAAGTCCATCTCGTCATAGTCGCGCGCCCAGTAGTAGTTGTTCTTGGCCACTAGCAGCATGTCGTCGTTGACGAGCAGGTCCTCGCGGTAGAGGATGCTGTTGCGCACACCCATGTTGAACCGCGTTGCCCGCTTGTTGCTGCGCGTGATGATGATGGTCTCGCCCATGCCGTCGCGGTCATAGCTGTCGCTGATGGTCTCCAGCAGGAATTCGCTTGACACGGCCGTGATGTCCTCCATGCCATCGAGGTCAAAGTGCGGCCGACCCAGCACGCCTTCTTCCATGGCTTGGCGCAGCAGCGTGGCGTTGTGCAGGATGCCGCTCTCCTGGGCCTGACGGGCAATCTCGCTCAGGAAGACGCCATAGGTCGTCAGTCCCATCGTGCGTAGCACCTCGTCGTCGAGCGCGGGACTGATGAGCTGTCCCACCGGCGGCAGCTGGGCATTGTCGCCCATGAGCACCAGCTTGCATCCCAGGCCGTTATAGACATAGCCGATGAGATCGTCCAGCAGGCGCCCCGAGCCGAAGATGGTGCCTTCGCCCCCGTTGTTACTGATCATCGACGCCTCATCGACAATGAAAACAGTGTTGGTGTGCTTGTTGTCGGCGAGGCCGAAGCTGTCGATGCCGTAGCCCTGCTGGCGGTAAATCTTGCGGTGGATGGTGAACGCCGGATGGCCCGAGTACTCGCTGAAGATGTGCGCCGCACGGCCCGTGGGCGCCATGAGCACCGATTTCATCCCCTGCTGGTTCAGCGCCTTGACGATGGCTCCGGTGAGCGATGTTTTTCCCGTGCCAGCATAACCGCCCAGGATAAAGACCGACCGTTCAGGGGCATACATCAGGAAATGGGCCAGCGCCACGATGACCAGCATCTGGTCATCGTTGGGGTCATAGGGGAGCCATCCCAGCACATCGGTCGCTAGCTGCTTAACCCGCGTGTCCTGGCTGTCGGCCCCGCCGGTGTTGTTGTAACTATGTAATCGCTGCTCGCTCATCGTGCTACAAAATTAGCAAAAAAAACATGTTTTCTTGCAATAATCCGCCAAAATGTATTACCTTTGCCGCGCATTTGACGAATGGAGTGATGCTCGAGTGGCTGAAGAGGCACGCCTGGAAAGCGTGTATACGTCAAAAGCGTATCCCGAGTTCGAATCTCGGTCACTTTTTTGTTGGCAGCCGCCCGTGGAAATCAAACAACAGGTACAACATGGAAACAACGAAAACAACTTATTATTGGGCATCCGCGCTCTTTAAATAAACTACGGATTATTCTGATAATTTCTGAGGGCTGGCGAGCTCTTAACGGTCCACGAATTAGACGAATTATTATAAAAAATTATTGATTAACATGGATTTATAGTATAATAATTTGCAATAATTAGTTTCATTAGCGTAATTCGCATTAGAAAAATTTTCGTGAATTGATCATATATAATGGATAATTCGCGATTATTATTGTGAAAAAGGTGTGGCACCGAGATGCAGCACCACACCTTAATTAGTCGCTGTTAACTATTAACTATTAACTATTAACTGTTAACTATTCACTGCCGAGGAGCTGGTCGATGAGGTCGGTAACATCCTTGATGCTGATGCCTCCATCGCCGTTCACGTCGGCATTATAAGCATCAAACGAAGAAGCACTTCCTCCCAGCAAATAGTCAATCAAGTCGGTCACGTCCTTGATGCTCACAATGCCGTCCATATTCACATCACCCGGCTTTGACTCAACTGCATCGCCGATGATATTGGAGAAATTCTTCCAATAGGGAGCGGTAGAATAAGCGGTAACCGAGGCTGCGGGGACATGGAGCGTGCCGGAATAATCGGTAAATGAGTTATTATCACATTCGGGAGGTGTCGTTGCATAGCAATAGACATGAGACGGCTTAACGTACATGCCTTTCACCGCAGTGATCTTGCTGTTGATATTCACAGTGACAGGCCTGTTAATCCAGATTGTTCCTCCTCGCCATTCACCTGCTCCGCTCAATGTTAATGTGGAGATGTGATAGCAGTTCTCAAATGCATAGTAGGCCAGCGATGTGACTGAGGTGGGGATGGTCACGCTTGCCAAGCCATAGCAGTTTGCAAAAGCGTCGTAGCCTACCGTTGTTACGCCCTCGGGGATGGTCACGCTCTCCAGGCTGCTGCAACCCGAGAAAGTCTCGTCCTCGATGGCTGTGATGGCATTGGACAGGGTCACACTTGTCATGCTGCTGCAATCAGTGAATGCATTGGCACCGATGGCAGTGACAGAATTGGGGATGACAACGCCCGTGAGTGCACTGCAACCTTCAAATGCGCTGTTGCCGATAGATGTGACCGTGCCAGGGATGCTCACGCTCGTCAGTCCGCTGCAGGCATAGAATGCGGTGTTATTGATGGTGGTGACGCCATTGGGAATATCCACGCTTGTCAGGGCGCTGCAATAGCGGAACAGTCCATAGCTGATACTGGTGATCGCGTTGCTTAGGGTCACATTTGTCATGCTTGTGCAGTCTTCAAATGCGCTGCTGCCGATAGTCGTCACCGAATTGGGAATCTCAATGCCATTCAAGCTGCTGCATCGTGAGAATGCGTTGTTGCCGATGGTAGTGACAGTATTGGGGATATTCACGCTTGCCAAGTTAGAACAATATTGGAATGCGCTGCTGTTGATGGTGGTTAGGCCGTCGGGAAGGTGCACGCCCGTCAGGCTGCTGCAGTTAGTGAAAGCGGCATAACCGATGGTCTTGACCGAGTTGCCGATGGTCACGCTGGCCATGTTGTTGCAAGAGGCGAATGCGTTACTGCCGATAAGGGTTACCGAGTTGGGAATAATGACGCTCGTCAGAGCATAACAACGGCAAAAAGTCCCTTCGTTAATAGCTGTTACCGAGTTGCCGATGGACACGTACGTCATGTTGCTGCAGTCGGCAAATGCATAGGTGCCGAGGGTAATGACCGAGTTAGGGATATCCACGCTGGTCAAACTCGAACAGCCTGAGAATGCGCTCTTGCCGATGCTCGTGACCGAGTTGGGGATGTTCACGTCTGTCAGTGCAACGCAGTCGTCAAAGGCCGAAATGCCGATTTCGGTTATTGTGTTGGGGATGGAAACGCTCTTGAGACTTGAGCAGCCATCGAAGGCGTAGTCGCTGATGGCGGTGCAGATAGTGGGGATGGTCAAGTTTTGAACTTCAGCGCCATTCAGGTAGAGATGATGGGCTAGAGTCAGTGGGTTAGCCTTCTCATTTCCAAACTTGAGGTTACACCATTGTGCAATGCTCGTGATGTTGACATGGGTCAGGCTGGTACAGCCGTTGAAAGCGTCGTTACCGATGCTGATGACCGAGTTGCCGAAGGTCACGCTCGACAGGGCAGTACATCTGTCAAATGCCGAAGTTCCGATGGTATTGACCGAGTTGGGGATGGTCACACTTGACAATTTGCTGCACCAAGCAAATGCCCAATTGCCGATCGACTTGACCGAATTACCGAAGTTTACGGTAGTCAGTTCGTCGCAGGATTGGAATGTGGAGTTACCGATAGCAGTGACCGAATTGGGGATGTCAACGACCTTCAAACTGTAACAATAGCAGAAAGCGCTGTTGCCGATGGTGGTCACCGAGTTAGGAATCTCAATGTCTCTCAGGCTATTGCAACGCTCAAACGAGTAGTTGCCAATCGTAGTGACAGTGTTGGGAATCTCAATGCTCGTCAAGTTCATGCATTCCTGAAACGCAGACTGCCCGATGGCCGTGACACGGTAAGTTGTGCCATTGTAACTGACCGTTGAGGGAATCACGACATCACCCGAATACTCATCAGATTCAGTGGGATACGAGCCCTGATAAGTGACTGTTGCCTCATTGCCATTGATGTTGTAATAGATGCCATCGACTTCAAAGTCGTGGGCCGATGCAAAAAACGGCAATAACATTGCCAGGATCAGAAGTGTAGTTTTGTACATTGTTTTCATAGTTGATATGGTTTTGTTAAATTGTTGATTTGTTGGCAAATTGCTATAGAAACGCCCTTGAATTGCCGGCAAAAGTAGTGCTTTTCTTGCAAATTTCCAAGGTTTATCTCGAAATCTCCGAAAACCGTGGTGCCATATCTTGCTGGTGGAACGCAAAATCTCACGTCGATACAATCAGGTCCCAACTATTATGGCATCATGGCATGAGGCTAAAGCGGATGTGGTTGCCAAAATAATGTGTGGAAAGAAATCGGCATTTTTAAAAAAAAACTTTATCTTTGCACAAGCGCGAAGGTGGGTTGCGCCTCGGGGATACAAACAAAAAATGACTTTTTGTTTGGCACTCCTCTCGGCTTTTACTATCTTTGCAAGTTAAAACAACCACACTGAGTAACAATGGAGTTCAGAACGACAGTCAAGACGGGCGAAAACCGCGGTTGGTTGCAGCACAGCGACCACGTGATGCTGCTGGGGTCGTGTTTCAGCGACAACATCGGCGGCAAGATGCATGGTGCCTTGATTAACGCCATGGTGAATCCCATGGGGACGTTATACAACCCCATGAGCATCGCGCGTGGCGTGCAGCGCCTCATTGACTGTGAGCCTGTTGCCGGCAAGGACCTGTTCATGCAGGGCGGTGTGTGGAACAGCTATGACTTCCACTCGCGCTACTCGCTGCCTGACAAGCAGGCGGCCATTGACCGCATGAACAGCCGCATCGAGCAAGGACACAAGGCCTTGGCGGCTGCCCGCCTGCTCACCGTGACGCTGGGCACTGCCATGGTCTATCGCCTGAAGGCCACCGGCGAGGTTGTCGCCAACTGCCACAAGGTGCCGCAGCACGAGTTTGAGCGCAAGATGGCTACCGTGCAGGAGATGGTCCAGGTGCTTGACGACATGGTCGTGAGGCTGCGGGCTTTCAATCCCGAGTTGCGCATTATCCTCACGGTGAGCCCCATCCGTCACATCGCCGACGGGCTGGATACCAACTCACTGAGTAAGGCATCGTTGCGAGTTGCCATCCAGGAGGTGGTGTCGCGTCATCGCGACTACTGCGACTATTTTCCCGCCTATGAGATCATGATGGACGACCTGCGCGACTACCGTTTCTATGCCAACGACATGGTGCATCCCAGCGACGTGGCGGTGGAATACATCTGGCAGGCGTTTCAGGCGACCTATCTCGATGACCGCAGCGCGCTGGCTGTCGCCCGTTGTGAGCGTGTCCACAAGCGCTTGCAGCATCGTCCCATGAGCACCAGCCGCGAGACGGTTGACCGCTTTAATGCCGACACGGTGAGCGTTGTGCGCAACCTCATCAAGGAGTATCCCTATCTAGCCGATAACCATGAACTGCAACAAGTAATTGACAGACAATGAATTATTCAATCACCGAAATATCCAATGTGCTGGAAGTGACCGGCGGGCACATCATCGACGAGGATGCCATCGTGAGCCAGTTGCTGACCGATTCTCGCTCGCTCACCCAGCCCGAAGAGACGATATTCTTTGCCTTGCGCACCGAGGCAGATGACGGACACAATTACATCCCCGACCTGTATGACAAGGGCGTGCGTAATTTTGTCGTTGCCAGCGATTATTTCGCTCCCCCCGAGTGTGCCGCAGCCAACTTCATCGCCGTGGACTCGCCGCTCGATGCCCTGCAGGCACTGGCGACATTCCACCGCCGCCGTTTCCGCGAGCTGCCGGTCATCGGCATCACGGGTAGCCGTGGCAAGACCACCGTCAAGGAGTGGCTGTACCAGTTGCTCAAGGACGATTACCGCATCGTGAGGTCTCCCCGCAGCTACAATTCCCAAATCGGTGTGCCCCTGTCGTTGTGGGACATCGACAACAATACCGACCTGGCGATTATCGAGGCGGGCATCTCGACCATCCACGAGATGGACAACCTGCAGGCGATGATTCGCCCCACCATAGGCATTATCACTAACCTGGGCAGTGAGCACAACGATGGCTTTGACTCCATGGAACAGAAGGCTCAGGAAAAGGCCAAAATCCTGAACAACTGTGAGTGCATCGTCTATTGTGCCGATGACCCGCTAGTGACCCACACCATTGCCCCGCTTGTCGAGAGCGATGTGGCGCTGGCCATATCCTGGTCGCGCAACCACTGTGAGGCGCCCTTGCAGGTGGACAGTGCTGACCGCACCGAGAATGCCACTACACTGCACTACACGTTTAATGACGAGGACGGCGAGGTGATGATTCCCTTTATCGCCGACCGCGATATCGACAATGCCATCACCTGCCTGGCGGTGCTGCTGCACTTGGGGCTGGATGGCGATACCATCGCCCAGCGCATGGCGGCCCTCACGCCCGTGGGCACACGGCTGAACGTCATCGAGGGTGTGAACAACTGCACGGTGATTGTTGACAGTTATACCAGCGACTATAATTCTCTCACGCCCGCGCTCAATTTCATGACGCGACGGGCGGGTAACAGGCCCTGCACGGTCATCCTGAGCGACCTCGCCACCGAGAGCTATAGCGGCGACGAACTGTACATCCGCGTGAGTGAGCTGTTGAAGACCAAGCGTGTGAACCGCCTGATGGGCATCGGCAAGGAGATGGGGCGCTACAGCCGCTATTTCAATGATTTGCCTCACGCGCGTTTCTTTGAGGACACCCAGGAGTTCCTGAATGATGTGGCCAAGGGCGACTTTGACGACGAGACCATCCTCATCAAGGGGGACCCGAGTTTCGGTTTCAGCCAGATCATCGACATGCTTGAGGCCAAGCAGCACATGACCGTCATGGAAGTGGACCTGAACGCGCTGGCCCACAATTTCAAGTTCTTCAAGTCGCTCATCAAGCCAGGCACCAAGACTGTGGGCATGGTTAAAGCGAGCGGTTATGGCGCCGGCAGTTATGAGATTGCCAAGACGCTACAGGACTGCGGCTGTGACTACCTCGCCGTCGCCGTGCATGACGAGGGGGTGGACCTGCGCAAGGCCAGCATCACCATGCCGATCATCGTGCTCAACCCCAATGGCGTGAACTACAAGGCGATGTTCCAGTATCGACTGGAACCTGAGTTGTACAACCTGGACATGGGCCGCGACCTGATTAAGGAAGGCAAGAAATATGGTGTTCACGGTTTCCCCGTCCACATCAAAATAGATAGCGGCATGCATCGCCTGGGTTTCATCCGCGAGCAGTTGCCCGAACTGATTGAGATGCTGAAGGATCAGGATGTTATTACTCCCGCCTCGGTGTTCACCCACTTGAGCGTTGCCGATGATCCCAGCCAGGACGAGTACACCTTCAGCCAGTTTGACTACTTTGACTCGTGCAGCGACCTGTTGCAACAGTCATTTGACCATCACATCATGCGCCATGTGCTCAACACTAGCGGCATTGTGCGTTTTCCTGACCGCCAGTATGACATGGTGCGCATCGGCATCGGGCTGTATGGCATCCGCACGCTCTTTGATGGCAGCGAGGACGCCTTGATGCCTGTGTCGGCCTTGCGCTCCATCATCATCAGCATCAAGGAGTGGCCTGCTGGCACAACGGTGGGCTATGGCCGTGTGGGCGTGCTAGAGCGTGACAGCCGCATCGCCACGGTGACCATCGGCTATGCCGACGGCTTTGACCGCCACTTCGGTAACGGTCGGGTGAGCATGTGGGTCAACGGCAAGCTGTGTCCCACGGTGGGCACGGTGTGCATGGATGCCGTCATGATTGACGTGACCGATGTGCCCTGCAAGGTGGGTGACACGGTTGAGATCTTTGGCGAGCATGTGCCTGTCGAGCAGTTGAGCGAGGCGCGCGGCACGATCCCCTATGAGATTTTGACCAGTGTGGCACCGCGTGTCAAGCGTGTTTATTATCGAGAATAGATAGAATGAGGAGATTTTTCAACATATTGGCTGTAATTGCCCTGATGATGGGATGTGCCACAGGAGCACGTGCCCAGGACATTGAGGCCAATGGCATATTTTACAACATCATCAGTGACACCCAGGTTGCTGTCGCTCCCGCATTTATTGATGGTGTGAACCACTATGAGGGCTGCATCATCCTTCCTGAGCGGGTATATTGCGATGGCGTGAACTATGAGGTCGCTGCCATTGCTCCCAGAGCTTTCTGGCAGTCACGTGTCACCCAAGTCCAGATTCCCAATAGCGTCATCATGATTGGCGAAGCCGCATTTGCCGATGCCGAGGACTTGACCGATATCACCCTGCCCCTAGGGTTGACCGCCGTGAGCAGGTACATGCTGGCAGGCACTGCTGTGGCCAATGTGGTGTTGCCTGAGGGTGTCACCGATATCGAGAAGGGCGCCTTTGAGGACTGTTCACAGCTACGCACAGTTTATTTGCCCATGACCTTAAGAACCATCGACGACAATGCTTTTGGGTATTGCGTTAGCCTGAAAGAGGTCTATTGTGATGCCTCGGTGCCCCCGTTGATGCTCGGCGACGATACTTTTGAGGGCGTCAGTGGCGTGCAAGTGATGCTGCCCGATGCCGCCACCACCCGCCGCTACCAGAACGATGACCTGTGGGGAGATGAAGACCTGTTCTCGCTGTGGGTTGATGAGGGCCTGGCTGTATTGCCCACGATGGAACAGGAGACAGTAGGCGGGAATTGGGTTGCCTTGAACTTGGGCAATAGCTTGGCTTACAAGATTTATGGCCCTGACGGCTATCTCACCGCCATCACTGCTGCCGACCGCTACTACTTGCCCATCGGGGCTTCTGGTGAGGAGTTTCTCGTCGTTCCCACCACGTTGATGTATGACGAGGAGGACTTGCAACTGGTGGCACAGAATGCCCCAGCTGCTATCGAGGAGCTGGAAACTGAGACTTCCCCCGATTTTACCATCATCGGTTTTGATGGCATGATTTATATCGACGGCGATACCCACGGATTGAGAACCTATGTCTATGATATGTTTGGTCGCGAGTGGTATTGCCGAACCGCTGTGAATAACTGGATCAGCCTGCCCGGACAGCGCATCTATATCGTGCGTGTGGGTGATACGGTCCGCAAAGTGTTGCTCTAACTGATGCTGAAGACCGAGGACATCGATATCAAGTACATGCGCATGGCGCTTGACGAGGCCCACAAGGCTAGGGAGCGCGATGAGGTGCCCATTGGGGCCGTCATCGTGAGCAAGGGTCGTGTGATAGGGCGCGGGCACAACTTGACCGAAACGTTGACCGACGTCACAGCCCATGCCGAAATGCAGGCAATTACCGCAGCCGCCACAACGCTGGGCGGCAAGTATCTGACCAATTGCACGCTGTATGTTACGGTGGAGCCGTGCCTGATGTGTGCCGGGGCGCTGGCATGGAGCCAGATTTCCCGCATCGTCTATGGCGCGAGCGATGACAAGCGCGGCTATCACACCATGTGTGAGGCGCCGTTCCACCCAAAGGCCGTGGTCACGGGCGGCGTGCTAGCCGAGGAATGTGGCCAACTGATGACCGACTTCTTTAAGAAAAAACGACCAATCAAGAATAAGGAGAAATGAAACAGGTGTCAGTGAAACCGTTATTGCTGCTTGTCGTCATGCTGCTCATGGCCACCAGCGCATGTGCCCATCGCACACTCTCGCCCGCCACACCCGAGCAAGCGTCAACCCCAGTTCAGCTCCAAGTTGATACTGTCGAGGTGATGAGCCAGGCCATGGGACGTAGCATCAAGAATGTTGTGGTAGTGCCCATGGAGTATGTCTATTACAAGGATGCGCAAACCATGCGCTATCCTGTGCTCTACCTGCTGCACGGAGCCTATGGCTGCTATAGCGACTGGTGCAAGAAGGCCAATCTGGATAGCATCGCTAACCGATATGGCGTCATCATCGTGTGCCCCGATGGTCAGGACAGCTGGTATTTTGACTCGCCCATTGACCCGACGATGCAGTTTGAGACCTATGTGAGCAAGGAACTGGTGGAGTATGTCGACAGCCATTACCGCACTCATGCCAACCGCTACATGCGCGCCATCACCGGCCTGAGCATGGGAGGCCATGGGGCGTTGTTCCTGGCATGGAGGCACCCTGACGTGTTCTGGTCCTGTGGCAGCATGAGCGGCAACATGGACATCACACAGTTTCCCGATAGTTGGCACATCAAGGACCGCTTGGGCGAACAGGCAGCCAACCCGCAGCGCTGGCGCGATCACGCGGTGCGCAACCAAGTGGAGCGCCTCAAGAACTCGCCGTTAACGCCGGCCCAGAATATCATCATTGATGATGGCTTGAACGACATCTTCATCAAGAACAATATCGCCCTGCATGACCAGCTTGTTGATGCAGGCATCGACCATGATTTCACCGTGCGCCCCGGCCGTCACAGTTGGGACTACTGGGTGAACTCGCTGGACTATCACATGGTCTTCTTTGACAAGGCATTCAAGCGCGGTGCCGAACTGATGAATAATTAACCCGTTATCACTAGATATATACCACGATGAAAACCAGTAACCATCAACCCAAGATACTCATTATCTATACAGGCGGCACGATAGGCATGATCGAGAATCCCGAGACGCTTGCCTTGCAGCCGTTTGACTTCTCGCACCTGATGGACAATGTGCCCAAGGTCAAGAAACTGCATTACGACATTGACAACATCCAGTTTAATCCGCCCATCGACAGTTCCAATATGGATCCGTCACATTGGCGCGATATCGCATTGGCCATCGAGGAGAACTATGACCGCTATGACGGTTTTGTCGTGCTGCATGGCACCGACACGATGGCATTCACTGCCTCGGCGCTGAGCTTCATGCTCGAGAACCTGAGCAAGCCGGTCATCATCACGGGCTCGCAGTTGCCCATCGGCGAGGTGCGCACCGACGGTGAGGAAAACCTCATCACGGCCCTGCAGGTTGCGGCTGCTGTCGATGAGCGTGGTCGGCCACGCATCCAGGAGGTCGCTATCCTGTTTGAGAACTACCTGTGGCGCGGCAACCGAGCCACCAAGATGAGCGCCGATAACTTCAATGCATTCAAGAGTTTCAACTATCCCGAGTTGGCCGAGATCGGGCTAGACATCGAGTACAACACGCTCTACTTGCGCCAAGTGCCCCCCAGGCCGCTTAAGGTGTGCACCGACATGGACTGCAATGTCATGTTCCTCGAGCTCAACCCGGGCATGACCGAGCAGACCCTCGACTACCTGCTGCACACCCCAAACATCAAGGGCATCGTCCTGAAGACCTATGGCGCGGGCAATACGCCCACCCATCCCTGGTTCATCAAGTGTATCAAGGAAGCCGTTGACCGTGGCGTGGTCATTGTCAACGTGACCCAGTGTGTCAATGGTGGTGTGAACTGCTCACTGTATGAGACAGGCAAGGCGCTTCTTGACGTGGGCGTCATCAGCGGATATGACATCACCAGCGAGGCCGCGGTGACCAAGCTGATGTTCCTTTTTGGCCAGCGCTACACTGCGGGCATGGTAAAGAAATACATGGCCAGCGACCTATGCGGCGAAGTCACGATTCCGTAGGTCGGTCACTAGTCTAACGCAAACTCGACCAGGGTAAAGTACTGGAAATCAATGTATCAACAAGATAGAGACGCAAATTTTTGCGTCTCTATCTTGTCTTGTAAGGAATAATTTACTGAATATCAGATTTTTCCTTATCGAATTGTCGTTGCACAGTTCTTAGTCCTTAGTCGATGAATGCCAACTGAACAGGACTAATGACTAGCGACTAATACGTCATTCTGGGCTCGAGCTCCTTGGCTTGGTCGATCATTTTCTGGATCTCGCTCTCAACGGGAACGCGTCCGCACAGGTGCTTCTCCTCGTTGACCTCGGCTACCTTGGCGGCAAGGTTGGCTGCCACGCGGTGGCGCAGTTCCTTGACGGTATCCACGCCTGCGGCTTCAAGCAGTTCGGCGAATTGCGGACCGATGCCGTTGATGCGGAACAGATCAGCATGGTTGGTCCACTTGAGGATCAGTTTCTCGCTGATGCCGGTTTTCTCGGCAATGATTTTGCGTCCAGTGGGACCTGAGCAAGCGTCGAGCAGCTGCTCGACGGTCTCAATGCCCTCGGCAATCAATTTGGGTGCATACACTTCTCCAATACCCTCGATGTCAATAATTTTGTAATTCATAAGATGTATGGTTTTTATAGTTGATAATGAATCTATAATCAATTAAATGGTGTTATTCTTCAGTCTTCTTGCAGCAGTCGCAGCCGATGATTTTCCAGATGCAGGCAGCCAAAGCACCACCCACGAGAGGACCAACAATGAATACCCACAGGTCAGACAATGCCTGACCACCCTCGAACAAAGCCGGGCCAATTGAGCGGGCGGGGTTCACCGAGGTGCCCGTGAAGTGGATGCCCACCAAGTGGATAAGAATCAGCGACAAACCGATAGCCAGGCCAGCAAAATTGTTGGTAGCGCCATTGGTCTTGGAAGTGGCGCCCAGCACCACAAGCACAAAGATCATGGTGAGCACAATCTCAACGATCAGGCCGTTGGTCACGCCAAAGGCGCACGCGTTAGCACCCGTCTTGGTGGTGATGATGGCTTCGGCGGGAGCCGTGCCCACAATACCTGCCAGCACTGCTGCGGCAAGGATAGCGCCAATCACCTGGAACACGATGTACATGCCACAATCCTTGGCGCTCATGCGGCCGCTCAAGAAGCATCCCAGCGTGATGGCGGGGTTGATGTGGCAACCGCTGATACCGCCAATGGTATAGGCCATGGCGACAACAGCTAGACCAAAAGCAAAGGCTGTACCGACAACTGATGCCGTATCGGCGCCACATCCGAGAGCGACAGCCGCACCGCAACCTAGAAACGTGAGAACAAATGTACCTACTAATTCAGCTAAATACTTTTTCATAGTTTAATGATTTATAATATGGTTAAACAATTTGATTTCAATCATTTCGTTGTTGGAATATCAATTAGAAATGGCAAACTTAGCAATTTTTAATGGAAAACACAAGAAATTTTTAATAAATCTTCGTATATTTGCAAATTAAATACAATAGTAAACCTGAACAAGACAAGGAGAAAGCGTACTATGAACATTTCAATAGTAGGAACAGGATATGTGGGTCTGGTGAGTGGCACCTGCTTCGCCGATTTGGGAGTCAACGTCACCTGTGTGGATCGTGACAGTCAAAAGATCAATAGGCTTGTGTATGGCTCGATACCCATTTATGAGCCAGGACTGGATAACATGATTAACCGCAACGTGAATGACAAGCGGCTCTTGTTCTCGAGTGACTATAAGCAGGGCTTCATTGACCAGGACTTTGTTTTTTGTGCAATCGACACTACCGCCAGCGATGATGGCTCTACCGATTTGGGCCCGATCCTGGAGATTGCCAAGGACTTTGGCCAGCACATCACGCGTTACAGTGTGTTTGTCATCAAGTCGACGGTTCCCGTCGGTACCGCTCAGCATGTGACCAAAATCATTAACGAGACGCTTGAGGAGCGTGGCAAGCAGGACATCAAGTTTGATGTGGCGAGCAATCCCGACTTCTTGACCGAGGGCAACGGCATCAAGGACTTCATGAAGCCCGACCGCATCGTCATCGGTACCGAGACTGCGAGCGCCCAACAGGCGATGGAACGCCTGTACCGCAGCATCCTCATGCACAACAACCGCAAAGTTATTTATACCGACACCCGCACTGCCGAGATGATTAAGTATGCCGCCACCTCGATGCTTGCCACACGCGTTAGCTTCATGAACGAGATTGCCAACCTGTGTGAGATTGTGGGTGCCGACATCAATATCGTGCGTCACGGTGTGGGATCGGATAGCCGCATCGGTCCCAAGTATATCTTCCCGGGCTGCGGTTACGGTGGCACGCTGTTTCCCCAGGACATCAACGACCTGATCAAGATAGGCAGCGAGCACAGTTATGACATGGAAATCCTCAAGGCTGTGGAGAATGTCAATAACCGCCAGAAACGAATCCTCTTCAAGAAGTTGTACAATCATTATAAGGGCAATCTTGCTGGTAAGACGGTGGCCCTTTGGGGCCTGAGTTTCAAGCCCGAGACTGATGATATGACCGCAGCCCCGTCTATCGATACCATCAATATGCTCATGGATGCCGGCTGCAACGTCAGGGTGTATGATCCCGTGGCGATGAATGCCACCAAGCGCCGATGGAGCAACGTGTATTGCGGTCTTGACATGTATGATGCCGTGAAAGGTGCCGATGCCGTGTTGCTGCTCACCGAGTGGCGGCAGTTCCGCATTCCTGCTTGGCATGATGTCAAGAAGTTGATGAAGGAGCCCGTGATTATCGATGGTCGCAACGTGTATGACGGCGATGAACTTGAAGACCTGGGCTTCACCTATTACTGCATCGGGCGGTAACGGCAATTTTATATTCCTTCTGCTTCTTTTATTTTAGCAATGAGTTCGGCACGTATTTCTTGACTTGTGCCATGAACGGCATAGCGGACAATTCCCATTCTATCAACAACCACTGTAAAAGGAAAGCCCTCAGTCCCAATCCATGACATCATATCCTTGGCTTCAACAAGGTGTGTCCAAGTGAAGTTGTGCTTTTCTGTTATCTTTTGGACAACCTCTGCATCATGGTAGGTGGCAGAGAAAAACATGACATCAGGGAACTGTTCTTTCCATGTTGACAGTTCTGGCATTTCGGCACGGCACGGTCCACAGCCTGAATACCACAGGTTGAGCACCATCACATGACCTTTTACACTGTCATTGGTCCATCTGCGCCCGTCTAAATCAATTTCGTTAAATGGGGGGAATGGCTCACCAGCCTTAGGTGAGTAGAAAGTACCATCTTCCTTTACGCCTGCCTGAGCCAGTTCCAACATCGTTGCCATCATATTGGCACCATTCAGGAACTGATCGGCATTGCGTACTTGTTCACGCGGAATTGCCTGCTTGATGACAGATTCGGGTAAATCGACATCAAGTCCAATGGCAAGTACCTTGTTCCCTTCTGAATCTTTCAGTCGTGTGTAACTTGGTGTGGCATCTGGGAGTTCTGGCAACTCACGAAAAAAATAGCCATTGATTAAGAACTTTGGAATAATTGTATCTGTTCTTTGCTCTTGCGCTATCGCTCCGAGATACAATAAGGAAATAAGGATAAGCAAAATGGCTCTAAGTCGTCTCATTTCAGTAAATTACTATTAATCATTAATTCTCATCATTGTTATGCTCGCTGTCCAACAAGGGTAATTCAGTTCGGTAAGGCACCTCTTTTCCGAACGCTTCAACCTCGTCAGCAATGACTCGTTTCAGTTCTTCCTGCGGAATAATCAGCTGATAATCGGCTACACCAATAGGTTTACCTATATCTTCCAGAGCCAGTTCAACCTCAACTTTATCCTTTTCTGCGCAAAGTATGATTCCAATAGAGCGGTTTTCATCGTCTCGCCGTTCAAGACGATCCAGTAACGAGAGATAGTAGTTCATTTTGCCCGCATATTCGGGTTTGAATTCGCCAATCTTCAAATCAAAGGCGACAAGGCAACGCAATCCACGATGATAAAAGAGCATATCCACTCGACTGACTTTGCCATTATACTCAAGTTCATGCTGGTTACCAATATAGGTAAAACCTCGTCCCAACTCCAACAAGAATTGCTTCACTTTATTGACAAGCCTCGTTTCAAGTTCCGTTTCTAGAATCGGATTGCGAACACCAAGGAAACCGAGATTATAGCTACTACGGAATACCTCATCGGCGAGTTGCGCTTGAGCTGTCGGTAATGTCAGAGCAAAGTTATTGTCTGTTGGTTCGCTTTTACGCAAGTGCATTTGCATGCTGATAGCATTCGTCAACAAGTCTCTGCTCCAGCCTTTAGCTGTAGTTTCTTGAGCGTAATAGAGAATCGCCTCATCATTGTTCCCGAACTTCTGCATCAACTTCAAAGTATGTCCCCATGGCAAAAGTGCGACAGCCTGTCGCAGTTTTGGATCACTGTCACAAAACCGTTCATAAAACTTCTTCATGTCCCACAGGTTGCGTGCCGACATTCCCATCTGCGGAAAACGCTCTTTCAAATCCATGGACAGTCGATTCACGACACCGCTTCCGTGTTTATTCTCTAATTTCTTGTCATGCAACAATTTGCCAAGTTCCCAATGCGCAGATCCTATTGCCGACGTGATACTGGCGGCCACTATGTTGCGTGTTTTGTCAATAACTGCGACAGCCTGTCGCAGTATTGAATTGTATTCTGATTCGGGAACTTGAATTGTAATATCTGCCATGATATTGTTATTGTTGTCGTTCTTGTTGCCTTGGTTGTCAACAAGACTACAAGTTTCTTGTATCAGTACTCGTAGGTGGTGTCGATGACGGTGAACTCGGTTCGTCGGTTGACTTGGTCGGCCGCTTCCTGATCCTCCTTGCTCAGTGTCTTGATAAACTCCTCGGTGAGCGTGACGCCCTCCTCAAACTGGGGATACTGATTGTGGATGCGCTTGGTGACGGTCTTGGGACGCGACTCGCCGTAGCCGGCAGGTTTGAGGCGTTCGCGCGGTATTCCATTGGCAATGAGGTAATCCACGACACTTTGGGCGCGCCGTTGTGAGAGTCCCTGATTGTATTTTGCACTGCCCACGCGGTCGGTGTGTGAAGCCATCTCGATGACGATGTTGGGATGGTCCTTCAAGAGCATGACCATGCTGTCGAGGGCGAGTTTGGACTCATCACGCAACACGGCCTTGTCAAAGTCGTAGAAGATATTCTCGATGATTTGTGCCTTGAACATCGCGGCGAGGATGAAATCGACGTTGTACTCGGCATCTTCCTCGGTGCTGTCGCTCTCAAACTCCTGTCGAGCGTTGAGATAGCCCTCGGCGCTGGCCATCATTGCGTATTTCACGCCGCGTTGCAGGTCGAAACGGAATGAGCCATCGGGCTTGGAGGCCGTCTTTTGGTTGCTGCCGTCATCTCCCACGATGCGTATTACCGCATTGGGCACGGGCTCATCATCTTTATCGACCACATATCCTGAGATCCAGATCTGCAAATCGGGCTTGATGAAGCTGAAGATGTGGTCATAGCCACGCGCGTCACCACGGTTGCTGGAGAAGAAACCGCTCTCGCCCTTGCCGAAGGTGATACCGAAGTCGTCGGCCGACGAGTTCATAGGCACGCCCATGTTCTCGACAACCCAGCGGTCCATTGCCGTGCGGTCGTTCTCGTCGCGGGGCTGAAGAGTCGCCACAAACAAGTCTAATCCGCCCATGCCCGGATGTCCGTCACTGGCGAAATAGAGCAGGCTATCGGTGCGCACGTTAGGGAATCGGTCATTGCCCTTGGTATTGATTTGCGGGCCTAGGTTCTCGAGGGTGCCATGCTTGTCCTTGAGGTTGATGCGCCAGATGTCGATACCGCCTTGGCCTCCCGGCATGTCGCTGGCGAAATAGAGCCACTGGCCATCAGGGCTGACAAAGGGGTCAGTATAGCTGCTCAGCGTGTCGGCCGTGATCTCAAACTTTTGAGGCGCGCCCCATTTGGCCTCACTGCGGCTACTGGTGTAGATCTCAACCGTTGTTGGCCAATCCTGGCGCACGGCACGAGCGAGGTACATGGTTGAACCATCGGGTGAGAAGGCTGCTGCGCCCTCGTCGTGCTCGGTGTTCAGTCCGCCATCAACGAGCTCGGGCCGCGTGAAGACGCCTTTCTCGTCCTTCTTGGAGAAATAGATGTCACCTTTCTTGGTACCGGTAATCTCGCTATGATTTTCACCTGTGGATTTCTCGTTGGTAGAGGTATAATAGATGTACTCGAGGTTCTTGTCAAGGTACATGGGGCAGTACTCGGCTCGTCGTGTGTTGAACAACTTGAAAGCCTTGACGATGTAGCGTGAACCCTCTTCCTTCCATTGCGGGGCGAGCTCACAACCGCGCAGGCCCACCTGTGCTTCCCAGTCATTGGGAAACATGTCAAGATAGGCGTTGTAGCTGTTGATGGCTGCGGAATACAGGCCCTCGCGCTGCTGGGCTTGAGCTAGACGCAGCAGGGTCGTCGAGTCATCATACTCGTAACGGATAGCGTTTTGAAACGCGGCAACGGCGCGGTTGCCCTGATTGAGTTTCAGGTGGCACATGCCGAGCTGGTAGGCGAGTTCACCTCGCAGCCAGGCATCCTCCTTGCGGTTATAGTGGTTGTAGAGTTTGCGGTAAATGCCCGCTGCGTCAAAATACTCGCCACGGTCATAGGCTTCGTCGGCCTGCTTGAGCTGTGGTCCCTTACACGAGGCGAGAGACATCATCACTGAGGCTAAGACCAATCCCAATGTGATATATAGAACTTGTTTCATGAAACTGCGTTACAAAAGCTTTTACTCTAAAACGATGAATCGGCCCTATTTATTGTATTGGGTGCCTAACAGTTAATCGCTGTAACTCCTTGTGATTGTCATTAAGGGTTTGCCGTCGAGGGTGATGGCCACGCGGGTGTAGCGCCCGTGGGTGTCGATGTCGTAGTCAAACGTGCGCTCATGTATCACGTCATTGCCCTTGAGTTCCTTGATGGCGATGAGGAATTTTTTACCCGTGGCGGAGTCAAAGTCGTAATGGTAACGGAAGACCTGGCTGCCCACTTCCTCACGAATCACGTATCCATCTTTGTAGATGAGGGTGCGCTTCTCGCCCTTCTCTTGAGAGATAACGAGCTTGGTGAGCTGACCTTTCTCGTTAAACGTGAAGTCCTGACGGCTGCCGTTGTCGCCCTTGATTGACACGCGGTGGTCGTTCTCGTCGTAGATGGGCGCGAAGTTGATGGTCTTTCCCTTGCGCTTGCTCTGCTTGAGGCTGTAGCCGTGCAGGTTGTCGTAGGAATAGGTGTAGTTGACGATAGTCTTGACGCCCTTATTGCCCTGGATGCTCGACTGGGTGAGCAGGCCCTGGCTATTGAAAATAAACGTGTTATTGCGCTTGCTGCCATTGGCCATGGAGACCAGTTCATCGACACGGCCCGTGCAACCGTTGAACCCCACGTCGAGATGCTCGATGCGGTAGCTGTGGGTGGGATTGTTGACCAGGTTGCTATAGAAGAGCTTGATGCGTGGCTCAAACACGCTGACGGTGTCCATATAGGCAGCGAGGGCCTCGAGTTGCACATTCTTGTTGCAGTAGGCATTGACGATGGCCGCATCACGCAGTTTGCGGGCCTGTTCGGTGTAACGGCCTTGTGGATAGTCGAGCAGGAATGTGTTCCATGCCTCAACCGTGCCTGCGTTCATCGCCTTGTCATAGGCTGCGCGCTCATCGTTGACTTGTGCATTCATCATCCCTATCGTCGTGATGGCAATCACGGCCAGCAATATCAATCTTTTAGTCATAACAGTCTTGTGTTTAATGTTTTCCTCGGCAAAGGTAATGTAAATCTTTTCAACTCACAAAAAGAACGGCAAGGATGAGTCGCGAAACCCCTACAGAAAAGAAAAAACGCATATTTCAGGCGATAGATGATGCTGAATTGCCGAATAATGCCTACCTTCGCAGTTTGAATTAATCAGTTATGCCTATTGGCTTGTATTGAATTTGTTAACTGACTAAAACATCCAAATCAATAACAAAACATCTATTTTTTATGAAAGACGAAGAAATCATTATTCAAGAGCAAGACGAGATGTCGTTGCCCGAGAACGCTGCTCGCGAGCTCAAGCCCGGGGAGAAGTATGTCCCCATCTTGAAGCCCGACAAGACGTATCCCGAGATTACGCCCTACTCAGTCTCGCTGGGTCTGATCATGGCGGTCATCTTCAGTGCCGCCACAGCCTACTTGGGCCTGAAACTGGGTCAAGTGTTTGAGGCTGCTATTCCCATCGCTATTATTGCTGCAGGTATTGGTGCCGCGACCAAGCGCAAGAACTCGCTGGGCGAGAATGTTATCATCCAGTCGATTGGTGCCGCATCGGGTATCATCGTTGCCGGTGCCATCTTCACCCTACCGGCCCTTTACATTCTTCAGGCCAAGTATCCCGATATCACGGTGAACTTCCTGGAGATTTTCTTGAGTTCGTTGCTGGGCGGTTGCTTGGGCATTTTGTTCTTTATCCCCTTCCGCAAGTACTTCGTGAGCGACCAGCATGGCAAGTTCCCGTTCCCTGAGGCTACCGCGACCACCCAGGTGCTCGTGAGCGGTCAGAAGGGTGGTAGCCAGGTGCGTCACCTGCTCATAGCCGGTATCGTGGGCGGTGCCTATGACTTCATGCTCTCGACCTTCCACTGGTGGAAGGAAGTGCTCACCACCGCTGCTATTCCCGCGCTGAACGGCTTCACCGAGAACGTGAAGATGATCTTCAAGGTCAACACCAGCGCCGCTGCCCTGGGTATGGGCTACATCATCGGTCTGCCCTACGCCTTTATCATCTTTGCCGGTAGTGCCTTTATCTGGTGGGTGATCGTGCCGCTCATGGGCTCGATGAATCCCGAACTGGCTACCGCATCTCCCGAGGATATCTTTACCGGTGGCGCTAAGTTCATCGGTATCGGCGGTATCGCCATGAGCGGTATCATCGGCATCATCAAGTCGTGGGGCGTCATCAAGAGTGCCGCCGGACTGGCAGGCCAGGCCTTCAAGAGCCAGGAGCAGAGCCAGGGTCAGCAGGTGGAGCGCCACCAGCGTGACATCTCGATGAAGGTGCTCGTGTTCGCTCTGTTGGCAGCCTTGTTGGTTACCTTCGTGTTCTTCTACATCGGCGTTATCCACAACCTGATGCAGTCGGTTGTCGCCTTCCTCGTCGTGCTGGTTATTGCCTTCCTGTTCACCACAGTGGCCGCCAATGCGATTGCTATCGTGGGCAGTAACCCCGTGTCGGGTATGACCCTGATGACCCTCATCGTGGCTAGTGTAATCTTTGTTTCCATTGGTCTGAAAGGCTCTCAAGGTATCGTGGCCGCAATGGTTATCGGTGGCGTGGTCTGCACGGCCCTGTCGATGGCTGGTGGCATGGTCACCGATATGAAGATCGGTTACTGGATTGGTACCACACCTGCCAAGCAGCAGACGTGGAAGTTTGTCGGCACCCTCGTGTCGGCAGCTACCGTGGGCGGTGTGATGATGATCTTGAACAAGGCCTACGGCTTTACTGACCCCAACGTCATGGCCGCTCCCCAGGCTAACGCTATGGCAGCCGTTATCGACCCCCTGATGATGGGTGGCGATACCCCTTGGTTGCTCTATGGCGTGGGTGCTGTTCTCGCATTGTTGCTCAACTGGCTCAAGGTTCCCGCCCTGCCTTTCTCGCTGGGTATGTTCATTCCCTTCCAGTTGAATGCTCCGCTGCTCATCGGTGCCATCGTTAGTTGGTTCGTAGGCAGCCGCAGCAAGGACGAGGCCGTGAATAACGCTCGCAAGGAGCGCGGTACGCTCATCGCCAGCGGTTTCATTGCCGGTGGTGCCCTGATGGGTGTTGTTTGTGCAGCCCTGGCCTTCTGTGATGTCAAGTTCCAGGCTCCCGAGAGCGAAACGTTGACCAACTCGCTGGGCGTTGTGATGTACCTCGCCTTGATCATCTTCCTTGCCGGTTACAGTCTTAAGGCTCGCAAGGATGCCAATAAATAATCGATGGAATTCATGATAGGCATGAAGAAAGTTTTATTACTGATGATTGCTGTTGCAGCCTTGACGGCATGTGACGGCAACAAATTCAAGGTCGATGGCACTATCGAGGGCGCGACCGACTCGACCGTGGTTGTGCTTGAGCAATCGAGCAACGGTGAGTGGTACACTATCGATACCGTGAAGGTTGACAAGAACGGCAAGTATAGCGTGAGCGCTCCTGCTCCCGAGGTGCCCAACATCTATCAACTGCGCTGCGGTGACCAGTCGATCTGTTTCCCCATCGACAGCCTTGACCACTTGACGATTAACACCAAGTTGCCCGGTTTTGCTACCGACTATACCGTTGCCGGCAGCCAGCATGCCGAGCTGGTGATGAAGATTGACAAGGAGGCCATGCGCTTTGCCAGCGGCAAGGGGACTGATGCTGAATTTCAGGCTTGGAAGGACCAGTTGTCACACCAGATTGTGGCTGACCCGAGCGGTATTGTGGCTTATTATACCATCAATAAATACATTGGAGGAAAGCCGCTATATGACCCATTGAACGATAACGACTTGCGCATCATCGGTGCCGTGGCCAACGCGTTCAACTCCTTCAGGCCCAATGACCCCCGCACCGACTATCTGGTGAATCAACTGCTGGAGGGTCAACGTCGCCGCCGCGCCATGAGCGCGCCCACCGACACGGTTTATGCTGACGTGGCCTCGCTCATTGACATTAAGCTTCAAGACTATGACGGCAAGGAGTATAGCCTTGCCAAAGTGGCCGAAGAGAACCGCGTTGTGCTGCTCGATTTCACTGCTTACCAGACCGAAATTTCCCCGCAGCTCAACAGGCTTCTCAATGACATTTACCAGGGCTATCACAGCCGTGGATTGACAATCTATCAGGTGAGTGTCGACCAGGACAACGTGGCATGGAGGCAAGCCGCTAAGAACTTGCCGTGGATTACCGTGTTTGATCCGCGAAGCATTAATTCACAGTATGTTGGTTACTATAATGTCACGGGTATTCCCACGACGTTCATCATCCGCAACAGCGAGATTGTTGAGCGCGTTGAGGATGCCAGCAGGCTCAAAGCGGCTGTGGCAAAATACATGAAGTAGAGACGAGGAAAACTTCTATACATGATTGAGGGTGGCAGCGTGTATTTTCATGCTGTCACTTTTATATTATAGGGGTGAAAAAATACAGAATTGATGATAGTAAATTTCAAGATGATAGTAGTGGGTTTATTTAATATTTGAAGAATAACATAAAAAAATCTTATAAATTATCATTTTTTAGAAAAATGTTTGTATCTTTGCGCCGCAACTGACGTGTTCCATCATTGAATGGACAAGATTTGCATTATAAAGACTAAGCTGTCAAATACATTAAAACTATATAATATTATGGCTACTAAACTCGATTCACTAGATTACAAAATTTTAAAGATGCTGTCTCTCAATGCCCGCAAGCCTTACTTGGAGATTGCTCGTTCATGTAATGTGTCGGGTGCGGCAATTCATCAGCGCATCCAGAAGTTGTACAATATGGGCGTCATCAGGGGCTCCATTTCATTGATTGATCCGTCATCGGTGGGTTATGAGACCTGTGCTTACATTGGCTTTTTCTTGAATGACCCGTCAAAGTTTGATGAGGTTGTTGCCAGGCTTAAGACTGTACCCGAGGTGGTTGAATGCTACTTCACCACAGGTAAGTATGACCTGTTCATCAAGCTTTATGCTCAGAATAACGACCACTTGCTGCAGATTATCCATGACCGCTTCTTGAAGATGGGTCTGGGTCGTAGCGAGACACTCATCACGTTCAAGGAAGTGTTTAAGCGTCAAATTCCCATCGCTCCCGATAGCGGAGATGAAGAAAACGGATAAAGAGACATTGTCAAGGGGGCACGAGAGTGGCCCCCTTTTTTTAAAAGGATAAGGGTTTCAATATATCAATTCGAGTTTTTAAAGTGGCTGAACCACTTTAAAAACTCGAGGATTAGAGATGAGTGATTAGAGATGAGAGAAGGCCTGAAATAACGAGAGAACAACGATTTCTGGAAAATTTTTCGGTTCTTGAAGAGTTAAATCACTAATCGATAATCGCTAATCAGTGAGCAAGTTATCAACTTGCGAATCTTAAATATAAAGGTAAAAAAGATGAGGAGGAATAACATGAAAAATGAATTTGCTATGATGGACTGTACGCTCCAGGAAGCGGAGTGGCTGCAGTGTGCCCGTGAGATGGGGCATGCGGCCGGCGAGGTGTTGAGGAGTTACTTTCGTCGCCGTGACTTGAGTATTGAGGACAAGGGGAGCGCGTTTGACATCGTCACCGAGGCCGATAAGGCCAGCGAGCGCCTCATCATCGACACCATTCACTTGCGTTTCCCTGACCACGCGATCCTGAGCGAGGAGAGCGGCGATGACCACCGACAGGCATGCTACCAGTGGGTCATTGACCCGCTTGACGGCACAGTGAATTACAGCGCGGGCATTGCCACCTATTGTGTCTCCATCGGCTTGAAGGTGGATGGTGAGACCCGCATGGGCTACGTTTATGCCCCGTCGCTGGACGAGGAATTCCTGGCGATCAAGGGCAAAGGAGCATACGGACCTTACGGGCGCCTGGAGGCCAAGGGCACAACCGAGTTGCAGCGTGCGGTCATCTCGACGGGCTTCCCCTATGACAAAGCTACCAACCCCGATAACAACCTGGACCGTTTTGCCCAGGTCATGCCCCGCGTGAGGGGCATCAGGCGACTCGGGTCGGCAGCGATGGACCTGAGCTATGTCGCAGCCGGCTGGCTCGACGGCTACTGGGAGTTGAACCTCAAGGAGTGGGATGCCTGTGCAGGAGAACTCATCGCCCAGGAGGCCGGTGCCACCGTCAAGCGCTACCGTAACGACCACGGCATCTGCATCCTCGCGGCTTGTCCAGGCATCGCCCAGCAACTGCTGGAGATGGTCGAGTAATAGTGAGTTTGATGCTGTAAAGCATTGATAGTCAATGCTTCTAATCTGTAGGGATGCAACATTTTGTGTCTCCCATGCTGGCTAGTTGATATCTATTTTATTGCCATCAGTAACGAGGGTGTGTCATAATTGCAATGTCGCTACATATATCGGCCTACGGCCGAGAAATTTAAACAAATTATTTAAAAAATTAAATAAAAATTTTATTTGTTCGGTGAAGTAATTCGCTGAATTTCATGGATTTATTTCTTATGGCCAGCGTCGGCTTATAGCCGTCATGTCTAACGCTTTTGGCTCTTGAAGGCGGGCTGCACTGGTAATAAAAAACAACACGTTGTTTTGTTATGCGGTCGATTTACATTACCTTTGCACCCAATAAAATAAAAATCACAAGAATTTGAATATGGATAACAAAAAGATTGTTTTAAGCGGAATACGCCCCACAGGGCAACTGCACTTGGGCAATTACCTGGGTGCCTTGAGTAATTTTGTGAAGATGCAAAACGAGGGTAAGTATGACAGTTATTACTTCATTGCTGACCTGCACGCCCTCACGACCAACCCTGACCCGAAGGAATTGCACACCAACGTGCGCCACATCCTGGCCGAGTACCTGGCTGCAGGATTGGACCCTGAGAAATCGACGATTTTCGTGCAGAGTGACATCCCCGAGGTGAGTGAGATGTATCTGCTGCTCAATATGCATGTGGGCATCGGCGAACTGATGCGCACGGCCGCCTTCAAGGACAAGGCCCGCAAGGCATTAGGCATCACGGCTCCCACCCAGGGTGATGACGACGAGGACGTGGCCAAGGAAATTATCGGCGCTAGCACCAACAAGCGCGTGAACGCCGGCTTGTTGACCTATCCCACGCTGATGGCTGTGGATATCCTCATCCAGCGCGCCGACTTTGTGCCCGTTGGCAAAGACCAGGAGCAGCACCTCGAGTTGACCCGCAGGTTTGCCCGCCGTTTCAACTCGTTCTACAAAGTGGACTATTTCAATGAGCCGCAGAACTTCAACTTTGGCAGCGCACCCGTGAAGGTGCCTGGCCTGGACGGCAGCGGCAAGATGGGCAAGAGCGAGGGCAACTGCATCTACCTCGTGGATGACGAGAAGACCATCCGCAAGAAGGTGATGCGCGCCGTGACCGATGGTGGTCCCACCGAGCCCAATATGCCCATGGCTGAGCCTGTGCAGAACCTCTTTACCATCCTCAAGCTCGTCGGCACCCCCGACAAGGTTGAGTTCTTCACCGAGGCCTACAACAACTGCTCCATCCGCTACGGCGACCTCAAGAAGGAGATTGCCGAGGATATCGTGGCAATGACCACGCCCATCCGTGAGCGCATCATCGACATCGAGAACGACAGCGCCTACCTGCACCGCGTGCTCGAGATGGGTGCTGAGCGTGCCCGTGCCCGTGCTGGCAAGACCCTGGCCGACGTGCGCGAGATCATGGGTATTACCAAGTTCTAATAATTTGGCATTGGACCAATTAGACTAATTAGTCCAATTTGACCAATTCGACCCACTAGCCATGAAAGGTTACATCGAGGACGAGGAATTTGGAAAAATCATTGTGGAACTGCGCCGGGGCATGACCTCGGTGCGGTTCACTTATCGTCCTGATGGTCACCTGCTCATGCGGGCTCCGTTGGGTACCTCGCTCACAGGCTTGCAGCGCATGGTTGATGTCAACCGCGACCAGCTGCGCCTGTTGCCCCATCCTGTAGTCCCCGATATTGCTGTTGGTCAGGTCATCGATTGCTTCCGGTGTCGCGTGGTCATCGATGCCGCTAATGCGCTGCCTCATCATGTGGGCACCCGCTGGGAGGGCGATACCCTGCGCGTGAGCCTCCATGCCGATGAAGACCTGACTGACTTCCGCATCAAGAAGTTTGTCTCGGGTATGATAGGGGAGGCGATGGGGTATAATGCCGTCAAGGTGCTGTTGCCCTATGCCCGAAGTGTCGCTAATAGCCTGGGATTGAAACCCGCCAGCATGGAGATTGGGCGCGGGATGCGCAAACTGGGGCACTGCACATCGCGCAACGTCATCCAGCTGTCACGCAATCTCATGTTTATGCCCGAGGAACTGGTGCGCTACATCATCTGCCATGAGCTGGCCCACATCACCCACAAGAACCACTCGCCCCAGTTCCACGCCCTGTGCGACAAGTACTGCGGAGGTAAGGAGAAAGCCTTGGAGCGCAAACTGCGCCAGTTCCGTTTCCCTATTGTCATGTAGGCTTTAGGCTTATTGTTGACGTGGGGTTGATGGGATAAAGCCATCAAGGGAATAACTCACTGAATAATAGAAAATTCTGGATTGATGAGGCAAAAAGCTTCATCAAACTGGCGTTATTTGCTGTCAGGTATGAAAATCTCAATGTTTTTTTGTAATTTTGCAACCCATGTATTAGTCATTGTACCTTGCAACGATGGCCATCCTTTGATTTATTAATTAACCTACTATAAAATATGAGAAAATTATTGTTTTGTGCCTTGCTGTTGTTGGCGATGATGCCAGCGATGGCTGCTGATGTTGATGTTGCTCAGGCTCGTGCCACTGCGACGCTTTTTTGGCAAGATTTCGCGCCCTCGGTGCGTCGTGGCGCTCCCGCTGCGGTAGCCGATGTGAAATTGGTTCACACCGAGGTCAATCCCTCGCATGGCGACCAGGCTGTTTATTATATCTTCAATAGTGACCGAGGCTTTATCATCGTTGCTGGCGACGACCGTGCACGTCAGATCCTGGCGTGGGGCGATCGTCCGTTGGACATCGCAACGATGCCCGAGAACATGAAAAACTGGCTCAGCACTTACAAGCGCCAGATGGTTTTCCTGCAGGAACGCCCCGACATAGAGGTTGATGCACCACGCATCACAAGCCGATCGACCACGCCAACTATTCTCCCGATGCTCACGGCCATGTGGGACCAAGCGGAGCCTTACTGGAACCACTGCCCCAAGGTCAACGGCGAGTATTGCGTGACGGGCTGTGCCGCCACATCATTGTCGATGGTGTTTCACTACTGGAAATTCCCTGTTGAGCCGACGCCTCCAGTTCCGGCCTTTAACTACACCGTCAGTTTGCCCGAGTTGCCTTCCATCACATTTGATTGGGACAATATGCTCGACGAGTATGTCGAGGGTAACTATAACGAGGCCCAGGCCGATGCCGTGGCTTGGCTGATGCGCTACATCGGCCAGGAGGAGCACATGGATTATTCGGTGGACGGCAGCGGTGCTAAGGGCGAAGATATCTTGCGCACGATCAAGTTTTATGGCTATGACGAGGAGGCCAAACTGCTGACGAAGTCCCTGGCCGACAACTTCGGCAATGAGATGCAGCAGATCTATAGCGACGAGGAATGGGCCGCTATGCTCCAGAATGAGTTGTTCGAGGGCCGCCCCGTGGTGTATTGTGCCTTTGAC
This sequence comes from uncultured Prevotellaceae bacterium, assembly GCA_900318345.1. Lineage (GTDB taxonomy): Bacteria > Bacteroidota > Bacteroidia > Bacteroidales > Muribaculaceae > Sodaliphilus. Next base: position 36,432 of record ONKD01000018.1, read on the forward strand.
TACAATAGCCAACGCGGGTGGAGCGGCCATGCTTTTGATGTGGACGGTTATAATGCCGATACCGACACCTATCATGTGAATTGGGGCTGGAGTGGCCGCGGCAACGGCGACTTTGCATTAAATGCCTTCAGTTACAGGGACTACTCGTTCAATATTGAGCAGCAGATGATAGTGGGAATCCATCCGCCCATCACCACGCCAACCATCATTGTGGCACCCCGCCGCATTGATATGGAGGCTTTTGTGGACCAGAATTCGACGGCCACATTTGTTGTCAATGGCAAGTTCCTGACCGATGACGTGGTTATGACCGTTGATGACGCTGACGGCGTGTTCACGCTGGATGCCACCAGCATTGCCCTCAATGACCTGGATTCAGGAAAGGTCGTTACCGTGACCTATGCGCCGCTGGCGAGCGGTAGCAACACCGCCACCATCACGTTGAGCAGCCCTGAGGCCGAGGATGTGACCATTACCTTGAGCGGAACGGCTACCCTGGATGTGTACACCCCCGTGATGCTTCCCGCTGACAGTGCCCACATCGGCTTGACTGAGTTCCTTGCTGAGTGGACCGACGAAACTGCAAGCAAGTATGTAAACAGCTATACCCTCGAGGTGAATACCAGGCCCGGCTTTACCCTCATCGGTGAGGCTGACTGGAGCGGCATTGAGGAGGAATCTGGCAACTATGCAAACTATCCCGAGGAGTTGTTGCCCCAGGGTTGGACATTCAGCGGCACTGGCCTGTGGTGTGAGCAGGGCGGTATTTCCATCAACAACAAGAGTTCGCTGATTTCACCGATGTATGACCTGTCGGGCTATGAAAAGGTGACTGTTGTCGTCAGGGCCAAGTCCACGATGAGCCAGAGCAGTTCAAAATTCATTGTCTCGACGAGTGCGGGTCAGCAGGAGTTCTCAGCTCCTGGCGGTGCCCCATTCACCGACTATGTGGCTGTGCTTGACTGTAGCGAGTTGGACCAGGTGACCATCGCCGGTAAGAGCAGTTTCCCCGCATTCCAGAGCATTAAGGTCTATGCTGGCGAGAATGACCAACTCCTGATGCGTGCAGTAGCCGAGGAAGGCGATGCCGATTATCGCCTCATCACTGGCATTACCGACAGGAATTACGCTGTCACAGGTCTTGCCGCTGGCGGATCCTTCTATTACAGGGTCAAGGCGCATTACATTGACGGCACCATCAGCCCGTGGAGCAAGAGCCGCTATGTGGTCTTGTCGGGCAGCGGCCACGACTACCAGGTTGGCGATGTGAACCACGACGGCGCGCTAAACATTCAGGACGTGAGCGACCTCATCAGCTATTTGTTGTCCGGTGGCGAAATCTGTGCCACCTGTGCCGACGTCAGTGGCGATTCACGCATCAGCATTGAGGATGTGGCTGATCTCATCAGCATCTTGCTGGAACTTCATTAAATCCGTCTGATACATCGATTGCTACTTAACAAGGACTCGACAAAGCGGGTGTGTCATAATTGCAATGTCGCTACATATATCGGCCTACGGCCGAGAAATTTAAACAAATTATTAAAAAAAATTAAATAAAAATTTTATTTGTTCTAATTTTAATACAAAATTTGTTTTAATTTCCCGCCCGAAGGGCGGTTATAAATCCAGCAGATCAATTATGACACACTCTCTTTATCGGGCTCTTGTTAGACTATGATTTTATAAATGAACGCAACAGGGCCCCCAACGGCTCATCAATGACTTTAAATCTGCGGAAATTTCCTGCAAATTTAAAATCCAATTTTAAAATTGTACAACTTTTCTTGCAAATTTAAAGTCGGTATTATACCTTTGCAGTCAATAATTGTAGAGGTTATGATACTACGCACATTACAGGACACACTTGAGCACTATGCGGCCAAGTACCCGATTGTCACATTGACTGGTCCACGTCAGTCAGGTAAGTCCACATTATTGAAACACGCATTTCCCGCTTATCGGTATATATCACTAGAGGATATAGATATGAGGGAGTTTGCCACCAATGACCCTCGCGGTTTTCTCAATTCGTTTCCTGGTCAAGTGATATTGGATGAGGCGCAGCGTGTCCCCTCATTGTTTTCCTATCTGCAGACCCACGTTGACAAGGCAAATGAGTCAGGTATGTATCTGCTAGCGGGTTCCCACAATTTCCTGTTGATGGAAAGTGTTAACCAATCCCTTGCGGGTAGGACTGCCATTCTCAAATTACTGCCATTTTCACGACGCGAGATGCAAGATGGCGGAGTTTTGCCAGAATCCATTAATCAGCAGATTTACTATGGAGCATATCCTCGCTTGTTTGACAAAAATCTGGCACCTGATGAGTTTTATCCCTTCTATATTCAAACCTATGTAGAACGTGACGTAAGGCAACTGAAAAACATTGGAGACTTGAGCCGATTCATACGTTTCATCAAATTGTGTGCAGGTCGCATCGGTCAATTGCTGAATATGTCTTCATTAGCTGTAGAATGTGGTGTCTCAGTACCCACTGTCACATCATGGCTATCGGTGCTCGAGGCCAGTTATATTTGTTACTTGCTCAGGCCTGACTGGAATAACTTTGCCAAGCGGCTAGTGAAATCACCCAAACTATATTTCTATGATACGGGATTAGCTTGTTCATTGCTCGACATTAAGTCACCTGATCAACTAGACCTTCACTTTTCAAGAGGAGCACTGTTTGAGAATCTAGTGATAAATGAATTCTTGAAAAAGTCATGGAATAAGGGACGCGAGACTGATTTACGCTTCTGGCGAGACAGTCTGGGTAACGAGGTTGACTTGATAGTTTATGACGGACTTGAGCCGCAAGCCTATGAGATCAAGTCGGGGGCGACATTCCAGTCCAGCTATTTTAATGGCCTTAATAAATGGGCAGCACTTTCTAGGGTAGACGCCAGTGTTCTCCATGTTATCTATGGTGGCACAATGGGCATTACCACCGCCAACGGTCAACTGATGACCATCGACGACATCGATAAAACGCTATAGTTCTATTAACGAGTTTTACCGATATTCTGAAAAGAGAGTTTAACAGTTTTGTGTGATTCTCTCTTAATGGATGGTGACCTGGGTGGCGCCGAAGCCGTACTCGCGGAAGCTGGCGTCCTGGGCGGTGCAGCGCGGGTAACGGCGTTTGAGCTCGCTGAGCAGGTGTTGACGCAACTTGCCCTCGCCCTTGCCGTGGATGAAGACGATGCGCTGGCCCCGCTTGTTGATGTTGGCGTCCATCACCTCGCGGAACTTGTCCATCTGATACTCAAGGATGGCTCCGGGCGTCATGCCGTTGAGGTTATCCATCAACGATGAGATGTGCAGGTCCTGGACGATGATGCCGTTGTTGTCCACCTTTTTCTGCACAGGCTTGCGCTGCGGGCGGTCAAGGCGCTTTTTCTCCTTCATGGCACGCTCAAGATCACCGCTGTCGATGTGCATCTGTCGCGCGGGACGGTCATTGGTGACAATCTCCACGGCGATAACGGGCACGTCAAAGTAAGGATTCTCGTGGAAGCAGTGCAGTTTGTAGAACTTGGTCACGTCGAGGCGCTGCTCGACGAGGGCGGGATTCTTCAGCTTAAAGCCCTTGCCCTGCTTGAAGGCGACATACTGCACGGCAATGTGGGTCATGTCGTTGAGGTCATCGTGACCAAACTCTTCGAGTTGTACCTGGATGTTAGGCTCGACGATGCCGTGATAGCGGGTAATCCACTCGCCCTCACCGTCACCGCGGGTCATGTAGGTGAAATAGAGGAAATAGTTTGAGTCATTGACCAGCGAGGCATAGAAGGTGGTGGTGTTCAAGTGCTTGATTTCGCGGGCCTCATAGGCAAGCACCACGTTGAGCACCTCACCCTCGGGGGCCTCCTCGACGGGCAACACGGGCTCGGGTGCCGGCTGAGGCTTGGGCGCGGGCTTGTCGGGCTCCACTTGGCGTTTGCGGATATCCAACGGGCGCTCATAGGCCGACGCTTGGGTTCCGGCTTGTCCCACGACCACCAGGTCGCGCTCCAATGCAGGGCGCTCAAAGCCGTCCTCATCCTCCACATAGACGGTCTTGCCGTCAATTCTGGACACTCTGCCTCCTCCCACGTCATTGAGGAAGCGCACGATATCGTTAACTTTTACACTCATGGTTGTTGCATTTTTTTAGGCTGCAAAGGTACTAAAAATGTTTCAGTTTTATCCTTATTGCTCGATTGGATAAACAAAATCTTGCGCCATGCTCCATGGTCAGCATTCCCAGATGGCATCTTCTGAAGTTATCAAGAACATTTAACAGGAACTTGCCACAGCGCATCGACTTAAGGTCAAATGGATGATACTGAGTTCTCGGTCTGTGTGGCCGTCACGTTGATAGGGGAGCGGTCCTTGGTGAGGAGGGCAATTTGTTTCACGCTGTAATAAAGAAGGGCAATTCCCACTAATAGCAAGGGAATTGATGTTCTCAGTGGCAATGATGCATCATCCTCGGACAAGGCGTCCGATGAAGCAAAAATGGAAAATATATATCCGGGAACAAATGCTAGAGAGTTATAAAGGGCGTGAATCAGGATTCCGGGCCAAATGCAGCGTGTGCGGTAGTACAACCATCCGACAAGGATTCCGAAGCAAGAAAAGAACAATGTGTAAAGCGAGAAATGTGGAATCGCAAATATAATCGCCGAAATCACGATTGCGAACCAGGGATTCCAATCCTTTTCCAGCAATCGCCGTTCAATGGCTCCCCTGAAGATGGCCTCCTCGACGAGAGGGGCAAGCATACAGCCAGAGATGATGTCTATAAAATTTAAGGTATCAGGACCAGAGTCCTCTCCAAATATTAAGATATTCCATTCATCAATAACGGGGAAAATCATCATCATCATTATGTCGAACAGCAGGCACCCCACGCTTGCCACGGCAGCCCAGAGGTACAATTGCTTTTTAGAAAAGCCATCGCCAAATTGATAACCGAAACTGAAACTGTAATTGGTGTATTTTCGTTTCAAGAACACGTAGATGGGCAATAATTGTGAGGCGACCATTAATGATAATGAACTAAGCCATGAGCCGTCCATCATGTCTTTATCACTATAGGTGAAACCCGGGATGCAATAGCTGGCTATTTTATAAATCACTGTAAGTGAGGCAAAACCAGCAAGGACTAAAAGGGCGTATAGGAAAAAGTATTTTAAAGCTGCTTTCATTATAGATGGTGGGTATAAAGATTGTTTAATAGCATCGCAAAAGTACAAAAAAATGCTGATTGATGAAATATTGGGAACGCTAGTAGCGTTACATTTAGAAACAGAACATAATTAGATTGAGATGAAGAAAATTACTTTATTGCTAGTGTTGCTGGTATCAGCACTGATGGGTTTTGCACAGGAGGCCATCGAAGTGGCCCCCGCACAGATTACTGAAGTTGAGGGTTATAACCCTGCTGCCAAGCGGGTTTATGCGCAGTTGTCGTGTGAGGAACAGTTGTTCAGCACCAAGGTGAAGGTGTCGATTGATTTTGGCCAAAGCACATCGTGGCTCTCCTCGATGAGCGAGTCGCGCCTTGTTGACCGCAACGGCAAGGAAATCAAGTTCAACTCGATGATTGACGCGTTGAACTACCTGACGCAGTTTGGCTGGCGCTTCGCCCAGGCCTACGTTGTGCCTAAGGGCAGCGGCGGTGACGTTGGTGGCACCACCTATTGGATTCTCTACAAGGACGTGGACGACTACAGCCAGATTACCGAGGGCTTCACCACCAAGCGCCAGCAACGCGGCAACTAATAGACTGTTGCCTATATAATCTCATTACAGAAAATCAATCCGTGGCACCCATCAATTCATTGGATGCCACGGATTTATACCTAAGGCCTAAAGCCTCAATACTTATGGTCGGTAGAGTTGAGTTCGTCGCTGGTGAGTTTCTTGTGGTCCATCTTGTACCAGCAGTAGGCGATATAGGCCAGGACGAAGGGCACAAGAATCGATACGACGCTCATCACGGTGAGGGTGAACTCGCTCGACGAGCTGTTGCGCAGCGTCAACGAGCTCTGAACATCAAGCAGTGAGGGCAGATAGGCCGTATTGTTATAGCCCATGACCCAGAACAGTGTCATTACCACGAGCACAGTGCCGATGCCAGCAGGCCAAATGCCCTGGTTGTAGTTGCCCCGCATGAGCGTCTTGCCGATGCCGAACAGCACCATGACCACGCCTAGCAGGAAGATGGCAAACGCCCACCACAGGGCGAGGAAATTCTTGAGATACTTGAAGGCTACCCATTGGGCATTACCACCGTCATCATAGCCCACACCAGGAGAGGTGAGGATAACGGCTACCACTGCGACAAACAGCAGCACAAACACTCCCGCATTGACGAGTAGCAGGTGGCGCTGGCTGGAGTTGACCTCCTCATCGTTGATGTTGTTGATGAAATAGAGCGATGCCAGCGTGCGTGTCAGGAAGAACACCATCACACCGAAGAGAAGGTTCTTCCAGCACAGGATGGCCTCGATGCCATGACGGGGCCCCCACTGCGAAATGGTGGCGCCCTGCACATTGAGCAGGTTGTTCTTGGTCACCGTGAACTCGGCACCGAAGAACATCGTTGCCACGGCCACGCCCAGCAGGACGGGTCCCACGATGCCATTGATGAGCAGCAGCGCGTCATAGAAGCGTGAGCCGTAGATGTTGCCTGGCTTGGAGCGGTACTCATAGCTGATGGCCTGGATAACAAAACTGAACAGGATGAGCATCCACAGCCAGTAGGCACCGCCGAAACTCGTGCTGTAGAACAGCGGGAATGAGGCGAAGAACGCACCACCAAACGTGACCAGTGTCGTGAAGGTCAATTCCCACTTGCGGCCCATCGAGTTGATGAGCAACGCGCGTTTGTCGGGCTTGGGGTAGTGGATGAGCATCGATTGTCCTCCCTGCACCATGAGCAGGAAGACCAGCAACGCGCCCAGCACCGACATGATGAGCCACCAGTAATTCTGCAATAAATAATATGTTGTCATGTCTTGGTTCCTCCTTCCTTAATCGTTAACGGTGTCTAAGTTGGTCTGTGATTTCTTGGAAATCTGCTTGCAGATGATGCCGATGTCGGCGATGAGCAGTGCTGTGAACACTACAGCAAAGATCCAGAAGGTGATTTGCACATAGCCCGCGCTCAGGTCACTGATGGCGACCTTGTTGGGCATGAGGTCCTGGATGGTCCAGGGCTGGCGTCCCACCTCGGCTACAATCCATCCGCTGGCGCTACACAGGTAGGTGAGCGGGATGGTGATGATGGCCAGGATGTGCCACCACTTGGCCCACTTGGCCTTGTTGAGAATGTTAGGCCTGTAAACGAAGAACAGTGCCAAGAGCAGGAATAACAGCAGGTAGCCGCCCACGGTCACCATGAAGTGGAATGTGTAGAACGTCAACGGCACGTTGGGAATAGCCTCCTCGGGGGTGTCGAGATAGGCATAGCCAAAGTTCTTGAAGTCGGTATTGATGGCCCGTCCCAGGCTGTCCACCATGAGCGAGTTGCCGCTGCGGTTAGCCTGGTCATACTGTGAGAGCATCTCCCGCAGGGCCCGTCCGCGCTCCATGCGCTCGGCATAAGGCATGGTGTTGACCTGATTGCCCTCCTTGTCAAATGATACGCCATTGATGATGTCCTCGATACCGGGTACAAAGGCGTGGAAATCATGGGTGGCGAGGAATGACAGGCCATAAGGGATGCTGATGTCGAACAGGAACGGATCCTGGTCGTCAAATGCTTTCTTAGACGGGTTCAGAATGCCGAAAGCCACGATGCTCTGGTCCTGGTTGCCCTTGTAAAGACCCTCCATGGCGGCGAGCTTCATGGGCTGGTACTTGGCGACGGTCACAGCGCTTGTGTCACCCGTGATCATCGTCAGCACGATGCCGATGACACCTACCCAAGCGCCCACCTTGAGGCTGCGCCAGCAGTGGTCGATGTTGCGCTTCTTGAGCATCATCCAGCCACACACGCCACAAACAAAGACACCGCCCAACGCCCAGGCACTCAGCACAGTGTGGAAAAACTTGCTGATGGCCATGGGGGAAAGCGCCACGGCGGCAAAGCTCGTCATCTCGTTGCGCATGGTGGCGGGGTTGAACTCGCATCCTGTAGGATACTGCATCCAAGCGTTGGCCACAAGGATCCACAGGGCCGACAGGCTCGCGCCGATGGCGGTGAGCCATGTGGCGGCGAGGTGGAACTTGGGGCTTACTTTCTTCCAGCCAAAAAACATCACGGCGATGAACGTCGACTCCATGAAGAAGGCTAGGATGCCCTCCACGGCTAGCGGGGCGCCGAAGATGTCGCCCACAAACCAGCTGTAGTTGGACCAGTTAGTGCCAAACTCAAACTCCAGGATGATTCCCGTGGCCACACCGATGGCGAAATTCACCCCGAAGATGGTCATCCAGAACTTGGTAGTCGCGAGCCATTTCTCGCTCTTGGTCTTGTAGTAAATCGTCTCCATAATGGCGATGATGACACCCAAGCCCAGGGTCAACGGCACGAACAGCCAATGGTAGATTGCCGTGAGCGCAAATTGCGCTCGCGACCAGTCAACAACATTGATTAATTCTTCCATAATTATAGTAGTTTTTTAGGTTAAAGTTTAAAGGTTAAAGGTTAGAGATGGGCACGGTCAGCGGTCGGTGAGCTGGTGACGCACATACTCGGTTTTTTCCTGCTCGGTGTCACACTTGGTGTTTAGGAAGTTAGGAAAAAACAGCAGTTTGATAATGACAAAAAAGATGAACAGTTTGATGCCGATGATGATCCAGAGGGTCTTGCCCACTGTCATGCTGCGGAATCCATCATAGTAGAGATGGAACACCCGGGACCAGAATCCCTGTTTCGGTTCAAAGTGATCGCTCATGATTTAAAAAAATTAAGCAACTCACAAAATAAGTGAAAGAAATTCAAATTTCCAAGACAAAACCCGATTTTTTGAATAAAACATGAGAAAATTAGCCCCTGTGGTTACGAATGATAGGCTGCGTCTCGACAAAAACTAAAACAAGTTTTGTTTTTGTGCTCGACTTGCACGCCGTTGCCTAACGGCGAAGATAGGCTGCGTCTCGACAAAAACTAAAACAAGTTTTGTTTTTGTGCTCGACTTGCACTATCTTTGTACCATGATACTAAAGGAAGCGATAGAACAACTTAGGAGCGGGCTTGCTGGCGTTGTCGAGCCCCAGGAGGTGCAAGCGATGATCCGCGTCATCTGTGAGGACGTTTTCAACTACGACCCTGTTGATGTGGCATTGCGACAAGAGAATGAGCTGCCCGACTTTGCCGAGCAGCGTGTGGCTGAAATCATCGCGCGGCTGCGCCGTCACGAGCCGTTGCAGTACATCGTGGGCACGGCGCGGTTCCATGGGCACCGCTTCAAGGTGACCCCTGCCACGCTCATTCCACGCCCCGAGACCGAGCAACTCGTGGACCTCATCATCGACGAGAACCAGGGGAGCGACCTGCGGGTGCTCGACATGGGAACGGGCAGCGGCTGCATCGCCATCTCGCTGGCGAGGGCATTGAAGTTTGCCCAGGTCGATGCGCTCGACATTTCTCGCGACGCGTTGGCCGTGGCGCGTGAGAATGCCGCCACGCTAAAGGCCAAGGTGCGTTTCTTTGAGAGCGATATGCTGGCACCGCAACCGGCTGCAACCTACGATATTATCGTCTCCAATCCGCCCTACATCTGCTGGGGCGAGCGCGAGGCGATGGAGTCAAATGTCAAGGACTATGAGCCCGGCCAGGCCTTGTTTGTGCCCGACAATGACCCGTTGATGTTTTACAAGGCGATAGCCCCCTATGCCGCACAATCGCTGGAGCGCGGCGGCAGGCTGTATCTGGAGATCAACCAGCGCTTTGGCAATGAGATGAAGCGCTTGCTGGAGGACAACGGCTTTGACGAGGTGCGCATCATCGAGGACAGCTACGGCAAGGTGCGTTTTGCCACAGCAATTAGTCGTTAAGCATTGAATGAATGATGGTTGACGAGAAATACATGCGGCGCGCGTTGCAACTGGCGCGCCAGGGTGCAGGTCACACGTCGCCCAATCCCATGGTGGGTGCTGTGATTGTGGGACCCGATGGCACAATCATCGGTGAGGGCTGGCACCGCAAGTGCGGTGAGGGTCATGCCGAGGTCAATGCCGTGGCTAGCGTGAGCGACCCTAGTCTGTTGAAAGACAGCACCATCTATGTTACCCTTGAGCCGTGTTCACACTATGGCAAGACACCCCCGTGTGCCAAGCTGCTCATCGAGCGGGGCATCCCCCGCGTGGTGGTGGGTACGCTTGACCCCTTTGTCGAGGTGTCGGGGCGTGGTGTGGCCATGTTGCGCGAGGCGGGTGTGGAGGTTGTCGTTGGCGTGCTCGAACAGGAATGCCGCATGTTGAACCGCCGTTTCCTGACCGCCCACACGACGGGTCGCCCTTGGGTGCAACTCAAGTGGGCCCAGACCGCCGACGGGTTTATCGCCACGCTGCCCGAGGCGGGCGAGAATCCCTTGCACATGTCCACCCCCGTGACCATGAGGCTGATGCATCGCCAGCGCGCCCTGTGCGACGCCATCATCGTTGGTGCAAATACCGCCCGCATCGATGATCCGGCATTAACCACTCGCTACTGGCCTGGCAAGTCACCGCTGCGTGTAGTGCTGTCGCGCCAGTTGTCGATTCCCGGCAACTTGAGACTGCTCCATGACGGTATGCCCACCATCGTGTATAACGGCGTGAAAAACGAGACAATAGGCGTGGTGGAATATGTCAAAATGGATAGCGATGACCCCATGGCATGGCTCACCGACCTCTATCGCCGTGGCGTCACCAGTGTGATGGTCGAGGGCGGCACACGGGTGCTGCAACAGATGATTGATGCCCGCACTTGGGATGAGGCGCGCATCGAGACGAGTCCGCGCAGGGTAGGGCAGGGTATCACTGCACCTGTCATCAAGGGCCGTATCGAGAAGCAATACCTCATCGACGGCAACCAGATCACCTATCTAAATCCATAAACTAGTACTCTGATTGATAGTGGTTTAACATTTACTTTGTGACCTAATAATCTATCGGTTCACAAAGTCGTGGTCCACAAACTTGCGAACTATTGTTTTCGGTGGTGATGGCGTGGTCTTAGTTTAGGGCTGCGAATCACTCTCATTTTGAGCCGTCTTGCCATTGGATTCTGCCGTTTGTAGTCGCTATTTGAGAATAAAAAGGATTGGCGCCTTAGCGTGAGGTCAAACGACGGAATAGTTATCCAAACGGCTATGTGTCGTTAAAAAGCTATAAAAATGGGCTAGTTACCGAATTTTTTACTACTTTTGCCGTTTGTTAAAAAAGAACTAAATAGACTATAATGACAAATAGACATCCGCTATATATCCTGCTGGCACTGGCAATGGTTACCATGTCGCTGCCCGCATTGTTGTCATGCAACAAGGACAAGGACGAAGATGACAGCACTTATAGCTACAGCACGAGCCAGCAGACGACGTTGGTGACGGGCTTTGCGTTGCAGGCTGACGCCGAGGTGCTTGCCAGCCTGGACTCGGTGCATTTTACTGTTGACTATGATAACGGCTTGATCTATAACGCCGACTCGCTGCCCAAGGGCACTGATATCACTGAGCTGAAGGTGACGGTTCAATTCTTGAACGGCGTGCAATCGGCGGTATTCTCGATTACCGGAGCGACCGTGCAGCCCGACACGACCATTACTTACACGTCATCGATGTCTAAGACCCTGGACTTCACGGGCAAGACCGTGTTGACGGTGACCTCGTCAGATGGCTCCCAGGTGAAGGACTATGACGTGAAGGTGCTGGTTCACAAGGAGAACCCCGACACGCTCGTTTGGCCCAAGTCGTGGCGTCGTGACCTGCCTGGCTACCGCCACAGCGCCATCGGCCACAAGGCGGTGAAGCAGGGCGACCTGTACCGCATCATGAATTTTAACGGCTCAGAGAGCTACCTGTTGACTGCCACCTCGCCCAATCAGGGTGAATGGGACAAGCAGCGGGTTTACCTGCCGTTCACGCCCCAGATTCAGTCGCTGGCTGCTACCAATGACATGCTCTACATGCTTGATGCCGATGGAGTGCTCTTCAGCTCGCCCGACGGCGTGGAGTGGGCCTCGTGTGGGGTGACCTGGTACAGCGTGCTGGGTACCTATGAGGACCGTGTGCTGGGTATTGTGAAGGGTGCTGACGCTTATTATCACGACGAGTTTCCCCACAGTGATGGCTTCACAGCAGATGTCGTTGAGGACGGTTTCCCCGTGAGCAACTCGTCGGGCATGATTGTGACCGATAACCAGTGGACCGTCTCACAGCAGGCCATGATTGTGGGTGGCCTCGATAGCGAGGGCAAGTTGCTGGCCGATGTATGGGGCTATGATGGTCGCCATTGGGGTAAGATCAATAATAGCCACACCAACTCGCTGCCAGCGCTGGCCGATGCCACCTTGTTCTCTTATTATACCTACAAGGCCCTGAGCGGTGTGCGCCGCTATGGCCGACAGGAGACATGGTATGTGATGGGCGGTAAGTTGGCCGACGGCACCTTGAACAACAAGATCTACCTGTCCAATACCCAGGGCATTACCTGGACTGAAGGCGACTCTACCATCGCCCAGTCGAGTATCATGCCCAAGTTCTATGGCGCCCAGGCGTTTGTCAACTTCGAGATGCTGTCAGCGAGCGGTGCAGCCGGTGCGCCTCGCCGTGTGTCGACCCCTGTCACCACGTGGGAATGCCCGTTCATCTACCTGTTTGGCGGTTATGACGATCAGGGCGCGCTCTTGCCCTATGTGTGGCGTGGTGTGTACACCCGCATGACCCATTATCCGGTCTATTAAATCGAGTATGAAGAAATCACTGTTCATAGCACTGCTCCTGTTGCTGGCTGCGCTGCCCCTGGCGGCCCAGCAGTACAAGTATGAGGTGGGTCCCACGCTGGGCGTTACCGGCTATCTGGGCGACGTGAACAACAGCAACCTGTTCAAGCATCCCGGCGTGACTGGTGGCGGATTGTTCCGTTATGCCCACAACAGCCGTTGGGCATTCAAGGCCACCTTGAATTATGCCAGCATCAGCGGTGACAGCAAGGACATTGAGTTGAAGTTCCCCGAAGAGGAACAATTTCACTTCTCATCGAGTCTCATCGATGTGGGATTCACTGCCGAGTTCAATTTCTTGAACTATGGCCGTGGCCCGACGTATAAGAAGTACAAGCCCATCACCCCCTATATGGTGGCAGGTGTGGGCTTTGTGTTCGCCTTTAACGATGTGGGCAACCAGGCTTCGTTCACGGTTCCCATCGGCATAGGCGTGAAATACAAGTTTAAGGAACGTCTCGACTTGGGCTTTGAGTTCACGATGCGCAAGGAGTTCAGCGACCGTATTGACGGCTTGAGCGACCTGTTTGGCATCAAGCACTCGTTTGCCAAGAACACCGACTGGTACTCGTTTGCCATGTTCTCGGTGTCCTACTCGTTTGGCAAGCGATGCATCAAGTGTAATTATATTGAATAAAACGGCTATGTCATCACTCAGCGACAAAATACAGCAACTGGACCCGACGCGCATCCCCCGTCACGTGGCCATCATCATGGACGGCAACGGTCGTTGGGCCAAGCAGCACGGCCATGAGCGCAGCTTTGGCCATGAGAACGGAGTTGCCACTGTTAGGCAGGCTACCGAGATTGCCAGCGAGGTGGGCGTGAAGTTCCTCACGCTCTACACGTTCTCGACCGAGAACTGGAACCGCCCGCAGGACGAGGTGGATGCCCTGATGAACCTCATCGTGGTGAGCATCGAGCAACAGACACCCGACCTGATCAAGAACAACGTGCGCCTGACCACCATCGGCAACATGGAGCGCATGCCCGAGTTTGCCGCGAGCCGCCTGCGCAAGTGCATGGAGGACACGGGTCACTGCACGGGACTGGTGCTGTGCCTGGCATTAAGCTACTCGTCGCGCTGGGAAATTGTTGAGGCGTGCCGACAGATGGCCAGGGAGGCTGCTGACGGCCAGCTCAATCCTGATAGCATCGACGACTCGGTGCTGGCCGCTCACCTGGCTACCGCATCGATGCCCGATCCCGACCTGCTCATCCGCACTGGTGGTGACCTGCGTGTGAGCAATTATCTGTTATGGCAGATTGCCTACAGCGAGCTTTACTTCACTCCAAAATACTGGCCCGATTTCACTAAGGAAGACTTTGTGGATGCCATAGCCGATTTCCAGGCCCGCGAGCGCCGCTATGGTAAAACGAGCGAACAGGTTAATGACGAAAAATGAAGAGTAATTCAAGAAATATCAAGCACGCCCTGTTGGCAGCCCTGGCTTTAGCCCTGTGCTGGCCGCTGGCGTCTAGCGCGCAGGAGATGCGCACGGTTAACGATACCATCTATAATCCAAAGATCGTCTTCAGCCATGCCCCCAACACCTATGAGATTGCGGGCATCCGCGTCGAGGGTGTGGACAACTATGACGAGAACATCATCATCGGTTACTCGGGCCTGTCCATTGGTCAGCGCATCGAGATTCCCGGTGAGGAACTCAAGGCGACTGCTAAGCGCTTTTGGCGTCAGGGCCTGTTCTCCAAGGTGCAGATCGTTGTCGAGAAGATGTATCATGACCAGGCCTGGCTGGTGTTCAACCTGCGTCAGCAGCCTCGCGTGTCCCAAGTGAACTATAACGGCGTGAAGAGCGGCGAGAAGAAGGACCTCATGGAGCGTCTTAACTTCCAGCAAGGTAGTCAAATGAGCCCCTACATCGCTGACCGCATCAAGGTCATTGTCGAGAGATACTTTGCTAACAAGGGTTTCGGCCAAGCGACCTGCGAGGTCACTCAGGTGCCCGACTTGAGCAAGCAGAACGAGGTCATCGTCAATATCAATGTGGATAAGCACGAGAAAATCAAGGTTCACAAGATTTACATTGATGGCAACGAGGTGCTGAGCGACTCCAAACTCAAGCGCACCATGAAGAAGACCAACGAGAAGACCAACTTGTGGAAGATCTTCAGCCAAAAGAAGTTTGTCCAGAGCGATTATGAGGCCGACAAGCAATTAATCATTGACAAGTATAACGAGAAGGGCTACCGCGATGCCGTCATCGTGAGCGACAGCGTTGTCCCCTTTGACGAGAAGACGGTAGATGTCTATCTCAAGATTGACGAGGGCAAGCGCTATTACATCTCAGATATTGAGTGGGTGGGCAACACGGTTTATCCGTCGGTTTACCTGGATGAGGTGCTGGGCATCAAGAAAGGTGATGTGTATAACCAGAAACTGCTCAACAAGCGCACCCAGGAAGACGACGATGCTATCGCTAACCTGTATCTGAACAAGGGCTATCTGTTCTATCAGCTCGTGCCCATCGAGAAGAAAATCGAGGGTGACAGCATCCAGCTGGAGATGAGTATGTTTGAGGGTAAGCAGGCGCGCATTAACCGCGTGGTCATCAATGGTAACGACCGCTTGTATGAGAAAGTTGTCCGCCGCGAGCTGCGTGTGCGTCCCGGTGACCTGTTCTCCAAGGAGGACCTCATCCGCTCGATGCGTGAGATCGCTCAGATGGGCCATTTTGACCCTGAGAAGATTGACCCGCGTCCCGAGCCCAACCCCGACAACGGCACCGTCGATATTATCCTCAACCTCGAGAGCAAGGCCAATGACCAAGTGGAATTGAGCGCCGGTTGGGGTCAGGCAGGTGTGATCATCAAGGCGGGCTTGAAGTTTACTAACTTCTCCCTGCAGAACCTGCTTCACCCGTCGTCCTACAAGGGGCTTATCCCCCAGGGCGAGGGCCAGACCCTGTCAATCAGCGCCCAGACCAACGCCAAGTACTACCAGGCCTACAGCATCTCGTTCCTTGATCCCTGGTTTGGTGGCAAGCGTCCCAATGCGTTGTCGGTATCGGCCTACTACAGCCGCCAGACGGGTATCAACTCATCCTACTATAACCAGTTGTACCAGAACGCGATGTACAACTACTATAACTCCTATTATGGTGGTTATGGTGCCTATGGTTACGGCGGTTACGGCTATGGCTCAAGCAATTACTATGAGAATGCCTATGACCCCAACAAGTACTTGCAGATGGCAAGCGTGTCGGTGGGATTTGGTACTCGCTTGAAGTGGCCCGACGATTATTTCCAGCTGTCAGCCACCTTTGGCTACCAGTGGTACAGCCTCAAGAACTGGGAATACCTTTATTATATGAAGAATGGTGTGTCTAACTCGTTGCTGCTGGGTGTGACCCTGGCCCGCAACAGTATTGACAACCCCTTGTATACCCGTCGAGGCAGCTCGTTCAGCCTGAGCTTCACGGCCACCCCGCCCGCCAGCCTGTTTGGCAAGAAGAACTGGAAAGAGCTGAGCCAGAGCAATACCGAGCAGTCCAAGAAGGAACTCTACAAGTGGATCGAGTACTGGAAACTCAAGTTCCAGGCACGCACCTATACCCCGCTGACCGACCCCTACGGTCGCTGGACGCTGGTACTGATGACCCGTGCCGACATCGGTCTGCTGGGTAGCTGGAACAAGTACCTGAAGTCACCGTTCGAGACCTTCTATGTGGGTGGTGACGGTATGTCGGGTTCTTATACTTATGCTACCGAGACGATCGCCCTGCGCGGTTATGAGAATGGTGCCTTTACGCCTTACGGCTCTGAGGGTTATGCCTATGACCGCTTTGCCATCGAGCTGCACTTCCCGCTCATGCTTTCGCCCAGTGCCACCATCTATCCCCTCTTGTTTGTCGAGGGTGGTAACGCGTGGACCAACGTCAAGGACTTCAACCCGTTTGACATCAAGCGCTCGGCTGGTGTGGGTGCCCGCATCTTCCTGCCCATGATTGGTATGATGGGTATCGACTGGGGTTATGGTTTCGATACCGTCTTTGGCGAGAAGGGTGGCAGCAACTTCCACTTCGTGCTGGGACAGGAATTCTAGAGGTGTTAACACAATTAAGTTAATTTTTCAACGTTATCAATAAACGATTTGCGGTTAGCGCAGTCTAAAAGTCGATTTTTTAACAAAACAATATTAGATAGAGAGAAATGAAACGTATAGCTTTAATCGCAGTGGCGCTTGTTGCCGGCTTCATGGTCGCCAACGCGCAGAAGTTTGCTCTTGTTGACATGGAGTATGTGTTGAAGAACATTCCCGCCTATGAGATGGCTAACGAGCAACTGAACCAGGTGTCGCAACGCTGGCAGCGCGAGGTCGATGAACTCAAGAAGGAGGCTGACACCATGTATAAGAACTACCAGGCCGACATGGTGTTCCTGACCGATGACCAGAAGAAGAAGAAAGAGGAAGAGATCACCGAGAAGGAGAAAGAGGCCCAGCAGTTGCAATACAAGTACTTTGGCCCGCAGGGCGAGCTGTTCAAGAAGCGCCAGTCGCTCATCAAGCCCATCCAGGACGATGTGTACAATGCCTGCAAGAAGGTGTGTGAGGAGCGCGGCTTCCAGGTCATCTTTGACCGTGCAAGTAGCCAGAGTATCATCTTTGCCTCGCCGCGCATCGACGTGAGCAACGAGGTGCTCGAGAAGATGGGTTACAAGTAATTCAAGTTTCGGCTCCCGAAACTTGAAGATTAGGGATTAGTGATTAGTGAGATCTCTGGTCTTGAAATGAGAGAAAAAATAATATACTAGTATACTAACAAAGAAAATCAATTTTTTTAGACATGTTTAAAAGATTTATGCTCTTAGCCATCGCGGCTACCACCATGTGCCTGTGTGCACAAGCTCAGAAATTCGGTTACGTGAACACCACCGAGATTTTCAACGTGATGCCTGACAAGGTTACCGCCGAGAATACCCTCAAGTCGGTGAGCGACAAATATGAGGCTGAGTTCAAGAACCTGCAGGACGCTTTCCAGAAGAAGATGAGCGACTATGAGGCTGCCGATAAGGATGCTTCTACTCCCCAGGCTATCAAGGATCGCCACCAGCAGGAGTTGCAGGACGACTACATGAAGATCCAGAACTTCCAGCAGACCGCTTCTCAGGATCTGCAGCGTCAGCAGGATACCTTGCTCGCCCCCATCACGCAGAAACTGCAGAATGCCATCCAGGCTGTTGGTGCCGAGGGCGGTTACACCTTCATCTTTGACCAGGCAGCTGGTGCTATCCTCTACACGGGCACCAATGCCGAGGACGTGAGCGCCAAGGTGAAAACCAAATTGGGTATCAAGTAATGTAAGACGACAGCTTTTAGCTGCTTGAAATAGGCTGCCGCCAGTGAGATTCTCCCTCGCTGGCGGCAGTTTAGTTTAGGGGAGGGCTGGCCTTCAGCCTGCTCACTTTAACTGGCACTGGCAGTTTCAGTGTCTCTACTGGCTGATAAATCGGGAAATATTACTATATTTGCGGTCAAAGAAGCTATTAATCCAGCGCAAAGGCCACGTGCCGCGCCTTAAACCATTTCACAACTCAATATGAACAGATACATTACACTTGCTCTGGCAATAGGCCTTGCCTTTGCCGGTTCAGCACAAAACCGTTCTCAGGGGGGTATCAGCCCCGACATGATGCGCCAGATTGTCGCCACCTCGGCAGCCAACCAAAACAAGGCCATAAGCAATGCCATGGCGACTAACTCCATCGATGACCTTGCCCGGAACTACCGCAACAACAAAGTCACTGACACTTACTTCAGCATCGAGACGCCCAAACAATCGATTCACAACCAGCGACAGAGCGGGCGATGCTGGATGTACTCCAGTTTCAACGTGCTGCGCGCCAATTTCGCCCATCGCCACGGCGACTCCATTAACGTGGAGTTCTCTCACGACTACCTCTTCTTCTACGACCAGCTCGAGAAGGCCAACCTCATGCTGCAAGGCGTGATCGATTGCGCCGACAAGCCCATTGATGACACGCGTGTGCAGTTCTTCTTCCGCAATCCCATGAACGATGGCGGCACCTTCTGCGGTGTGGCCGACCTTGCCGAGAAATACGGCCTCGTGCCCGTTGAGGCACAGCCTGAGACCTACTCGGCTGAACGCACCTCACGCATGAGCCAGCTCGTTGCGTCCAAGCTGCGCGAATACGGACTGGAGCTGCGCCAGATGGTCGCTGACAAAAAGAGCAAAAAAGCCATCAACCAGCGCAAGACCGAGATGCTCGGCACCATCTACAACATGCTCTCGCTCACACTGGGCGAGCCCATCAAGTCGTTCACCTACGCCTTCCGTGACAAGGACGGCAAAGCAGTGGGCCAGGCACGCACCTACACCCCGCTGGAATTCTACCGCGAGACGGTGGGCGGACCCATCAACGGCACATTCATCATGGCGATGAATGATCCTCGCAGGGAATACTACAAGACCTATGAAGTGGAATATGACCGCCACACCTATGACGGACACAACTGGCGCTACGTCAACTTGCCTATGGAGGACATCGCAGCCATGGCCATCGCCTCGTTGAAGGACTCCACCAAGCTCTATGCCAGCTTTGACGTGGGCAAACAGCTCAACCGTGACAACGGCTACCTCGCCCTCGACAACTTTGACTATGGCACCCTGTTCGGAACCACATTCCCCATGGATAAGGCACGGCGCATTGCCACCTTTGACAGCGGTTCAACACACGCCATGACGCTCTGCGCCGTCGATCTTGACGAGGATGGCAATCCCATCAAGTGGAAGGTGGAGAACTCATGGGGTGGCGACAGCGGACAAAAGGGATATATCATCATGACCAACGAGTGGTTCAACGAGTACTCCTTCCGCTTGGTTGTGGACAAGAAATATGTGCCGCAACACATCCTCAAGGCCGCCGAAACCAAGCCCGTGATGGTAATGCCCGAAGATCCCCTCTTCGGCACCGATGACTAACAATCGACAGATAATTAGGAATTAAACTCCTGCCGTTAACCCTAGCGGCAGGAGTTTTTGCTGTAATAACCCGTCATGTCCCTTGCTGATATTGGAAAAAAGACTACCTTT
This sequence comes from uncultured Prevotellaceae bacterium, assembly GCA_900318345.1. Lineage (GTDB taxonomy): Bacteria > Bacteroidota > Bacteroidia > Bacteroidales > Muribaculaceae > Sodaliphilus. Next base: position 56,430 of record ONKD01000018.1, read on the forward strand.
GTGGCTATAATATATAATGTAATAGAAAAGAATAATAACGATGAAGAGAATTCTCATGATTGCCCTGGCGCTGATGCCTCTCATGTTGATGGCTCAGGCCAAGATCGCTGTAGTGAACTCCCAGGAGTTGTTTAACCTCTTGCCCGAGAAGGCCACTGCCGAGGCACAGCTCAAGGCGCTGAGCGAGAAATACCATGCTGAGTATGAATTGCTGCGTGGGGAGTTTGACAAAAAGTATGCCGACTACCAGACGGTGGCTGCCGATGCCTCGATGCCCGAGACCATCAAGGATCGCCGCATCCAGGAGTTGCAGGAGAGCGACAAGAAAATGCGTGATTTTGAGCGCCGTGCTGCCGATGACATCGCCGCCCAGCGCGAGGCTTTGACCAAACCCATTTCCGACAAGATCCAGGCCGCAATCCGCACCGCTGGCGAGCGGGGTGGCTATGACCTGGTGCTCGACACTGCCGTTACCCCCGTGGCCTATACCGGCCCCAACACCACCGACATCACTCCGATGGTCAAGACGCTGCTTGGGCTGTGATTCAAGAGTGACGTGTGATAAAATAAAAAACCTGTACTGCCAATCAGTACAGGTTTTTTATTCACTTAGGGGTGGAAGATGGGGCTCGAACCCACGACCTTCGGAACCACAATCCGACGCTCTAACCAGCTGAGCTACGTCCACCATATAAAGGCATTTTCTTTCAAACGCGGGTGCAAAGATAATACCATTTTTGATACCGTGCAAGAATATCGTGAAAAAAACTTAGATTTTTCTTTGATTATCGTTAATTATCGGTCCACAATGGCTGCAGGAGCGTTGCGGTCACTGCCCTTGACAAACTCGCCCATCGAGAACACGCCGCGCAGGTTGATGTCGCTGTCAAACAGCAGGATATCGGCGTCCTTGCCACGTTGCAGCGAGCCCTTGCGGTCATAGATGCCCATGATGCGGGCGGGTGTCTCGCTGGCCATGCGCACGGCATCGTTCAGCGGGACGTTGACCACACGTGCCATCGTCTTGATGAGGCGATCCATGGTGGCAATGCTGCCGGCCAGGGCACTGCGGTCAGAGAGCTTGCACACGCCATCCTCGATGATGACGCGCGGGTCAAAGGCGTGCTCGCTGTCGCTGTCGGTCACGGCTAGCGCGTCGGTGCACAGGGCTGTGTGCTCCACACCCTTGATGTGGTAAACCAGATTGAGCAGGGTAGAGGGCACGTGGATGCCATCGGCAATCACCTCAACGGCCATATCCTCAAGCAGATAGACGCTCTCGACGGTGCCGGCATGCTTAAATTCCCTCACGTTGTGGAAGCCAGGCATGCCGTTATAGAAATGGGTAGCCAGGGTGTAGCCGGCATCCCATGCGGCCTTGATTTGGGGATACTCGGCAGCGGTGTGGCCGATGGCGGCGACGATGCCTTTGCCGGTGACATACTCGCCCATCTCGATGGCGCCAGGCAGTTCGGGTGCCGAGGACCATCGGCGCATGCAGTCAAAGTCCTCAACGATGTGGCGGTATTCGTTCGGGTCAGGAATGCGTATAACCTCAGGCATCTGTGCTCCGGCCTTGCTGGGATTGAAGTAAGGCCCCTCCATGTGCATGCCCATGATGGTGGATTTGGGATCCTGCATCAGGTCATCACATGTTTGGCAGGCCCGTTCCATCATGTCGATTGGCGAGGAGGAGAGTGTGGCATAGATGGCCGTTGTGCCGTGGCGCAGGTGGGTTTGAGCAGCTGTCTCAAAGGCCTCGTGGGTACACTCTTGGAAATCACTGCCACCACCGCCATGACAATGCAGGTCAATGCCCCCAGGCACCACATGCATGCCCTGGGCATCAACGAGCTTATCCATGCCTTCCAGCTGGCGGCTGCTCTTGCTCACTTCCTTGATGCGGCAGTCCTCGATAATGACCGAACCGCCGTTGACCCAACCTTCGGGAGTGAGAACATGACCGTTATAAATCTGAGTCAACATTCCCAATCTTTTTTATCCTTGAACTGCAAATATACATCGTTTTTTGATAAGTTGTATTGGGCTATTACATTTTTTTTGATTTCTTGACGTAAATTCAAGAAAATAGCTGGCTCTAGCGCCTTTTTTGCCACGTGACGAGGTTAGTTTTTGGTCTTGGTTTTTCGGGGGTTTGTCAACGTGTTTTGTCGATTGGTCACGAAGTGGCTGTTGGGCATTTTTTTATTTCAAAAATTGGCTTTTTCTTTGCAAGTGAATTAACAAGACGTTTAGTTCAGATTCATTATTCATTTCATAAAAAACACCACATTTAAGATGAAAAAGATTGTTTTAGTATTGATGATTGCCCTGATGGGCACGATTGTGACCAATGCACAGCCGCAACGCCGGCATGGTAACCCCGAACAGATGGTTAAGCAACGTGTTGAACGCATGGAGAAGGCCTTGAACCTGACCGAGGAGCAAAAAGCTGAGATCACCAAGATCTACACCGCCGAGATGGAAACGATGGCTAAGGAGCGTCCCGCCAAGGCTGAGCAAGGACAGAGGCCTGACGAGGCCACGATGAAGGCGATGCGCGAGAAGATGAAAGCGCAGCACGAGGCCACCAGTGCCAAGGTTGAGGCCTTGCTGACTCCAGAACAGGCAGCTAAGTATGCCGAGCTCAAGCAGCATGAGGGCAAGCGCGGCCATGACAAGAAGCATGGCGGTCCCCGCCATGAGGGTGCTCGTCCCGAGCGCGGCCACGGCGGCTGCAACGGCTGTGACGGCTGCGGCAGCAAGTAGTAAAGACGAGTAATCGCATGTGTGTGAATAGAGGGAGGGCCTTTCCTGATGGAAGGACCCTCTCGCCTTTTTATGCTGGTGGCCGATTCTAATGGGACCAATAAGGCCAATAGGGGCTAGGGTGGCGGGTTCTTTAAGCTAACCACAATGGGTTAATAGTGGCCTTGTGGAGTGGGCTTGCTAGTGGTGGAAAAAGATTAGAAGATGTTAAAAAGGGGGCATTTTTACTTAAAAATGACCTATAGGGCTGCAAAAAATGCCGTGAAAATGAAAAAAAATGGTTATCTTTGCATTTATTATTGATAAGAAAGCAACATGGAAGTAAAGAAAGTCCTATTTATATCGCAGGAGATCGCGCCATACGTGCCCGAGCGCCGCTTGTCACAGATTGGCCGCATCTTGCCTCAAGGCATTAAGGAGCAAGGTATTGAGGAGCGCACTTTTATGCCCAAGTACGGCATGATTGCCGAGCGCAGCAACCAGCTGCATGAGATGATCAGGCTGTCGGGCATGAATGTGATCATTGATGATACCGACCATCCGCTCATCATCAAGGTGGCGACCCTGCAACAAGCTCATTTCCAGGTTTATTTCATTTACAACGAGGATTATTTTGCCAGCAATCGCATCGACGAGCTCGAGATGAACTGCTCGCCCCACGACAATGACGAGCGCAGCATGTTCTTTGTACGTGCCGTCATCGAGTCGATACGCAAGATGCGCTGGGTGCCCGACATCATTCAGTGCACGGGTTGGATCTCAGCGCTGGCACCGGTATATATCCGCACCCTCTATGGTGATGACCCCTCGTTCCGCGACGCCAAGATTGTGACGGCGCTGTTCAACGAGCAGATCATGGCCCCGCTGGATGCCCGCATTGCCGAGAAAATCCACATGGACGGTGTCCCCAAGAATGCGCTCAAGCCCATTGCCGGCAAGGAGTTGACCTATGAGGGCCTGATGGCCTATTCGCTCAAGTATGCCGATGCTGTCATTGAGTGTGAGGCTGGTGTGAGCCCTGCTGTGCTTGAGGCTGCCGGCTCGTTGCCCAAGCTGCAGTTCATCGATGATGATGACGTGACGAAGGTAAAAGACTTCTACACATCGCTGTTTGATTGACGGTCATCGCCCGCTTGATAGGTATTTTTCTATATTCTTAAATCAATCAGTTTTTTATTATTTCAAGAATATGAAACAACTGTTCAATGTGATACTGGCAGCGGCAGCGCTGCTTAGCCTGTACGCATGCACCGACGAGACCATCGGCGTTTCAATCACCGACAGCGTCTCATCGATTATCGAGGATTCTTCATTTGTCATCACGGGCCACTCAGTGCTGAATGACCGTGTGCAGATGCGCACAACCACCAAGATGCTGGGCGAGCTCAATGCCGCCGGCTTTGGCAATATCACCGCGTCGGCAGTGACGATGTGGATGCCCGCGATGAGCATCGACACCGCCGGAATCACAGCCGAGACGATTGACTCGTGCCGCCTGAAGCTGCGTTTGCCCTACACGGGTGGATACACTGGCAACCCGCTGGCTCCCATGCGCTTGAACGTGTATCGCTTGAACAAGGCGCTGCCTAGCCCCATCTACAGCGATTTTGATCCCACCGACTATTATGATCCCAGCGACCTGCTGGCTTCTGACTCCTATTCGCCCACGTCAGGGTGGATGGAGACATCGACGTCCTATGTGTCGGGCGCGGCAGTCCGCGACACGGTGAGGGTCATTTCGGTGCCCATGCCGCTGGAACTGGGCCGCGAGTTGTTCACCACCTATGTCAACGACCCGTCCAAGTTCGCGTCGCCCAAGGCATTTGCCGACGTGTTCCCGGGCATCTATATCACTAACACTTATGGCAGTGGCCATGTGCTGAACATCAGGGGTACCGAGATTGACGTGTATTATCACAAGCACGTGCGGCTCAATGACACCACCGAGGTCGATTCGGCCCATGCGCAGTCTTATCTGGCATCGACGCCCGAGGTGATCTCCAACAACATTATCCACTTTGACATTGACGACGAGGTGAAGGCCATGGTGGACCGTGGTGAGGCCATTATTGCCGCTCCCGCGGGATACGAGGTGCAGGTGCGCTTCCCCATCCAGGACATCATTGACAAGTTCACGGCCAATGTGGGTACTAACCAGGCCATCATCAACACGCTGTCGCTGGAGTTGCCGGTGAGCATTCCCGAGACCGAGTACAACATCCAGCCGCCCACCTATCTGCTCATGGTCAAGACCTCCATGAAGGATAACTTTATCAACGGCGATAGCCTGGCCAATAACAAGGACTCGTTCTATGCCACATATAATGCAGTGAACAAGACATACACGTTCACGGGTCTGCGCAACTATGTGCTGAACATCATCAAGAACCAGGGCGGCATCGCCACCGAGGATGATTTCAATTTCACCATCACCCCCGTTGACGTGACCAACTACACTTACACGCAGTCCTATTATTATGGCACGACATCGACGGTAACCAAGATTTCGCCCATGGTGTCGAGGCCGGCGATCGTCAGATTGCTGCTAGACCAAGCCAAGACAAAAATCACCTATAGCAAACAAATTGTCGATTAAAGTTTGCGGGGTCAGAAAAATTGTGCTACCTTTGCACCCGCATTGCAAATCTCGCAGTGCACTAAGCCGCAATAGCTCAGTCGGTAGAGCATTTCATTCGTAACGAAAAGGTCGCGGGTTCGAGTCCCGCTCGCGGCTCAACCACAAGACGGGGGAACCAGCATTTGGCTCTCCCGTCTTTTTAGATATCGATGATTATGGAGATTAGGGTAAAGGATTTCATGGAGCGGCAGCCCAACAACCCGCGGGTGGCTGAGACTGACCAGTTCTACTTGTGGATAGCGCTCAGGCTGGCCAAGCTGTGGGACGAGTCGCCGTGGCTGCGCGGTCTGGATGATGACGTGAGGCGCGATGTGGTGCTTGCAGTGACGGGCTATTACCAGGATGTGGTGGCCGATAGTGGCCTGTGGCGCTCGTTCACTCGGCTGCACAACCTCCGCCATGGCTCACCGTTGCCCCATTACGGCAGGGGAGAAGATTATATTGACTATGAACTCAACCGCGACGACGTGCGCTATGTCATCTGGTGGACGATTGCCGGCGATGAGGGCCCTGATGCCCTTGACCCGCATGATGCCGAACTCGAGGCCCTGGCCCTGGCCTTCCACATGCTCCTCGATGAGGAGTATGAGCAGGCACCCGTGCCCCGCCAGTGGTGTGTTGCCAGCGAGGTGGACCTGGACAATCCACTGGATGCCCAGCGCATCTATGATTACGCTTATTGGCTGTATTGGCGCAGCTTCCTGCTCAGGCCGTCGTCACGGGCCGTGATGGAGCGTGCCATGCCCGAGGCCCATGCGATCATCGCCCGCGCCGGGAAGAGCGATGCGCGCCCACTGCTGCTGGAACTCAATGAGCGACTCATGGCGAGCGAGCCTGCCGGCCCCATCCCATTGAGCACCGCCCAGTGGCTGCGCCTCATCATCGACGACGAGCTGCCCTAACGAGGGGCAAACAAAGCAATAAATTTCACTATAAGACATGGATCATATATTCATTGAGTAAGGGTATGTTTACACATGAAACTTTGGCTAAAAGTGGTGAAAATAATGAGATTTCGCCAAAGATATAATGTATTCTTTGGCTAAAAGTGGCAAAAATGGTGAGATTTCGCCAAAATAACAGTGAAAACAAGAAAATACAGATAGACCTTGTCATTGACCGAGCAGATCGATGTATCAACTTGTGTGAAATGAAGTTTTCTACCGAGCCATACATTATAACCAAAGACTACGAGGCTAAACTGCGTGAGCGAATGGCAATTTTCAGGGAAGAAACCAATACCCGCAAGACGTTATTAAATACATTTGTCACAACTTTTGGGGTTAAGCCAGGTGTCCATGCTGGAATAGTCCAACAGCAAGTCACATTGGATGAACTGTTTGAAAAATAAGCCCAGCTATTGATTCATTAAAAGGAAAGAGCCTATCAACTAAAGACGTTGGCACATTCAGGCGCCAACGTCTTTAGTTGATAGCAGTTGTGATCGATAGCCGCGAGGTCACTTGTCGACGGTGAAGTCGCTCAACGTGGGGCCACTCTCGCTCATGGTGACAGTGGCGCTAAAGGTGGGCATGTCGTCATAGTGCAGCACCTTGCCGACAACGAAATTCACGCCCGGGGTGACATGGACCGTCAACGGGCCCTCGATGCTGTAGCTGATCTGCTCCCCAATGTAGATGGCGTCGTCCATGAATCCGCCCATGTCCTCGATGTGGTTAGTCACTGTGGCCAGCGGCTTACCCTCGGCATAGAAAGTGATGTCCTGGCCGTCGATAGTGTAGGTGAGCGCTTTGCACCATGCCTCCTGCATCTCATAGGGGTCAATGGAGTTGGTGATGCTCGCATAGCCGTTTTCATCAAAGCGCAGCATGTAAACCCGCTCGATGTTGACGCCCGTGCCCTCGGTGTCAGCACCCACAATCAGCAGTTCGCCTGTAGTGGCGTCATAGCGTGTGCGCGGCATGCGGCCGTGGCGCAGTTGGGGCAGGGCGGTCTTCACGTCACCCTTGGCAACGACCATGCCATAGCCCTCGCTGGAGATGGTGTCAGAGCATTTCATCAGGCTCCACACGCTCACGCCAGTCGTCTTGTCCTCCATCAACGTCTCGTAGCACTCGTCGATGTTCACATGTTTCATCAGGTCCACTACCGCTTGAGGGGCATCGCCTGGTGCGACAGCCTCTTCCATCGTTCCGTTCACAGGGCGCTGGGCGTTGTCCTTGCAGCCCGTCGTCATGCCGCACAGTGCAATCACTGCTGCAGCCATCATCCATTGTGCCGTTTGTCTCATAGTCATTCAGGATTTAATTTGTTATTCGCCAGCAAAAGTACTCTTTTTTTCTAATTTCTCTCAAGGAAAACATAACAAAAGGCGTGCCAGTCCCATCACGGGATTGGCACGCCTCTAAGTGTTTTGTAAAAAGCCTCTGATGGCCTTATGCTATGCCGCGACCGTGGCAGTTCTTGTACTTCTTGCCGCTACCGCAGGGGCAGGGATCGTTGCGACCGATCTTGGGACCCTCGTTGCGGATGGGGCCGACGGGTCCTTGGGGACGGTTACCGGCCATGGGTGCATTGGGACGGCTGGGATCGGGCTCTCCACCACGATTCTCGCTGTAGCGCGGCTGGCGCTGCTGCGGCATTTCACGATCCTGCACGTTCTGTTGGGGCGGTGCCTCGGGAATCTGGCCACGCATGAGGATAGCTATGGACTTGCCGTTCATGACGCCAACCATCTGCTTGAAGATGTTGAAGGCCTCGGTCTTGTAGATTACCAGCGGGTCTTTTTGCTCGTAGCTGGCGTTCTGCACACTCTGGCGCAACTGGTCCATCTCGCGCAGGTGCTCTTTCCAGTTCTCGTCGATGGTGAGCAGCATGACGGCCTTCTGCCAAGCCTTGGTCAGGTTCTTGCAGTGGGTCTCGGCAGCCTCCTTGATGTCGATGACGATGCCAAAGACGCGCTTGCCATCGGTGATGGGCACGCGGATGAGGCCCTGGGGCTCCATGCCTTGTGCCTGCTGGTCGGCCACAATCTGTTGGATAATGGGATCGGCCACCTCGCTCAGGCGTTCCATCTTGCGGTTGAAGGCCTTGAGGACGTTGTCATACAAGATTTCCTGCTTCTTGCCATCGTCCATGCGACGATATTCCTCCTCGTTGAACGGGGGCTCGATGGCATAGGTCTTGAGTACCTGCATCTGGAAGTCCTCATAATCGTCGGCGCCAAATCTTTCGACCATGTCCTCGACGCTGTCATAGAGGGTGTTGATGATGTCCAGACCGATGCGCTCGCCGATGAGGGCGTGGTGACGGCGGGTGTAGATCACCTTGCGCTGAGCGTTCATCACGTCGTCATACTCGAGCAGGTGTTTACGTATACCGAAGTTGTTTTCTTCGACGCGCTTCTGGGCGTTCTCGATGCTCTTGGTCACCATGTTGCTCTCGATGGCCTCACCATCCTTGAGTCCCAGACGGTCAAGCGTCTTGACAACGCTCTCGCTAGCGAACAGGCGCATGAGTTTGTCCTCAAACGATACGAAGAACACTGATGAACCCGGGTCACCTTGACGACCGGCACGGCCTCGCAACTGGCGGTCAACGCGGCGTGACTCGTGGCGCTCGGTACCGATGATGGCCAAACCGCCTGCAGCCTTCACGTCGGGTGACAGCTTGATATCGGTACCACGACCGGCCATGTTGGTGGCGATGGTCACGACACCCTTGCCGTCGATCGACTGACCTGCCTGAGCCACGATGTCGGCCTCCTTTTGGTGCAACTTGGCGTTGAGCACGTTGTGCGGGATGTGGCGCAGGTTGAGCATGCGGCTCAGCATCTCACTGATCTCGACGCTGGTTGTACCCACCAGGGTGGGACGGCCCGAGTTGCGCATGGCCTCGATCTCGGCAATGACGGCATTGAATTTCTCCTTCTGCGTCTTGTAAACGCGGTCGGCCATATCGTTACGTATAACGGGCTTGTTGGTGGGGATGGTGACAACATCCAGTTTGTAGATGTCCCAGAACTCACCGGCCTCGGTCTCGGCGGTACCGGTCATACCTGCCAGCTTGTGGTACATGCGGAAGTAGTTCTGCAGCGTGATGGTGGCAAACGTCTGGGTAGCGGCCTCGACGTTCACGCCCTCCTTGGCCTCGATAGCCTCACACGTCCCGTCTGCTCATCGACGATCTTCACCTTGCCCTCGGCATCGACGATGTACTCGTCGTCGCGGTTGAACAGGGTGTAGGCCTTCAAGAGCTGGGTGACGGTGTGTACACGCTCGGCCTTGACCGAGTAGTTAGCCAGCAGTTCGTCCTTCTTGTTCATCTTCTCCTCGTCGGTGAGGGGTTCGTTGGTAACAGCCGAGAGCTGTGCGGCGATGTCAGGAAGGATGAAGAATTCGGGGTCGTCGGTGCCCTTGGTGAGCACATCGATACCCTTATCGGTCATCTCAACAGTGTTGTTCTTCTCGTCGATGATGAAGTACAGGGGATCGGTGACGGTGGGCATCTCGCGGTTGTTGTCCTGCATGTAGAAGGCCTCGGTCTTGAGCATGGCGTTCTTGACTCCCTCTTCACTCAGGTACTTGATCAGGGGCTTGTACTTGGGCAGACCCTTGAACGCGCGGAAGAGCCTCAGGGTACCTTCCTTAACAGTGTCCTGGTCGTCGCTGGCCATCATCTTCTTGGCATCGGCGAGCAGTCCGGTCACTAGTTGACGCTGTGCGTTATACACGCGCTCCACGTTGGGCTTGAAGTCGTTAAACATCTGGTCCTCGCCCTTGGGCACAGGGCCAGAGATGATCAACGGGGTACGGGCATCATCGATCAAGACGCTATCGACCTCATCGACGGGCCAGAGATGATCAACGGGGTACGGGCATCATCGATCAAGACGCTATCGACCTCATCGACAATGGCAAAGTTGTGGGGGCGCTGCACCATGTCCTCGGGGCGCATGGCCATGTTGTCACGCAGGTAGTCGAAACCAAACTCACTGTTGGTACCGAAGGTGATGTCGCAGTTGTAGGCATCGCGGCGTTGGGGCGAGTTGGGCTCGGTCTTGTCGATACAAGCCACGGTCATGCCGTGGAACATGTACAACGGACCCATCCACTCGCTATCGCGCTTGGCCAGGTAGTCGTTGACGGTTACCACATGCACACCGTTGCCGGTCAAACCGTTGAGGAAGACGGGCAGGGTTGCAACGAGGGTTTTACCTTCACCAGTGGCCATCTCGGCGATCTTGCCCTGGTGCAGGACGATACCACCGATGAGCTGCACGTCATAGTGGATCATGTCCCACTTGATCTCGTTGCCACCGGCAAGCCAGTGGTTGGTGTAGATGGCCTTGTCGCCGTCGATGCTCACAAAGTCCTTGCCCTGTGCCGCCAGGTCGCGGTCAAGCTGTGTGGCGGTAACAGTGATGGTCTCGTTCTCAGCAAAGCGGCGTGCCGTTGATTTCACGATGGCAAACACGGTGGGGAGCACCTCGTTGAGCTTATCCTCGAGGACGTCGAGAATCTCCTTCTGGATATCATCGATTTTCTTCCACAGCGGCTCGCGCTCCTCATAGTCGAGGGCCTCGATTTCGACTTTGATGCGGTCAATCTCGTCGCGTTTGTCTTGTACCGAGTCTTTAAGCATCTGGCGGATGTCGGCAGTGCGTTGGCGCAGTGCGTCAATGTCCAGCGCATCGATCTCGGGATAAATTGCTTTGATTTGGTTGACAATGGGCATGATCTTCTTCAGGTCACGCGAGGATTTATTGCCAAACAATGATTTCAAAATGTCACTAAGTCCCATTTTTTGTTTTATATTTTGATTTTGTTTTTTTTCAAACCGCAAAGTTATATTTTTTTGGCCGATTATGGGCTATTAATAATGTATAAATCACCCATGTGGCACAAAAACTCGGTTTTTGGGGAGTGAGGAAAAGGTGTGTGGAGGGGAGAGAAGGTTTATGCTCGAGTGGGGCCGCGGGTGGGTTTACCCAGGAGCCACACGTTGGTGAGCGAGCGCGTCACCAGTGTCGCCATCAGCGGGAAGAAGGCAATATTACCCACTTGGGGCTGCCATGGCCATGCCATCATGAGCAGGGCCACGACGAGCGCATTCAGGGCGTGGAGCCAGCGCGCGGCATGGCGGGTTTTCTTGAACCAGGGCAACACGGCCAGTAAGAGCAGCAGCGGGTTGAGCCACGCGATGTTGATGTTGGGCGATGTCGCCTCGTGGGTCGAGAAGCAGATGAGGAAGAATAGGAGACAACCTGCCAGGCCACCTGTGGTGAACAATATCGTGTCAAACCACCTGGACACATCGCGGCGCCTTGCATCACGGCATGTTACGGCCACCGTCAACGCCAGCACGAGCAGGGCGACGGTCATGGGCGACAGATACCACGGCGTGGGCGGTCTCACGTTGCCCTCGGTGCTCTTGTCGATGGGCACGGTGGTGGCTTTCACCAGGGGCATGGACACGCTGTCGGTCGTGATGGTGGCATCTGCCACAGCGTCCATCAACAGCATGGGTATGAACATGGTGGCGCGCTGGTCAAGCACGGTGTCGATGTCCCAACCCAGCACCAGGTCGATGCCGAAGCGTTCCCAGGCATAGTTGCGGCAGTAGTGTGCCAAAATGTCACGATAGGTGACAGTTGTGTCGCCCATTGCGGGATATTGTAGTCCCTCGCCCGCAGCCATCTCGATGATGTCGCGGGGACGGGTAGAGCAGTTGTCGCTTAGGAATTTATAGCGATAGGTGCGATTCTCGGGCTGAGCATTGTTCCACAAGAAGTCCCTCACGGCGATGGCCCTGTCTTGAGGCAGATTGAGTTCCTGCTCGACCATGCGCCGCTGTTCCATGCCGATGGTAGCATAAGCACGTGGGACTGGGGCACAGATGTAATCGGTCTTGCCCAACATGAATCGCCATAGAAATGCTGGTGCCTGAAAGTCAAATAAGCCGTAATTGAAGTACAGGTCAACAAGACCTTGCTGAACACGTATCTCGCTGTGTCCCCAGATGTTATGTGGTTCGCTGCCGGGATAGAAAGTGACAAGGCTCACCTTGACAGAGTCCTCTTCCAGGGCCTCTTTGGGCATCGACAAGGGCAGTTCGGGCGCAGCCTCGAGTGTGCCCGTTGCACACAGGGCACACAGCACCGTCGTCAGGCAACAGTAATGCAAGCCCTGAGGAATGCTGAAAACGTTTTTGAGCATCCCTGAGGCGCAGCCTTCTTTGGCCTTGTGGTAATATGATCGCAGCAGCCGTTGCATTGATTGATAAAGGTTTTGCAAATTTAATGCCATTTTTTAAAACCGAGGGTCACATTTGATGAGAAAAATGAATCTATTGTGAGTAGAGAATGAAGGCTATTCTATTGATTTTCATAGGCAAATAACACTTATTAAGGAAAAAATGTGCATTTTTTTGCAAAAAAATTTTGTGGGGAAAAAAATAATAACGAACTTTGCAGCACGAAAAAGAGATATTGCACTTTTCTATACAGATTCTATTCATAAAATTTAAAGTCCCACTCGTGAGAGCCGGACTTTTGCTTTTTTATACCCAAAGATTTGGATATCTAATTATTAAGGTGTAATTTTGCATTGCGAAATTTTCGCAACGAAGTTTTCGCAACGAAAAATTCGCAATAGATAGTAAAATGAAGAGATTATGTCAAACAAAAAATCCACTCCACCGAATCCTTTTCTTTTAACGGGATATATCTCACCTGCTTACTTTTGTGACAGGGAGCATGAAACGCAAAAACTCATATCTGCATTGCATAATGGACGAAATGTGACGCTGATAAGCCCTCGACGAATGGGTAAGACTGGTCTTATTCGTCACGCTTTTCATCGCATGGAAGCCGAGAAGCAAGCCATATGTTATTATGTGGACCTATATAAAACCGACAGTTTAGCGTCTCTCGTTGAGCAATTAGCCAATGTTGTGTTGGGATCATTGGACACAAACGAAGAAAAAGTCATTAAAAAGATTACTACTTTTTTCAAGTCTTTGCGTCCATTGTTTAGTTTTGACTCATTAACTGGCGTGCCGACATTCATGGTGGATGTCAAGCCGGAATGGGCTGAGCACTCCTTGGCTGAAATATTTTCATATATGGAGCAGTCTGGCCAGCAGTGCATCATAGCAATGGATGAGTTTCAGTCGATTGCTGATTATGGCGACAGGAATGTGGAAGCCTTGTTGCGTTCCCATATCCAGCAACTCACGTCAGTACATTTCATTTTCTCGGGTAGCCAACGTCATGTGTTGGAAAACATGTTCGCCTCGGCCAACCGCCCATTTTACCAGAGCACACAAATCCTGAACCTGTATGAAATACAGGAACAGTCTTATTACGAATTTGCTAAAGAGAAACTGTCGGACCATGGACAGCAATTGAATGCCGATGCGTTTGGGTATCTGTATCAAAAGCTCGCTGGACACACGTGGTATGTGCAAGTATTGTTGAACTGTTTATATGAGTCAGGAGAACGATTAATTTCGCTAGATGTCATTGATGATACGTTGACACGAATAGTCGATGAAAACGAAGCTACTTTCCAAACCTTCATGAGGTTGGTGACCCCTTCCCAAGCCAAGTTACTCAAGGCGATAGCCAATGAGAAATCTGTTCAGCAAGTCTTAGGCCAATCCTTTATCAGTCAACATCATCTGGGTGCAACCAGTTCTATAAGGTCTGCCCTCAAGATACTTGTGGAAAAGGAATTGGTTTTGGATGCCCAAGGTGCTTATCAGGTTTATGACCGCTTCTTTGCCCTCTGGCTCCAACGGCAGTAATATCATTCATTTTTTCATGATGGGAAGAAAGAAACATGATAGGCCTCAAGGTTGGCAAAGGGTTATAGTGGTTACGCTTGGTTCGCTGCTGTCGATTGCCTTGTTCGCACTGCTGTGTTGGGGCGTGAATTGTTCCGACCTCAAGTATCAGAGGCGCTCGATGGGTTTCTTTGTCGGTCTAGCGTGGGTGGGGATGACGGTTTTCCTCTTGAGGAAACAGTTCAGTGCAATACCTAAAAAGGACAACTATCGTTTTGTAGCCTATTTCTTATTCGGTCTGAGCATTGGCTGCGGACTTTTGGGCATTGATCAATATGTCCACCGTTCCACCTCGTCCTATCTTCACTGCAAGAGTGTCACACGTGAGAGCATCCGTGATGCCGAGTATATCATGAGTGAGCAGGAAATCGATGTGATGGATAATTGCCGTGGCTATGATGTTAGTAGCGAGCGCAGAAGGCAAGGACGTGTAGCCTTAACAGCCCGCGTTGTTGCTCCGATCAGGGATAGCCATGGCGTTTATTTGGCCTTTGATGAGAGAGAGTATTATAAAACCTCGTGGAAAAGTCGCGATGAGATTGAAGAGGCCGATGACGATGCTAGGGCAAGACTGCGAGAAAAGGTTTCCGATCACCGCAATGACAACCAGTGCCATACCTATCGTCGCATCTTTGCCTACAATCACGCGAGCTATGACAAGTATGTCAATGCTGTAGAAAACTCGTCACAGTACATGAACGACTCGCTCTATCGAGTAGAGTCCCTCCCACCCATCATCGAGGAAATTCATGATGTGGGACTTGGTGCCGATGCGCACCCCAATGTCCTGGTCACCGTCTTGTACCTGATCATCCATTTCTTCATCTGTATGGCCCTGCTCATGGCAGGCAGCAAAGACTAAACATTTTGCGGAAACGACAGAATTTACCAGGAGCCGTAGGAGTGCCGGTCGGCGTCGATGCGCAAGAGGATAAAAGTATAACCTCTAATAGATACTAATCGATGCAGAATAGAATAAAAACGATACTAATAAGATATTTAAGTTCCATATTTTTCACTTATTATTGTTATCTTTGCACATTAAACGTTGTGTTTTGGATCTAGTTATGAAGGATAACGAGTCATCAACCCCTTTAACAAGCGACATATTGCATGATGCCCGCAGAATCATTGAAACTGCAAGAAAAAATGCTATCCGCAGCGTGGATTTCAGTAGAGTTCAGATGTATTGGAATCTAGGGAAACGCATCTTTGAGGAAGAACAGCAAGGAAAAGAACGTGCTGACTATGGCGCTTATATCGTGAAGACTCTTGCTAAGGAGTTGGAGAAAGAATTTGGCAGCGGATTTGGTGTCAGACAATTGGAACAAAGTCGCCAGTTTTATCGTACCTATCCAATTGCGAACACACTGCGTTCGCAATTAAATTGGAGTCAATATCGGAGACTTATTCAGATTGATGATCCTGATAAGCGTGAGTATTATGAGTTGGAGTCCGTGAATAACGCATGGACTGCTCGAGAGACAGAACGGCAGATCAATTCTATGCTTTATGAACGGCTGTTGCTCAGCAATGAGAAAGAATCAGTGCTGGCAGTTGCACGGCGTGAGCGTATTCCCGAAAGTCCAGAAGAAATCATAAAGGACCCGATGGTGCTGGAATTTCTTGGATTAAAACAGCAATCGTCATATTACGAGAAAGATTTAGAAAGTGCTATCATATCCCATTTGGTGGACTTTCTACTCGAAATGGGCAAGGGCTTCTCCTTTGTTTCAAGGCAGAAACGCATTTTACTTGAAGATGATGAGTTTTTCATTGATCTTGTCCTCTATAATCGACTGCTGCGGTGTTTTGTCATTGTTGAATTGAAAACAGGTAAACTCACTCATCAGGATCTAGGTCAATTGCAGATGTATGTCAATTATTACGACCGAATTGAGAAAATGCCAGAAGAAAATGCCACTATTGGCATCCTATTGTGTACCAATAAGAATGACACAGCAGTAAAAATGGCATTACCTGAATCCAACAAAACAATTCTTGCAAGCCAATACCAACTGTATCTGCCAACAACCGAACAGCTTATCAATGAAGTCAACGAAGTGAAATTGTTGGCTCAACAGAAGAATAAATAGAGAGTTTTTGGCTGACGTAAGTGTCTTTTACCAGGAGCCGTAGGAGTGACGGTCGGCGTCGATGCGCAAGAGGATGAACAGCAGAATAGTAAAACCCCACAACGAGGAGCCGCCGTAACTGAAGAACGGTAGCGGGATGCCGATGACGGGGCACAAGCCGATGACCATGCCGATGTTGATGGTGAGGTGGAAGATGAGGTAGGACGCGACACAGTAGGCATAAACACGCGCGAAGGTTGAGTGGTTGCGCTCGGCTAGGGTGATGATGCGCAAGATGAGTGCCAGGTACAGCAAGAGCACAGCCACGCTGCCCACAAAGCCCTTCTCCTCGCCGATGGTGCAGTAGATGAAGTCGGTGTGTTGCTCGGGGACATATTTGAGTTTGGTCTGCGTTCCGTTTAGGAAACCCTTGCCCATGATGCCGCCGCTGCCAATGGCGATTTTGCTCTGGTTGACGTTGTAGCCCGCGCCGCGGGGGTCATCGGCGATGCCCAGGGTGACCATGATGCGTTTTTGCTGATGCGGTTCCAGCACCTTGTTGAAGGCAATATCCACCATAAACATGAACAGGACCGAGGACGCTGCAAAGCACACGGTGATAAGCACTTTCCTCAAGTCGTCATGCAACATGCCCCACAGCAGGTAGAGCAGCGACAGGAAAATGACCGGCAGGAAAAAGGCATAACCGTTGACGTGAACACCTGCCAGCGTCAGTCCGCCAGCCAACGCACCTGCCGCCAGATAGCCCAGCAGCACGTTGCGCCCCAATATCCACGAGCGGCAATAGACCAGCAACATCCCCACGATGAGCGTCATGACCAGGATAAAGGCGATGACCATGCCCAGCGGGATACCCATGAACGTGGCGGCGGCAAACTTGAGCACCACCACAAAATAGACTACCGCCATCAGGGCGGCGAACAGCACGAAACCCGACATGCCCTCGCGGTAGAGGACAAAGATGAGGGCCGTGTAAACCAGTGCAGAGCCCGTCTCTTTTTCCAGAATGATGCACAGGATGGGCAACACGATGATGGCAATGGCGATGGCATAGTTGCGCCAGCCGTTGAGCGTGAAGCCGTATGTACTGAACAGTTTAGCCAGGGCCAATGCCGTCGCCGCCTTGGTAAACTCGGCGGGCTGCAGGCTCACGGGGCCAAACACCAGCCATGAGCGAGACCCCTTGATGTCGGGCGCGACAAAGATGGTGATTATCAGCAACAATATCATAAACCCATAGATGGGGTAGGCATAGGCTTCATAGATGCGCCTGTCAATAAGCAACAGTGAGAAGCCGATGAGGAAGGCCATGGCGGCCCACATGAACTGCTTGCCCGAGTACTCGCTCAGGTCAAACATGCTTGCCTTGTCATAGTCGTAGGTAGCGGCATAGATGCTCACCGCACCAGCCACGACCATGATCAGGTACAGGATGATGGTGAACCAGTCTACCGACCCTAATAGGTTAGTATTCTCATCTTCATTCCTCACTTCCATCGCTTGACACGGGTTTTGAAGGTTGTTTCTTATGCTTGTCGGCCTGGGTGCCGGAGGTCGTGGTCTTCTTGACCTTGGGGACTGCGATGGTGTGGCGGCTTGCCATAGCGCGACCCTGGGCTTGCAGGCCGGGTGAATCGCCGCGCAGGTATCGCTGGATCATCAGCGCGCCGATGGGCACACCGAATGCCGCGCCAAAGCCTGCGTTCTCTACATAGACGCATACCGCGATTTTGGGGTCATTCATCGGTGCAAAGCCCATGAAAACCGAGTGGTCGCGTCCGTGGGGGTTCTGGGCGGTGCCCGTCTTGCCGCACACGTCCAGCCCCGGTATGTTGGCTCGGGTGCAGGTACCGCCCAGCACCGCCATGCGCATGCCCTCGACAATGTGGTTGTAGTACTGCTTGTCGATGTCGGTATCGTGGCGCTCGATGTTTTTCTTGAGCACACCGATGCCCTCGATGTTCTTGACCACATGGGGCGTGATGTAATAGCCACGGTTGGCGATGGTGGCGCTCAGGTTAGCAATTTGCAGCGGAGTGGCCAGGATTTCGCCCTGACCGATGGCGTCGCTGATGATGGTCTGACCTGACCATTTGCCCTCACCGTAAATCTTGTCATAGAAGGCCGTGTTGGGGATGAAGCCGCGGCTTTCGCCCGGCATGTCGATGCCCAGCTTGTAGCCATAGCCCATCGACACCATGTGGTTTTTCCACACCTCAAAGGCCTTGCCTGTCGAGCCATACTTGGAGCGCTTGTCCATCATGTACTTGAAACCCCAGCAGAAGTAGGCGTTGCACGACGTCTGCAGGGCGGGCTTGAGCGAGATGGGGGAGCCATGGCCGTGGCATCCCACGCGCAGGCCGGCATTGATATAGCCGTGGCGGCAGGGAAACTGCGTGCTCGTGCTGATGATGCCCTCTTGCAGGAAAATGAGACCTTGGGTGGGCTTGAAGGTTGATCCTGGCGGGTAGGCCGCCATGTAGGATCTGTCATACAGCGGCTTGAGCCTGTTGTTGACCAGGTCGCGGTAATTCTTGCCGCGTTCCTTACCCATGAGCAGCGCCGGGTCATAACTGGGGCTGGACACCAGCGCGAGGATCTCGCCCGTCTTGGGCTCGATGCACACGATGGCGCCCACCTTGCCCTGCATGAGCAACTCGCCATAGGCCTGCAACTCGATGTCGATACTCAGTTTCAGGTTGTTGCCAGCCACTGGCGACACATCATCGGCACCGTCGTTATAGCGTCCCTTGATTTTCCCTGTCGCGTCGCGGATAAGGATTTCCTTGCCCTTAATGCCGCGCAGCCAGGTCTCGTAGCTCTTCTCGATGCCCAGGTCGCCCGTGTAGTCGCCCGGACGGTAATATTCGTCGTTCTCAATGTCCTTGCTGTTGACCTCGCGGATGTCGCCCAGCACGTTGGCAGCGACCGGATAGCTGTATTGCCTGAGGATGCGCTGCACGACAAAGAATCCCGGGAAGCGGTACAGCTTCTCCTGCAATCGGCCATAGTCCTCGGGCGTGAGGTGGTGCATGAACACCTGTTGGGTGAAGGCCGAGTAGTTGCGCCCTTTTCTCATCTCCTGCCAGCGCTGGTCAAACTCGCTGCGGCTGATTTGCAGCGTGTTGCAGAAATCCACTGTGTCAAAGGGGGTCACATCCTTTGGGATCATCATCAGGTCATACTCGGGGGTGTTGTACACTACCAGTTTGCCGTTGCGGTCATAGATGAGTCCGCGTGAGGGATAGATGACCTTCTCCATGAAGGCGTTGTTGTCGGCATGGGCCTTGTAGGAGCTGTCCAGCACCTGCAGTTGCACCAGGCGGACAATGTAGATGAGCACAATCGCCACGATAAAGCCGCCGATGACAAACTTGCGCTTCTCGAGGTTATAGTCTTTTCTCACGGCGAGTGCTAACTAAACTGTCCAACCCAAAGATGATGATGATCGACAAAGCGCTGCTGGCGGCGATGCGTGCCAGCGTGAGCACGATGTTGTGCAGCGTGAAGGCCTGGATGAGGAAAATCAGGGTGCAATAGAGTGTGACCAGGCTCGCCATGTACTTGAAGTAGTCGCTCACGCCCATCGAGTCCACCGAGGGGATAGGGATGTTCATGTCGTTCTCATGGGAGACGAACAGGTTGAACACCGGACGGCGCACAGCAGCCAGGATGGTGCAAGCCAGGGCGTTCATGCCAGGCGTGTTGGTGAAGATGTCAAGCAGCAACCCCGTGAAAAAAGCGATGGTCAGCACCCAGCCGCCATGCAGGTTCACGGGCAACCTCAATATCAGGTAGATGAACACGATGGGCATGGCCACGTTGAACAACACGATCTTGTTGCACACCAGCTGCAGGATCATGAGTGCAAAAAACAGCACGATGAATTGTATCACAGTCTTGGTCATGGCTGATCTTCTCCTCCTCCCTGGTTTTCGGGTTCAACGGGTTGCATGGGCTGTTCGGGCATGACGGGCTGGGTCTTCTTGGCGGGCTCATCATGCTTGATGGGCTTGGCAGGTTTGGTGTCCTCGGGCAGGACATCAACAATCTCGGGCTTGATCTCGGGACGGGTCTCGATGTTGGCAGCGGTGTCGATGCCTTGCTCGGCACGGCGCAATGCGTCGATCTGATCCTTCATGCTATTGGTGATGACGCGCACGCTGCTCAGTTGGCTGAAGTTGGTCGTCAGCCTGATGCGCAGTGACACAAAACTGTCGCTCATGCCACGCGCCAGTCCCTCGACCGTACCCACGATGATGCCCTCGGGGAACACCGCCGAGTAACCGCTGGTGACGATGGTGTCGCCCTTGTTGAACGTGATGTGCTTGGGCAGTTCCTCAAGTACGGCCAGTTGCGGGCTCTTGCCGTCCCATACCAGCGACCCGAAGAAGCCGCTGCCCTTGAGCTTGCATGACAGCCTCATGTGGGGGTTGAGCAACGAGATGACGCGTGCGGCGTGAGGTCCCACCACATTAACGATGCCCACCACGCCGTTCTGGTCGATGACGCCCATCTCGGGCTTTATCCCGTCAAGGCCGCCCCGGTTGATGGTGATGTAGTTGTTGGGCTGGGCGATGCTGTTGCTGATGACCTGTGCCATGACAAAGCTGTATTGCTTCAAGGCGGGCTGGCGCAGCGAGTCGGGCGACTGCAGCGCCATGTTGTTCATCATGTTGCGCAGCTCAATCAGTTCCGTCTCCAGTGCGGCGTTGCGTTCCTGCAGGCTCTCGTTGATGTCACGCAGGTGGAAATAGGACGTGACATTGTTGAGTGCCCTGTAGACCGCGGCACTCACCGAGTTGGCCGAGGTCAGGTAGACGCTCTGCTGGTAAGGGTTATCCTTAAACAGCAGCACGAGGCTCAGAATCACATAAATTGCGAATATGAACCACGCACTGTGTTTGACGAAAAAGTTGAGCAGATTGTTCATCTCGTAGGCTTTAGGCCTTAGGCTTTAGGTGTTAGGTTCCTGGTAGAATGACCTAACGGCAATTACCTAAAAACCTAATACCTATAACCTAAAGCCTCAAAAGGTCAACGCATGAGGAACTTGAAGTGCTTGATGTTCTTCAGAGCGATGCCGGTACCCTTGGCAACAGCGTGCAGGGGATCCTCGGCGACATGGAACTCGATGCCGATCTTGTCGGTCAAGCGCTTGTCAAGACCACGCAGCAGGGCGCCGCCACCGGTCAGGAAGATACCGTTGTGGACGATGTCCTGATACAGCTCGGGGGGAGTCTGCTCCAGCGCACTCAGCACGGCGGCCTCAATCTTGGAGATGGATTTCTCGATGCAGTGGCACACCTCCTGATAGGTCACGGGTACCTCCAGGGGCAATGAGTTCACCTGGTTGGGGCCATGGATGATGAAATCCTCGGGGGCGTCGGGACCCAGGTCGGTCAAGGCCGAACCCACGTTGATCTTGATGGCCTCGGCAGTGCGCTCACCCACGCGCACGTTGTGGGCGCGGCGCATGTGCTCCTGGATGTCCTCGGTGAGGTCGTCACCAGCGGTGCGGATGCTCTTGTTGCTCACGATACCGCCCAGCGAGATCACGGCGATCTCGGTGGTACCGCCGCCGATGTCAACAATCATGTTGCCCTCGGGAGCCAGCACGTCAAGGCCGATACCCAGTGCGGCAGCCATGGGCTCATAAATCATATAGACGTCGCGTCCGCCAGCATGCTCACTCGAGTCACGCACGGCACGGATCTCGACCTCGGTCGAACCCGAGGGGACGCACACGACCATGCGCAGCGAGGGCGAGAACCAGTGGTTCTTAGCGCTCACCTTCTTGATCATGCCGCGAATCATGTGCTCGGCAGCGTTAAAGTCGGCAATCACACCGTCGCTCAACGGCCTGACGGTGCGGATGCCCTCGTGCACCTTGCCGTGCATCTCGCGGGCGCGCTCACCCACGGCGATGGGCTTGTTGGTCTTGGAGTCAAGAGCGACTACCGAGGGCTCGTCGATGACGATGCGGTCGTTATGGATGATAATGGTGTTGGCTGTTCCTAAATCGACAGCGATTTCTTGAGTGAATGAAAACCATCCCATGATGTATCTCTATGTTTGATAGATTGTTATAATATTTCTAGTAAAAAACACCCGTTAAATGGACTGCAAAATTAGTGAAATCTTGCAAAACAACTGCTATATTTAGATAATTAAAAAATAAAAAATATCGCTCTTGGTAGGAGGGCCTTCCGAGACTTGGAGTTCTCAAAGTTCTCGGAGCGCTCCGAGTTCTCACAGGAGATCTTCCAGAGCCTCGACAGCGTGGCGCACGCAGTCCTCACACGAGCACAACACCCCGCGGTCGCTGCCCACGCCCTTCAGGTCCTTGCACTTGGTAGCGCCGCACCGCCGCTCAAAGTCGGCCCTCAACTGGCTAGCCTGCGGGTTCATGCGGCGGTTGTCAAATTTTAGCAACCCCTGCGCTATTTGGGCACCGCACAGGGCGCCGCACGTCTCCTCCATGCAGCCCATTCCGCTGCCAAAACATGCCCCCATTGCCAGTAGTTTTTCCTGGGGCAAATCCAGATCGGGAGCAAAAGCCAGCAGCACCGCCTGGCAGCAGTTGTGGTCGCGTTTATACATCACCGCACGCTCCGGGCGCGGCATCCCGCTCATCATCTCGTTCTGTTCCATTGTCGTGTTATATATAATAATGTGTATAATCTGTTGCAAAGGTAGTGCATGGCGAACACAATGCCAAATTTATTTGAGCAAACCGAACATTAACCTTGACTTGTCCGTTTTTCAAACAACTTGAACAACGTTAAACAACAAAAACTACGTTTTTTAGAGGCATCCGCGTCCAGGTTATATTAACAACTGAAATTTCTGAATTTTCTGTGGTCATCCGCGTTCGTGTCAGTAAATGACTGAATATAGAAACCCTCAGATAATTCAGATGATTCAGTTGTTAGTTTTTGCTTAAATACTAGTGTGGTTTTGGTCTTCTTGAGGGAAAATCACTATCTTTGCAGTTTGAATCGAATATTTAACCAGCCATAAACATTTGACAATGAAGCGACCAATAAATTTCAAAATATCCATGGGCCGATGCCTGATGTTGCTGTTGCTGACGCTTACATCATTTGCAGCCTCGGCTCAAGAAGCCTATTCAGTGTTTACCGAGGCCGACAGCACGCTGACGTTCTATTGCGATAGCCTGCGTTCATCCCGCCAGGGCACTCTCTATTCGTTGGTTTTCACTGATAGTGTTCCCGATTGGTATGAGAACCGAGGCGGCATTACCAAGGTGGTATTTGACACCACATTTGTCGATGCCCGTCCCACTTCCACTCTAGCTTGGTTTCGCGATATGGCTAAGCTTGACACCATTTCTGGAATCGAGTATTTAAAAACCGACTCAGTGACCGACATGGGCTTCATGTTCGCTAACTGCAATTCTTTGATATACCTTGACGTGAGTGGATTCAATACCTCGAATGTGACCGACATGGAAGGAATATTCTATGGCTGCAGTTCATTGGATTCCCTTGACCTGAGTGGCTTCAACACAAGGAATGTGACGAATATGAAAGGTATGTTCTATAACTGCCATGAATTGGCATATCTTGACTTGAGTGGCCTTAACACGTCGAATGTGACAGACATGAAGTACATGTTCGGTTACTGCTCATCTTTGACATCCCTTGACTTGAGTCACTTCAATACTTCCAATGTGACAACCACGGCAGCCATGTTCTATCGCAGTACGTCCTTGACATCTCTTGATCTGAGTAGCTTCGATACCAGGAATGTGACGGATATGGCGGGCATGTTCGAAAATTGCAACTCTTTGGATTCTCTTGACCTGAGTAGCTTCAATACCAGGAATGTGACGGATATGGCGGGCATGTTCGATGCCTGCCAAGCATTGGCATATCTTGACTTGAGTAGCTTTGTTACCTCAAATGTGACAAACATGGCGGGCATGTTCTTAGGCTGCCAATCCTTGACATCTCTTGACCTGAGAACGTTCAACACCACTAATGTGGCAAATTTGTGGGCCATGTTCTGGGGCTGCAATAATATGAAAGCAATCTATGCCAGTGATGACTGGTCAACAGATTCAGTGACCTATTCAGCCGAGATGTTCTACGGCTGCGTCAATCTAGTTGGTGAGCAAGGTACAGTTTATGATGAGAACCATGTGGATGCCGCCTACGCCCATTTCGACGGAGGCACCGCCAATCCGGGCTACCTGAGTAGAAAGAGGGAGGCTTATGCTCTGATTTCCACCGACCAGACGACATTGACATTCCGCCATGATGACCAGCGTCTCTCTTCCTCCCTGCCGGGCACTCCCTATTTGTTGAATACGGGAATTACCAATCCCGGCTGGTCTGGATTTGCTGCGGGTATCACCCATGTGGCGTTTGACTCCACATTTGTCGCTGCCCGTCCCATTTCCACTTACGGTTGGTTTAGCGGAATGAATCAACTTGATTCCATCGATGGAATTACCTATCTAAACACCAGCTCGGTGAAAGACATGAGAAAAATGTTCGCTGGCTGCAATTCTTTGAAGACCCTTGACCTGACTCATTTCAACACCGATAGCGTGACAAATATGTGGGCCATGTTCTATGAGTGTGATTCTTTGATATCGCTTGACTTGAGCAGTTTCAATACCGCTCGTGTGACAAACATGGCAAGCATGTTTGCTGGCTGCGACACATTGACTTATCTTAACTTGAGCAGTTTCACCACTGGCCGAGTGAAAGACATGGCGGGCATGTTTGATGGCTGCAAACATTTGACATCCATTGACCTGAGGGGTTTCAACACCACCGATGTGAAATATATGGGTTATATGTTCACTGGCTGCAAATCCTTGACCAGTCTTGACCTGAGCCACTTCAACACCTATGATGTGAACGAGATGGAATACATGTTCCAGGGCTGCGGAGCTTTGGCGTCCCTTAACTTGAGAGGTTTCAATACGAGGAACGTAAAGGACCTGGGAAGCATGTTTGATGGCTGCAAACATTTGACATCCCTTGACCTGAGTAGTTTCAACACCTCTCATGTGTGGAGCATGGAAACCATGTTCCAGGGCTGCAAACGTCTAGAAAAGATTTATGTCGGCAACAGTTGGAGAACGGATGCCGTGACCGAGTCGAGCGATATGTTTGCTGGTTGTGAAAAACTTGTCGGTGAGCAAGGTACGGTTTATGATGCAAATAACGTGGACGCCGCCCGTGCCCATATTGACGGCGGCTCAAGCGATCCCGGCTATCTGACTTGGAAGTTTTATCTGCCCGATGGAGACGTGAACGGTGATGGCGAGGTGAACATCGTCGATGTGAACAGTATCATCAGCATCATTTTGGGAGGACCTGACATCTATCAAGGCCGTGCTGACGTGAACGATGATGGAGAGGTGACAATCAACGACGTCAATGCCGTCATGACCTACATCTATTAGGCAGTGGCGCTACCAAATCTTCCCACTTGATCGGGACAATAACCAGCGTGGCTGCACGTTATAGAATTATATAAAAGAAATACAAGTGCGCACTATATGAACAAGAGAATGATAATGCTCATGGCTGCCGCATTGACCTTGTTGTCGACGAGTGGCCAGGTGTCGTTTACCGGTGTAGGAGGCCACTCTGTCTATGAGGTGACCCCCGAGGCGAATACCGACTTGAATAAGATATTTGTCGTGTACAATACCGATGGGGTGGGTATGACCTTTAACTCCTCGACCGGTGAACGAGCAACATGGGAAAGTTTTTACTATAATAACGGTAACCTTGTCATGGAGCCTGTTACCGATATCCGCTGGAACGGAATGGGAACCACGCTGAATAGGGTGATACCCAACATCGGTTACAAGATCCAGGAGGGAAACAACCACCCCTACTACTACTGGGTGGTGAATTATGCCGATTACACCATGGAACTTAATGACATGTTCTTGAATGAGGACTCATCTTGCGACCTGCTCTCGTTTATCATCGACGGACACGCTGACCCCATTACCTACTATACCGTCGACGGCTTTCCCAGGGTACTGGACCGTGAACTCAAACTGACTTACAACACGCTGGAACTGGACACCACCGGGTTAGAGCCCAAATGGGTAGAAGTACAGGTTACCGATACGTTTCCCTCACTTGCCCAGGGCGTGAGCATCGCACCTCCGTTATGCAAGACCAACACGTTCGTGTTGACTGGTGATCGATTCTTGGAGTACTGGAACGAGGCCGATAGCTGCAGAACAGATCTCGAAGATCCCAATCTCGTGGGACTCAGCGCCAAGATGAGTGCCGTGGTTCAGGATCCTCGTGATGATCCCTTTGAGAGAGAGGGCAATAGCACGGAACTGAGTGGCTCGGCGCCGCGACACATCGTGTTTACCGGCTATCCGAGCGATGGCGTTGTCTATCGTGCATGGGAAATGGCAACCGATCCCGAGTTTCAGAACATTATCCTGCAATATAACCAGGATCAAGTGGATTACACGTTTGATGAATGGGGAACCTACTATATGCGCTATGTGGTGAATAACGCGGCGGGAACCTGTCCAGCCTATGGCGAAGACATCGTGACCGGCGATGACTACTACACCATCTCGATAAGCGAGAGCCAACTGGAGTGCCCCAATATCTTCTCGCCTGGCTCGACACCACTAGTGAACGACGTGTGGAAGGTGTCCTATAAGTCACTGGTGGAGTTCCATTGCTGGATTTTCAACCGTTGGGGCAACCTCGTGTATGAGTACACCGACCCGGCTGGGGGCTGGGATGGCACCTATCGCGGCCAACTCGTTGACACGGGGGTTTACTACTATGTGGTGACAGCCGTGGGCAGTGACGGAGTGAAGTACAAGCGTCGTGGCGACATTAACATCCTGAAATACAAGAAGGGCGCTCAAGGCACGACGGACGGCGGCACAGGCGGTATGGGTAATTGATCAAACGAGAAAAAGAAAGGACATTATAGACCAATGAAACGAATCATATTGCTTGCTGTTGCGGCGCTCATGGCATCAACTGTCGTGATGCATGCTCAGCTCAAGAAAGAGTATAGTAAGCAGTCAAGCACGGGAGCGTCGTCCCCCGTGTTTGGCGTTACAGCCAGTCCTGATATCCCCATGAGTGTCACGTTTGCAGGCGAGAAAGTGAGCTTTGACCGCCTGGACATGGCCGAGCGCCTGGATCGTGAGTTGACCGGCATCATCTATGGGCAAACCACTACCGAACTGTGTTTCAAGCGCGCCAACCGCTATTTTCCGGCGCTGGCCAAGATTTTGAAAGAGCAGGGTGTGCCCCTGGACTTCCTGTATCTGGCAGTGACCGAGAGTTCGATGGACTATAATGCCTATTCCAGCGCTAAGGCTGCAGGGACCTGGCAGTTGCTGGCTGGCACGGCGCGTGACTATGGTCTGGAAGTGACCGATGAGGTGGACGAGCGTTTTGACCCCGAGAAATCGACGGTTGCCGCATGCAAGTACCTCAAGTCCGCCTACAAGAAATATGGCAACTGGCCCACTGTGGCTGCTAGTTACAATGCTGGTATGCAGCGCATTACCAATGAATTATCCAAGCAGCAGGTGAGCAGCTCGTTTGACCTGTATCTGGTGCAGGAGACCTCGCGCTATGTGTTCCGCATCATTGCCTACAAGCTGTTGATGGAGTCGCCCAAGCGCTACGGTTACCGCTTCTCGCGCAAAAACCTGTGGCAACCGGTGGACTATACCACGGTCGAGGTGACGGGCAGCGTGGCCAGTTGGATCGATTGGGCCAAGGGCAAGGGTCTCACCTATGCCCAGCTGCGCGAGGCCAATCCATGGATACGCTCGACTAAACTCACCAACTCGAGCGGCAAGACTTACAAGGTGCGTGTGCCCAAGCAGAGCGAGCTCTATCGCAGCAAGCGCAGTTACACCGTGTATAACAAGGATTGGGTCATCGACTAACATTTAAGGAATAACATGAAACTTAACGGGCAAGAAATAGATAGCGTGGAGGTGCTGGGCGCGCGTGTCCATAACCTCAAGAACATCGATGTGGAGATACCGCATTACAAGCTCACCGTCGTCACGGGACTGAGCGGCAGCGGCAAGTCGTCGCTGGCGTTCGACACCGTGTTTGCTGAGGGGCAACGGCGCTATCTGGAGACGTTTTCCTCCTATGCCCGCAACATGCTGGGGATACTTGAGCGCCCCAACGTGGATAAGATATCCGGCTTGTGTCCTGTCATCTCGATAGGGCAGAAGACCGTGAACCGCAACCCGCGCAGTACCGTCGGCACGACGACCGAGGTGTATGACTACCTGAGGTTGCTCTATGCCCGTGCTGCCGACGCCTATTCCTACTTGTCGGGCGAGCGCATGGTCAAGTACACAACCGACAAAATCCTGAGCCTGATACTGGAACGCTACCAGGGTCACAAGATATACATCCTGGCTCCGCTGGTCAAGAACCGCAAGGGCCATTACAAGGACCTGTTTGAGAACCTGCGCAAGAAGGGGTACATGAACGTGCGTGTCGATGGGGCATTGCGCGAGATCACCTTCGGGATGAAGCTCGACCGCTACGTCAACCACAGCGTGGAGCTCGTGGTGGACCGCCTCAAGGTGGCCGACAAGGACAGCAAGCGTCTGTCCGACACCGTTGACCTGGCTTTCAAGCAGGGCAACGGCCAACTGATGGTGCTGGATGCCGAGAGTGATGAGGTGGGGTACTACAGCCGCTCGCTCATGGATCCCGCGACAGGGCTGTCCTATATGGAGCCGGCCCCGCACAACTTCTCGTTCAACTCGCCGCTGGGCGCATGCCCACATTGCAAGGGGTTGGGCTATGTCAACCTCATTGACCGTGAGAAAATCATGCCCGACATGTCGTTGAGCATTCGTGGCGGCGGCATCCTGCCGCTAGGCAAATACAGGAATGTGCAGATTTTTTGGCAGTTGGCCGCGATTTGTGAGAAATATGACTGCACGCTCGACACCCCCCTGGGTGAGCTGCCCGAGGAAGCCTTGAACGACATCCTCAACGGTACCAATGAGCGATTGAACCTGCGCACCGAGACACTCTCCACCAGCAACTATTTCCTCACCTTTGATGGCTTGGTCAAGTACATCGAGATGCAGCAGGATGATACCGCCACCAGTGCCGCCCAGAAGTGGGCGGGACAGTTTTTCTCGCGGGTCGTGTGCCCCGAGTGTGGTGGCGCCCGACTCAACCGCGAGGCGCTCCACTTCAGGCTCAACGGCAAGAACATCGCCCAACTGTCGGCAATGGACATCAGCGAGTTGCGTGACTGGGTCGAGGACCTGCACAATCACGTCACGCCCACGCAGTGGGAAATCGCGCGCGAAATCGTCAAGGAAATCAGCTCGAGGCTCAACTTCCTGCTTGAGGTGGGCCTGGACTACATGTCGTTGAACCGCAACTCGGCGTCGCTCTCGGGCGGCGAGAGCCAGCGCATCAGGCTCGCCACCCAGATTGGGTCGCGCTTGGTCAACGTGCTTTATATCCTTGACGAGCCGTCAATCGGTTTGCACCAGCGCGACAACCAGCGCCTGATTGACTCGCTGAAGACCCTGCGCGACGACGGCAACACCGTCCTGGTGGTTGAGCACGACAAGGAGATGATGTTGCAGGCCGACTACCTCATCGATATCGGGCCGCTGGCGGGCCGCAAGGGCGGCAACATCGTGTTTGCCGGAACACCCCAGGAACTGCTCAAGCAGCACACCCTCACCGCCGATTACCTGAACGGCACATGCGCTATCGAGGTGCCTAAACAACGTCGCCAGGGCAAGGGCAAGTTCCTGCGCTTGACTGGCTGCCGGGGCAACAACCTCAAGGGTGTTGACGTGGCATTCCCGCTAGGCACCTTCATCTGTGTCACGGGCGTGAGCGGCAGTGGCAAGTCCACACTGGTTAATGCCACTTTACAGCCCATCCTGAGCCAGCGCCTGTATCGCTCACACACCGCGCCGATGCCCTATGACACCGTCGAGGGTCTGGAGCATGTGGATAAGGTGGTCACCGTCGACCAGGCACCGCTGGGCCGCACACCGCGATCCAATGCCGCGACCTATACTGGCGTGTTCACCGACATCCGCTCCCTGTTCGTCAACCTGCCCGAATCCAAGATCCGAGCCTACAAGCCCGGACGCTTCTCGTTCAACACGAGTGGCGGCCGCTGCGAGAAGTGCAACGGCAACGGCTACAAGACGGTGGAGATGAATTTCCTGCCCGACGTGCTCGTGCCCTGTGAGGAATGTGGTGGAAAGCGATACAACCGCGAGACGCTGGAAGTGAAGTTCAAGGGCAAGTCGATTGCCGACGTGCTCGACATGACCATCAACCAGGCGGTGGAGTTCTTTGATGCCCAGCCGTCGATATTGCGCAAGATCAAGGTGCTGCAGGATGTGGGGCTGGGTTACATCAAGCTGGGGCAGCCCTCAAGCACGCTCTCGGGCGGTGAGTGCCAGCGCGTGAAACTGGCCTGCGAGTTGGCCAAGCGCGACACGGGCAAGACCGTCTATATCCTTGACGAGCCGACGACCGGTTTGCACTTCGAGGACATCAAGGTGCTGTTGGGTGTGCTCAACCGTCTTGTCAACAAGGGCAACACCGTTATCGTCATCGAGCACAATCTTGACGTCATCAAGTGTGCCGACTACATCATCGACATGGGCCCCGAGGGTGGGCGAGGAGGAGGCCAGGTTGTCGCAAGTGGCACCCCCGAGCAAGTCGCCCAATCGGCCACATCAATCACGGCCCGTTTCCTCAAACCTGAGCTCGATTGACCCCATCTGGGGAATTCCCGAGTTATCTTTTCTGAGTTCAGTTGACCCCGTCTGGGGTTATACCCGTGTCATGTTTTTGATGTTTCGTGGCATCAGTTTTCCTCCATTTTTTGAACACATATTTGACCGATTTTTGTCCCGCAAGAGTGGGGCAGAACAGCAGTTTTTAAAGAATTGCACAGATTTCAGGTCAGATAATTTCGCCTTCAGCTCCAAAATCTAGCCTTGACAGGGGTGGTTTTGCGGTCTTAAATTCCGACAAAACGCCTCTGGATTTTCTGCGTTTTTTGCCCTTAATTGCTTGTAGGGTGGGATAGAACATGTATTTTTCATGGCTCACGACCCTACCCATAAATTGGTCAAAAAGTCGCTTTTTCCCTGTTTTTTGCTCTCAGATGCCTAAAAATGGCCAAAATGGTTAAAAATGGGTGTTTTCCCACTTTTCTGCATCCCTAAAATACCCCAAAAATTGAACAACAACATCTAAGTATAGTATCGATAAATAAAAGAAAGTTGTCAAAAATTTACAAATACAACAACTTGCTAGAATCGCTCAAATTTCTGAAATTTGTCCCGTAGTAGGGTGGGCTGGAAAATATCGCAAGGAAATCGAGTTGAGCATCCAGAAAACCAAAATTGGTATTTTACCAACACAGAATTCACCTTCTCGAACAGGTTTCTATTTGCGTTTACAAATGATGCGGTGGAGGTGTGAATGGCCAGTTTTCACCCCCTGGGCGCTGTTTGCAATCGTGCAGATCACTTAAAAAATAGAAATTTGCGCTTGTAAAGTTTACAAAATCGCCAAAAAATCGCATTAACATATTTTTAATTATGCTACAAATTGCTGAAAAACAACATTTTACATCAAAAACTTCAAGTATTGCTACATAATTCGATGGGCTGGTGTACGTATTTGTAAATTCGGTGGTTTGTGCTGATGTTAAGTAGTTGATATAGTGCAATATAGCACATATAAACTAAAGTATTAGTATAAGTAAATTGAATCCTTCTAAAATCTCTGCAGAAATTGTCAATTTTTGGAAAATTTAATTGCAAATTTGAAAATTTTCGTTTTTAAATTTGGTCGGTTCAAAAACTTGTTATAAATTTGCAATCTCAAAATTCAAAAACGTAAATAGCTCGGTTTTGACTTTTGGGGCGATTTTCGAGGGTATCCTCGGTCGTATTTATGAGCCAGAAAATTTTCTGCTCGTTTTTTGAGATTCTCGCGCACTTGTGCGCACCTATAAAATTGTTCTTAAATGGATATTGTGACGCGATTAAAAATGTTTCTTGATCAAATGGGGATTTCTAACTCTCTGTTTGCTGATACATGTGATATCCCCCGTCCCACGCTCTCGCAGCTGCTCAATGGCCGCAACAAGAAAGTGAGTGACGAGGTGATAGGCAAGATCCATCGCGCTTATCCTTCCCTCAATGTCATGTGGCTCATGTTCGGTGATGGCGAGATGATCAACTCGGGCAGCGAGCAACCACAGGCTGCTGACAAAATGTCAGATTCCTCTAATGGCTCTGCTGGGCATGTTGACGAGATGGGACAACGGGCCATTTCGTTTGACGATGACGAGTCGCTAGGCTACAGGACGGCCTCCAAGCCCACCCAACGCATGGCGACCCCCACGACGGTCAATGAGGCCATCCAGAGCATCATGCGCAGTAGTACCGCTGGACGTGCTCAGCGTGGTGCGCCATCGCCCGATGCCCGACGCGTGATCAACGTCATGGTATTTTATAATGATGGACGCTTTGAGGAATTTGGCCCTGCCCAATAAAAAAGAAGATTAATGTAATAATGTTGATACTTTACTCACTAGATTCTGCCGGCTGCAAATTAATTTAAGACAACGACTTTTGCCACACATTAATAATAAAACAAACCATACCAGATAAATACAGACCATTGCTATCGAGTGGCAGCCGGCAGAAACGTGAGTATCATTGACCGATAAACAAGGTCAACCCAAAAAGGAAAAACTTCAATATCTTCAATAAAACAACATGCAACCGCCGCTCAGACTTCCTCTGGCGGCGGTTGCGTTATGGTTGTATTGGCCTTTTCTCGTTAACGGTCCCCTTAGGGCTGGTTTGGCTCTGGTCGCCCCTAGCGGGACTTTTCCTGGACACCCTAATAATCACTTTCCCTTGATGACATTGCCCAGGACGTCACGCACGATTTGCCGTGTGGCGGCAGTGGTGGCGTTCTTGACGGCTCGTCCGGCAGCGTCCTTGACGCTTGTGTTCTTGCTTTTCTTGCCCGTGATGGAGTCTGATACGGTTTTGCCCAGGATGGTGGCCAGAGTGCCGGTGACGGCTGTGACGACGGCTTTCCACACCTTGTCCCAGATGGTCTTCTCCTTCTTCTTGGCTTTCTCCTCTTTGGCGGCCTCTTTCTCGGCCTCCTTGGCTGCGGCGGCTTCCTCGGCGGCACGGGCTTCGGCTTCGGCCTCACGGGCGAACACCTCAAACACGCTCTCCCTGTCCTGTGCCTCCTTGTACTTGTTGTTGATGTCGCGGTTGGCGTTCATGATGTCGAGGCGTTGCCCCTCGGTAATGGCGCCTATCTGGCTCAGCGGGAACAGGACTTTGGCGCGTTCTACCACGCTGGGCGCACCTTTCTCGTCAAGGAACGACACCAGGGCTTCGCCCGTTTCCAGTTCCAGGATGGCCTCATCGGTCTTGAAATCGGGGTTGGCGCGGAAGGTCTCGGCAGCTACCTTGACGGCTTTCTGGTCACGCGGGGTGTAGGCACGCAGGGCGTGCTGCACACGGTTGCCCAGTTGTCCCAAGATAACGTCGGGGATGTCGGTGGGCAGCTGCGAAATGAAGAAGATACCTACTCCCTTACTGCGGATGAGGCGGATCACCTGCTCGATCTTGTCGGTCAATGCCTTGCTCGTGTCCTCAAACAGCATGTGGGCCTCGTCAAAGAAGAAGACCAGCTTGGGCTTCTCCAGGTCGCCCACCTCGGGCAAGGTGCTGTAAAGCTCGCTGATGAGCCACAGCAGGAAGGTGGAGTACAGCTTGGGCTGCAGCATGAGCTTGTCGGCGGCGAGCACGCTGAGCACTCCCCTGCCGTCGCGGGTGTCCATCAGATCCTGGATATTGAACGACGGGATGCCGAAGAACTTGTCGGCCCCCTGGTTCTCTAGGTGCAGCAGGGCGCGCTGGATGGCACCGATGCTCGCGGAAGCCACGTTGCCATACTGGGTGCTGTATTCCTTGGCATGCTTGGAGAGCCAGTCCAGGGCGCTGCGCAGATCCTTGACATCGTCAAGCAGGATGCCTTTCTCGTCGAGGATGCGGTACAGGATGTTGAGCACGCCCGTCTGGGTGTCGTTCAGCCCCAGGATGCGGCCCATCAGGTCGGGGCCCATCTCGCCGATGGTGGCGCGCATGGGGATGCCCTGCTCGCCAAAGACGTCATAGAACCTGACGGGGCAGCCCTCAAAGGTGAGATCCTCCTGCTTCATGCCGAACTCGGGCAGCCTCTTCTCGATGAAGCCCGACAGCTTGCCAGGTTGGCTCACGCCCGACAGGTCTCCCTTCATGTCGGCCATGAAACAGGGCACTCCAGCCTTGCAGAAACTCTCGGCGATGACTTGCAGCGTCACCGTCTTACCCGTACCCGTGGCTCCAGCGATGAGGCCGTGGCGGTTGGCCATGTTGCCCAGGATGCTGATCGGGCCGTTAGGCCCGTGAGCGATGTAAAATCCGTTCTCTTGCGTGTACATGTTAGTGGTCGTTGTATTTGTTGGTTGATAATTGTTCTAGTTTGCCGGTCACAAAGTTAACCCTTTTTTCCGAGAATTGCAAATCCCCTGCAGCTCTCTTACTCTTTGAACTGTCGCCTCAAGCCATTGCCTATACTCCACAAAAAACCAATTTTCACCACCATTGTTGACTATAACTCACAAAACCAAACTTTTTCACCATTTTGTGACCTATACTCCACAAAAATTGTTGATTACCCATAAAACCCTTTATATGAATACCCGAAATCGCACACCTTTAGGGTGATTCAATACTATTGCCCTGGTCGCCCCTAGCGGGGCTTTTCCACGGACACGAATTGTTTGCATTCAACTTGCACCAGTTTTCCGTTTATCGTCAGTATCATAAAGAAAATCGGTTGGTTTACTGCAACAAAGGTAAATCAACCGCTTAGACCTTGAAAAGACGGGGGACGAGGTTACTCTTCCCCGATGAGTTCTTGCAGACGACGGGTGATATCCTCATCACCGTAGCCTACAGAATATTTACCGCGTATTAATCTGGAAATATGATCTGTAGCGGCGACTAAGACGACGATCCAGCCAATCACTTTCATAATACCCGAAGCAGAGGAAAAATAACAGAAACAAGCAAACCACCCGCAAAATATCAATTGTCCTATCGTCCAGATGATATTTTTGTCTTTAACGTACTTTTTGAACTTGTTCAATAGCTGTTCTGGAGTGCCGAGGCCGTCGATGGTTTTTAAAAAGCTGTGAGATTTCAGAACCCACCAGCCTGACATAAGGGTCCATAAAAATAGCGTCAAGAGGAAAACAAAATCAAAACCTTCTTTATAAGGTGACGAATAAGGTGTAGAAGGCACAAAAATTATTGCAATTGTCACCATTATCAAAAGTATCAAGGAAACCAGCCCAACCCAGAAATGAGTTTTCGCTCTTTTCTTGCACTTGTCCTTGATAACATCCAGCCATTCTTCTTTGTTAATCAAGTATAAATCTTCCAGTTTCATAATGATATGTTGTTAAAATGATTCGTGTGACAATCAAACTTATTTATCTTTTATCGCAAATATAGCCACTTATCTTCTAATGACAACTATAAAGAACAGAAATTGATTAAAAACAGTAAATTGTGTATCAAGTTTTGTATCAAGTAACACTTCATTTTCTTTAAGATTTCGATGATTATAATAAAGTGTTCATGAGACGCTGGTATTCGCCCTGACTTTTATAATTTTGGTATAAGTTTTTCAACCTTCTATGCCTTGAAAAGACGTTGTTATTTCAGTTATTGTCTATTTTGCTGTCTTTCTTGAAACGGGCCATTTCCTCTTTGGAATCAGTCTCATACCAAACCATTTCGGTTTTTGTGAGTTTGTGGATGTCACACTCGATATAAATCTTGGTTTGCCCATCATGTTCCTTGCCGGTGAAGATATTCATGTGTGCTGTTTCACCAACTCGGTAATGAAGGTCAGTAACCGTCCATCCTTCATCAGGCCAATTTGATGTATAAAGCTCAATTCGCCCAGAATAAGAAGTTTCGGGATAGAACACATATTTAACGACACTCGCATCTTGTTTTCTACTATCAAATACTTGTGTCCAAATGCCCTCAAGTTTACTTGAGTCAAAACTCTTGACATCATCGTCACCGCATGATGCCAAGGAGAACAACGTGAACAGTATTAGGATAAAACCTAAAAACTTTAATTTTCTCATTTCATTACCCTTGTTTACATATTTAATACTACTGATTAACGTAGGGTAAATGCGATTATTATTTTACTTGCGTTCTTTTTTTGGTGATTCATTGTTCATGAGGCGCTGGTACGCGTCCTGACTTTTATAATTTTGGAAAAGTTGTTCAACCGCGTTTGCCTAAAATAGACAAGGTTATTATTTCTCAACAAGGTCTTCCAATCTACCGATAATCTCCTCGTCGCGCCGAGTCAAAGCTCCATCTAAAGCAGTACTCTCATATTTCTTAAAATAGGAGTATATCAATCCTACTATCAATCCTACAAAAAACGTCAACTCTATCACCAACCAAACCCAATCGAAATGGATGATATCGTTCCACATCCGCATATTGAAAATACACGCTCCTCCAATCAAAGCAAAGTATATTGCCTTTCGATCATTAGTATATCTCTTTTTATACCACTGCAACAATAGCTCTGGAGAGCTAAGGCTATCCAGCTTGTGGAGAAACCTAAGATTGTTAACGGCTATGCAGGCTGTAGCAAAACATCCAACTAAAAAGTCGCAGATGGGAACAATACTCGGTTCAAAATCGTGCCATAGATACAAGCCATATGAGAATAATGCTAGAATCAACGCACCGATGCAGAGTCCCCTCTTTGCTTGTGACCGGCTCTCGCCCTTAATTTTCTCGAAGCATTCATCTCGGCTCAGGTTGTATAAATCATCTAGTTTCATAATGCCTCAAATTAATTGGTTATCATTCTCACTCTTAAGACTCGCCGGAGTATCTAAAAGTTTACCAATATATAGCGATTTTTGCGCCCTAAATACTCATTATCATTTTTTTTCGGTGTTTTTGATAAATCATTCTCTCACGGCAATGCTCATGCAAGCATGGCATTTTGCTCACTGGATCACGATTATATAGTTCATGAGCCGCTGCTACTCGTCCAATCAACGGCTGAAGCGACCAGCAGCCAGCTCCTAGTAATTGCCCCTTTGCTTTTTGCCATTAACAGGCAGCGTGGTTTTGTTTTACCTTTGTGCCAATGAGGCGAAAATACCGATTTAACAATTCGTTAACATTCCCGCACCACCCCTTTTATAGCGCGGTTTTGACTCATGTCGTTGATATTCAACAACATGGATGGTTTGTCCTAAATCAGGCCGCATTGCTTTTTGTCACATGGCCTGACACCTATTTTTCAGTCGGAATATACCTTATTAAAAAAATAATGCGTACCTTTGCAGCCTGTAAAACCAATTAGCATATAATCGACTAATAACTAACTATATCAGTTTTTTTCAAAAATTTATGAGTAAGGAAAAGAAATTCATGACGTGTGACGGCAACCAAGCTGCTGCTCACATCAGTTACATGTTCACTGAGGTAGCCGCAATCTACCCCATCACTCCGTCATCAACGATGGCCGAGCACGTGGACGAGTGGGCCGCTGCTGGCCTGGTGCCCTGACCACGACCTACACTGCGTCGCAGGGTCTGCTGCTGATGATCCCCAACATGTACAAGATTGCCGGTGAGTTGCTCCCCGGTGTATTCCATGTTTCAGCCCGTACGTTGGCTAGCCACACGCTGTGTATCTTTGGTGACCACCAGGATGTGATGGCCACCCGCCAGACCGGTTTTGCCATGCTCGCCGAGGGCAGTGTGCAGGAGGTGATGGACCTCGCCGGCGTCGCTCACCTGAGCGCCATCAAGGCCCATGTGCCTTTTGTCAACTTCTTTGACGGTTTCCGCACCTCTCACGAGATCCAGAAGGTAGAGGCCATGGACCAGGAAGACCTGCGTCCCCTCATCGACATGGAAGAGCTGGCCAAGTTCCGTCGCAACGCGATGAATCCTGACAAGCCCGTGACCCGTGGTACCGCCGAGAACCCCGACGTGTTCTTCCAGCACCGCGAGTCGTGCAACGACTACTATACCGCCGTGCCCGCCATCGTCGAGGACTACATGAACAAGATCAGCGAGATCACTGGCCGCAAGTATGGTCTGTTTGACTACTACGGCGCCAAGGATGCCGACCGCGTCATCATCGCCATGGGCAGTGTGACCGAGGCTATCCGCGAGACCATCGACTAAGCCGTTCCCAGCACTGCCAAGCGCATTGCCGTGCTCGACCGCACTAAGGAGCCCGGCGCTAACGGCGAGCCCCTGTATCTCGACGTGAAGGACTGCTTCTACGGCACCGAGAACGCCCCCATCATCGTGGGTGGCCGCTACGGTCTCGGCAGCAAGGACACTACGCCCGCCCAGATTCTCGCCGTGTATGAGAACCTGGCCCTGCCGATGCCCAAGAACCAGTTCACCATCGGTATCGAGGACGACGTGACCTTCGCCTCGCTGCCCATGAAGGAAGAAGTTGCCATGGGTGGTGCCGGCATGTTCCAGGCCAAGTTCTACGGTCTGGGTGCCGACGGTACCGTGGGCGCTAACAAGAACAGTGTGAAGATCATTGGTGACAACACCGACAAGCACTGCCAGGCCTACTTCTCCTATGACAGTAAGAAGTCGGGTGGTTTCACCTGTTCTCACCTGCGCTTTGGCGACGAGCCCATCCGCTCGACCTATCTGGTGACCACGCCCAACTTTGTGGCTTGCCACGTTCAGGCCTACCTGCACATGTATGACGTGACCCGCGGTCTGCAGAAGGGTGGTACCTTCCTGCTCAACACCGTTTGGGACGGCGACAAGCTGGTAGAGAACCTGCCCAACAACGTGAAGAAGTACTTCGCCGACAACAACATCAAGGTTTACTACATCAACGCCACCAAGATCGCTCAGGAGATCGGTTTGGGCAACCGCACCAACACCATCCTGCAGAGCGCCTTCTTCCGCATCACCGAGGTAATCCCCGTTGACCTGGCCATCGAGCAGATGAAGAAGTTCATCGTCAAGTCCTACGGCCGCAAGGGTGAGGACGTGGTGAACAAGAACTACCAGGCCGTTGACCGTGGTAACGAGTACACCGAGCTGGCTGTGGATCCCGCTTGGAGCAACCTGACCGTTGAAGGCCCCGTTGCCGACAACGCTCCCGAGTTTGTCCACAACGTGGTTCGTCCCATCAACGCCCAGAACGGCGACTTGCTGCCCGTGAGCGCATTCAAGGGCCGCGAGGATGGTACGTGGGATGCCGGTACCGCTGCCTATGAGAAGCGCGGTGTTGGCGCCTTCGTTCCCATGTGGAAGGCCGAGAATTGTATCCAGTGCAACAAGTGCGCGCTCGTCTGCCCGCACGCTGCCATCCGTCCCTTCGTTATGGACGAGGCCGAGGCTGCCGCTTCTCCCTTCAAGGAGGAAGACAAGCTCAAAGCCATCGGCAAGGGCTTCGAGGGCATGACCTTCGTGCAGGTTGTTAGAAGGGCGAGAAGGCCCTCGTGATGGTTCCCATGGAGGGCCACGAAGAGGACCAGAAACTTTGGGACTACGCCATCAACAACGTCAAGAGCAAACAGCACCTCGTGGACACCAAGTCCAACGTCAAGAACTCGCAGTTCGCTCAGCCGCTGTTTGAGTTCTCGGGCGCATGCTCGGGTTGCGGTGAGACCCCCTATGTGAAACTGATCAGCCAGTTGTTCGGTGACCGTCAGATCGTTGCCAACGCTACCGGTTGCTCCTCCATCTACAGCGCTTCGGTTCCCTCGACTCCTTACACCGTTAACGAGAAGGGTCACGGTCCCGCTTGGGCCAACTCCCTGTTCGAGGACTTCTGCGAGTTCGGTCTGGGTATGACCATCGCCGACGAGAAGATGCGTAGCCGCGTCCTGGGCTTCGTCAAGGAGGCTATCGAGGATGCTACCGTTGCTGCCGACGTGAAGGAACTCTACAAGGAATGGATTGAGAACTTCAACGACGGTGACAAGACCCGCGAGTTGAGCGACAAGATTCTCGAGGCCATCGAGCACAGCGACAATCCCACCGACATCAAGGTGCGTGAACTGGGTCAGTACCTGGTTAAGCGTTCGCAGTGGATCATCGGCGGTGACGGCGCAAGTTACGACATCGGCTTCGGCGGTCTGGACCACGTGATTGCCAGCGGCAAGAACGTCAACATCCTCGTGCTCGACACCGAGGTTTACTCCAACACCGGTGGT
>ONKD01000027.1 GCA_900318345.1 uncultured Prevotellaceae bacterium
CTCACCACGCCGATGGTACTGCGAAAGTGGGAGAGTAGGTAACCGCCCCCTAAGAGAGCGACTCGAAGCAATTTGGGCCGCTCTCGTTTTTTTGTATATATCCCCATACTAAGCCGCCAAAGCGTTTGAAGGCAGGCATTATGGTTGCTGCATGCTGTCTCCGGCCATAGTGTGACGCCCGCTACTCTTGCCCTTCCCGGCACAGAGCCCTAAGCGTCACCACGGCGCCGGCCAGCGACACGGGAAGGCGCAGGTAACCGCCCCCTAAGAGAGGCAATGTCAGCAATGATGTTGCCTCTCGTTTTTTTGTTGCCCTCTTGATGCTCTAGAAGTTCTAGATTGTCTAAAGCATCAAGAGCGTTTCTCTCGATTATAATGGTGAAATAATAAAGCATCGCCAGGATGTTCCCTTGGCGATGCTTCATGTGCAGTTAAGTGTTTGGATGTTTACCAGATGATGACACGGTCGGCAGGATCACGCCACATGGGCATGTTAGGCTGGATATCAAAGGCATTGAAGAACTCTTCCAGGTTTCTGATAGCTACATTCACGCGGTTCACACCCAGACTGTGCGGGTCGACCTTGGTGCGACGCAGCATCTCCTCCTTGGTGA
Source organism: uncultured Prevotellaceae bacterium (assembly GCA_900318345.1). Lineage (GTDB taxonomy): Bacteria > Bacteroidota > Bacteroidia > Bacteroidales > Muribaculaceae > Sodaliphilus. The sequence continues at coordinate 615 of ONKD01000027.1, forward strand.
TATTGGCTGCCCACACGTTGGCATAGCTCAAGAAGAAGCGTTGATCAGGAGTGAAGCCATCGATGAGTTGGTTACCCTTACCTTGTTCGGTGTTCTTGAATGCGCTATAAGCGACACGCAGGCCGCCATGGTCAGCGATATTCTCGCCCATTGTGAACTGGCCATTGGCATGGATGTCGTCGGCAACGATCTCGGCACTGTACTGAGCGCCCAGTTTGTTGGCTAGCTCCTGGAATTTGGCAGCATCCTCAGCTGTCCACCAGTCCACCATATTGCCGTTGTGGTCAAAATTGCGTCCCTGATCATCAAAACCGTGGGTCATCTCATGGCCAATCACCACGCCGATTGCACCATAGTTGCAGGCTTCGTCGGCATTGGGATCGAAATAAGGTGCCTGGAGGATACCTGCGGGGAAACAGATCTCGTTACTTGACGGCTCGTAGTAGGCATTGACGGTCTGTGGAGTCATGAACCAACGCTCCTTGTCAACGGGTTTGCCCAGCTGGCTGTACTCGAAATCGGCCTGGAAACGGCGTGCGGCAAGCACGTTCTCCCAGTAACTCTTGCTTGGGTTGATGTCCAAAGCGCTATAGTCACGCCACTTGTCGGGGTAACCGATTTTCACGGTAAAGCTATTGAGCTTTACCAGTGCGTTGACCTTGGTCTTTGGGCTCATCCACGACAGGGTAGCAATGTGCTCGCCAAGGGCTTTCTTAAGGTTATCGACGAGTTGTTGCATCTTTTTCTTGGAGTCGGCGGGGAAGTATTTCTCAACGTAAAGCTGACCGACGGCCTCGCCCAGCATGGTGTTGGGCACGTCGAGTGAGTGCTTCCAGCGCGGCATCTTCACCTGCTTGCCCGACATGGCTCGACTGTACATGTCGAAGTTGGCATCGGCAAAGGCATCACTCAGGTAAGGTGATGCGGCATCAACATACTTGAAGATGAGATACTCCTTGATGTCGTCGAGCTTGAGGCTCTTGATCATCTCGTTGGCCTTGGCCAACGATTTGGGTTGGAACACACACACCTTATCAATATCGTTGATGTCGAGTGCTGCAAAGTACTGGCTCCAGTTGATGTTAGGATAATCTGCTCGCAGTTGATCCAAGCTCACCACGTTATAGAGCTTGCTGTAGTCGCGCGTTTCCTCGCGGGTCATTGCAACACGAGCCAAGGCCGTCTCGATGGCCATGATGTGCTGTGAGGCCTTCTTGGCAGCACCCTTCTTGTAACCGATGAGTTGGAAAAGCTGCTGGATGTAGTTGGCATAGGCATTGCGCACCTTGACAGTGTTGGGGTCATTCTCCAGATAGTAATCACGGTCACCCATGCCGAGTCCGTCCTGTGTCAGATAGAACAAGTTATTGTTAGAGTCCTTCAGGTCGGCCATGACCGCTGAGTTGAAGAAGGGGGCTGAAATGCCCTTGTGCTGATTGGCAATGGCGGCCATGATGTTGTCGCGCGTGAGCGACTTCAGCAGGTCGATGTATTCGCGCAACGGCGCCATGCCCTCGTTGTTGAGCCTCACGCTATCCATGCCCAGGGCATAGAGGTCGCCCACCTTTTGCTTGATGCTACCGCGTGGGTTATTGGTTCCCAGGTTGGTGATGATGTCTTTGACTTGGTTGCGGCTGTTCTCGGCCAACTGGTCGAACGTGCCGAAACGGGCATACTGAGGGTCGAGGGGATTGGCGAGCATCCAGCCTCCGCAAGCATACTGATAGAAGTTGGTGCCTGGAGGCGTGCTCGGATCAAGATTGCTGCGGTCAACGGCTTTCTCGAGGTTGCCGGCAGCCGATGTCATTGCAATGAATGCCATGATTAAGATTGTTATTTTTCTCATGATGTGAAATGATTATAAATTATATAATGTGTATTTGTCTTATTGCTTTTCCAGCATATCCAACAATGTCTGCTCCATCAAGTAATAGCCTGTGGCATTGGGATGCACGCCATCATCAGTGCAGTCTTCTCTCAAGGCTCCACCAGGAGTTACCATTCTGCTATAGTAATCGATATAGGGCAAATCAAGCGATGCGGCATAGTCAGCGATGCGCATGTTGAGGTGCTTGATTTTAACGACGACATTTTTCACCGAGGGATTCCAGCAAAACTGGTCACAGGGCAGCACTGACGAGAGCATGACCCGGATGCCATGAGCCATGGCCAATTCGGTCATCGACTTGATGTTATCCATTGTGATATCCTCATCATAGGGGCCATTATTCTCGGCGATGTCATTGGTGCCGCAGTTGATGACCACGATGCGAGGAGCCAGGTAGATGACATCTTGCCTGAATCGGGCTAGCATCTGGCTCGACACCTGTCCACTGATGCCTCGCCCAACCAGATGATTTTGTGTAAAAAAAGCGGGATGAGTATCCATCCAGAACTCTGTGATGGAATTGCCCATGAGGACAATGCGCATGGTGTCGGTTCCCCGTGACAGTAATTCTTTGTTTGCCAACGCATAGTGCGCCTTGTCGGCCCAGTCATTAGGTTCGTCGGCCTGACCAAAAAGAAAACTCCAAAACATTATCGCAATCAATAAAAAATGTTTCATGACCTCATGATGGGTTTATTGATGCCCAAAGATACAAAATATCAACGTAACATGGGTCAATATCATCAAAATCTTTTTATTGATTCTTGAAACGTTGCAAAATCCTCTTGAACCACTTGAATCGCGTGGGCTTGTCGTTGCGCAAGATGATTGACCCATACTCGATGTGGGTCTGCTCTTCCATGTTGGCAAGAGCTTGATTAATCGACTTTTCGGCTTGCTGGTAATCGCTGGGGGTTATTCCTTTTTCGTTGTGGGGTGTCATAATGTTTTTTTGTTGTTTTAAAGGGGGTTAGAGTTCATCATCGTTTTTACGGTTTGTTCAGGTCGTTTTCTTCTATGCTCTTCCTGAACTGCATCGGGCTGACTTTAAACTGCTGTTTAAACGCTTTGGAGAAATGCGATAGATTTTGGAAACCGCATTTTTGGGCTATGGTCGTGAGCGAGGTGTCTTCGCTCATGATCATGCGTTTGGCATAATTCAGTCTCACTTGCAGCACATAGGCCACAGGAGTGAGTCCTGTGATTGCCATCACTCGCGAACGCAATTGTTTGCGGCTCAATGATAGCACAGCCGCAATATGTTCCATGTCGATATCGTCTTTGGCCATTTGGGCATAGATGACATCAATCAGTTTGTTCAAGAACTTCTTGTCCTCCTTGCTCATCTTGGACTCAGGCACTTCAGTGGTGTCGCTCGTCCCTTTTTTAGTGAATTGTTCGCGTAGGGCCGAACGCTGTTTGATGAGGTGATGAGCCAGTAACCGCAATTCACCAGAGTTAAAAGGCTTGACCAGCACCGCGTCGGCTCCAGCCTCAATGCATGACATGCGCTCCAGCTCGGCAGTGCTGGTGGTCATCGCGATGATGGGAATATGATTCAACGATGGGTTGGCGCGCAGTTTCCTGATCAACTGTTTGCCATCCATGACAGGCATCATCAGGTTGGTGATGATCAGGTCAGGAACCAGGTCTTGCGCATTCATGTATGCCTCGTGTCCATCTTTGGCGAACCTCAAATTGTAGTTGTCGCGCAAGTGGTTAGCGATGAAGAACCCCACGTCGGCATTATTCTCGACGATGAAGACCAGAGGTTTCTGAGTGGTTTCAGGGGCGGGTAGTAGCCGCTGTTCAACATAGCTTTGGGATTCGATGGTTGGCTCGGCGTCAGCACCATTGCCGGGTTGAACGGGAAAATCGATGATGAATGTCGTACCCCGGTTAAGCTCACTCTCCACCTTGATTGTACCATTCATGGTTTTTACAATCTGGTTGATGAGCGAGAGCTGCAGACCAGTACTAACAGCATCATCTCCATTCCAGCCCTGGTACAAAGGCTCAAAGATGTGGCTGATTTCATTCTCTGGTATCCCTTTGCCGGTGTCGGCAACAATGAGTCGCATGACGTTGGACTCCAGTTGTTCAAGACTCACGTTGATGCTGCCGTTTTGTGGCGTGAATTTAAGGGCATTATCAATCAGTTTGTGGACGATCTTGCGGATGTAATCAGGCGCAAACACCACATTGATCGATTTAATCTGCGATGAGAATGACAGTTGTATCAGTTGTTGTTGGGCTTTTTCGCTGAAATTGTCCACAAGCATGCGTGTGAACATGGCGATATCACCATACTTCAATTCGGGCTGCTCAATATTTGACCTAACCTTTTCGATATCCAGCAACTGGTTCACCAGGTCCAGCATTTTATCACCATGCTTAACGATGATGTTTCCTATCTGTTTGTTGACTTCGGCATTGCTGCGATGTTTCTCCTGCAGTTCTTGCCCTGCATTCATGATGACAGTCAACGGGGTTTGCAGCTCATTGGTGATGTTAGTGATGAAATGCTTGCGCATCTCTTGGGTTTGATGCTGCAGTTCCAACGCATTTTTGGTCTTGCGCCAAGCATAGAAGAGCCCGCCAACGGCCACTACAAACATGAGGCCAAGGAATAGGGCGCTCCACAACAGTGGACTGCGGGTGTTCCTGCTGTTGCCGTTCAAGTCAACTGGTAACTCTGAAGGGGGCACCGCTTCTTCCAGCAGCCTTAATCTGGCGGTCATGATCTTGTTGTGCATCGAGTCGCTCAATGTGGCATACCGTTCCAGATGCAGCAAGGCCACTGAGGGATTCTCTTCGCGCATGGTTTCCCACAAACCTCTCTCGGCCTTTTGCTCAATGATAGGAGCGCTGCACTTGATACTGAGTGACAACGCTTTCTTGTAATAGTCTTGTGCCTCTTTATTGTTGCCTTTTTTGTTGGCTATGTCGCCCATCTGGCTATAGCACATGGCCACTGAGTAGAGGAATTCATTCTTCTCAAGCGTCGGTAAGGCCTTTTTTAAGACCGATTGGGCTTCATCAAGCTGTGACATCTGATCCAGCACTGCAGCCTTTTGGACTAGCCTGATGGCCGCTTTCTCACTACGTTGGTCATTGAGGTCCAGGGTGTAAGCCTCCTCGATAGTTGCCAAGGCCTTATCGGGCTCGTTATTCAGGAGGTAAAGCTCACTGGCGATAGCCAGTCTGGAGGCGAGTTTGTTGGACTGTTGGCTTTTACGCTCTATGGCAATGGCTTTCTCGATGTAGTGTATGCCCGGTTTAGGGTGTTTCACGGCCAGATATATGATACTCAGCATATTCAGGTCGCTACTGATGAGCTCATTATCGTTCAGTTCTTTGTCAATTTGATAAGCCACGAGCTCGGCCTTGAGCGCCTCGTCATAGTTTCCCATCCTGAAGTTGGCATTGGCGATGATAGCCATCAAGTCGCTCTTTATATTCATCTCCTTGATGTCATCGATCAGCTCATAAGCCTTCATGCCCATTTCCAGCGAAGTTTCAAAATCGTCTTGGTCAAAGTAGTGCTCGGCCATGCAATAATTCACTTTGGCGTCAATCTCCTTCTCGCTCATCGATTTTTGGATGGGTATCGGTGTCGATATCAGGCCTTTTTTATGAATCTCTTGAGCTAAGACCTGGGCCGCATTTGCTTTGTGGGTTTTGTCGGAATAGGAATAGATGTGATATAACGAGTCAATCGCCTCTCCCTTGCTGTGCAGGCAAGATAACGCGAGCACAACGACAAGAATCATCCGCAACAGGACGGTGCGCCGTTTCATAAGAGGCAGTATGTTTATATCACGCTTCATTATGAATAAAGGAAATTACAGTTCCTCGAACAGGTTGCAAAGGAAAGTGCCGATTTGTTCACGGATGCTCGCCTGTGAACATGTGAAATTGTTGACCAGCACTGCAAATGCGTAGCGAGGCTCGTTGGCAGGATAATAACCCACATAGCATTGCACGTGGCGCATGCTGCCTGACTTGAGTACGATGGCATCGCTCAATGGATTAGCCTTTAACGTCTTGCCGGCACGACCGGCAGCCTTGGGCATGAGGTCACACAAGCGCACCCCGTCAAAGCGGCGGTGAGCCATCATCGACAGCATGTCGCCAAAGAAGTTCACCGATGCTTTGTTGGCGCGGGCCAGGCCGCTGCCGTCACGCATGAACAGCGGCTCGGTGTTAATGCCCTGCTGTTCCAGCCAGCGTTTTACCGCTGCGACACCTATGGCATCGAGGTCGGGTGGCATGTTCTCCATGTTTTTCAGTTCCCAGTCGCGGGATCCAATGGCGCGAAGCAAGGCATGGGCGAACATGTTGTCACTGCGGTCGAGCAGCGATGTGATAATCTCGGTCAGTTCTGGCGATTTGTGTAACACGAGCAGGGTATGCTCAGCGTTGCCACTCACCTCCTCATAGGCATTCTCCTCACGCTGGAAGCGGATGTCGTTGCTGCGATACAGGGCCTGCTCAACACTGTCGACCAGCATCGGTGCTGGGGTAGGGTTGGCATAAGTGTTTTGGTAGCTTTTGGAAGTAGCTTCTCCTGTGAGCACGAGTGCGGGGGTGCTATAGTCCAGATAGGCCGTGACGGCGTTGCGGCGGCTGTTGCGCCGCATGCGGTTGACCACTTTCAGCCCTGGTACGGGCGGCGTGATGCGGTATTTGCTGATCTGCGACCTGGAGTCGACCGAGAAATTCACGGTCATCAGGTTGTCATGGAAACTTAGCCCGTGGACAGCCGTGCCATAGTCAAAGGCGAGGTCACCCACATCCCAGCTCTCCTCATAGAAGGGGTAGGCATAGTAACTGTCATCTCCCAGGATAGAGCCCTCGACTGAGTTGATGCCACGGGCGCGCAGGGCATCCAGTATCTCCTCAACGATATTGGCCTGTTGTGGCAGGAATATCGAGCCCAACGTGGGGTCGCCCATGCCACGGATGACGATATCGCCCTTGAAATGACCGTCCTTAACCTCACCATCAAGATAGACGGGAGTCTCGAAACGAAAGTGTGGTCCCATCAGGCCAAGCGCGGCCGACGATACGACCGTTTTCATCGTCGAGGCGGTGATGTTGGCCTGGTCGGGGCGATAGCTGGCGATGGACATCGCTGAGTCAAGGTCAATGACTTGAACACCCACCGAGGCATAGCGCAGTGAGCTATGTGACACAAACTTATCGACTGCCTCTTGGGCAGTATAGGCTATGAGTTGAAATGTGGCCAATAGAGCCACTATGGTTGTGATCGTTATTCTCTTCATTTTGAATGGGTTTTACGTTGATGGGTTGTTTGCTTCATGTAGTTGCGCCAAGCATAATGGCGGCGATGCTTCAGGTAATTCAGGTTACGCTGGTTAGCATAAGCCTCGCGTTCAAAGGAGATGTTGCGATAAGCATTACCCCGCATGGTCAGTCTCACCAGCCACTCGACGCAATAGGCAAGATAAAAGAAGATAAACAGCATCTCGCGCTGCTGGGCGGTGTGAATGCGCTCATGGTTCATCAGTTCATCACTCAAGTAAACGCCGGGATGCACAAAAAGTGTTCCCAGCAGATTAATCGCTGTGAATCCCTTGAACGGCAATATTTTTGTCCTGAATATCTTCAACGCTACAAAGATAGTGCAAGCCGAGCGGAGAACAAAAAGAATTTATTCTTTTTTTTATCCCGAGGCGCCGCCTACCTTGCCCGAGTGCAGCTCAGGGAAAGGTAATGCTTTTTGTCCTTTTTCACAACCCTTAATGGCGGTTTCAGCCCTATGTCAACTCCATCATGACACATTTGCGCGTTATTCCAGGCGAGCGGCGGCGAGGGTGAATAGGGAAACGGTCACATTGGGAATCTCTCTCAACGCGGTGGCACAGACGATGAGGGTCGCTCCTGTTGTCACAACGTCGTCAACCAGCAGGATGTGTTTTCCGGCCCATTGTTCGGCACCGCGCTTTAAAGCATAATTGCCCTGAATGTTTTTCCAGCGGTCCATCGCGCCTTTGTGGGTTTGGGTAGAGTGGGGGCGGACAGCCTTAAGCATCTCGACGTATGGGATGTTGAGAGCATCGGCAAAGCCCCGGGCAAGGTACTCACTCTGATTGTAGCCGCGTTGGGCGAGCTTGCTGCGGTGCAAGGGCACGGCAGTTACCATATCGATGCCGTCAAAGAAACGGCTGGCCGCCATGTCGGTCACCGCGCGTGCCGTGAGCCACCGCCCCATCGACGGCGTGCTATGGTACTTGATGTCATGCAGGATTGAGGCGTAAGGCGAGCCTTTCTCATAGAAAAAATAGGCGGTTGCCCGCTCGATGGGCACTTGGCCCGCAAAGTGCTGTTCCATGGTGTTGAATGGCACGTCCTCATATCGGGTGCGCGGCAATGCGGCAAGGCATTTGCGGCAAATCCAGCGTTCATCGCTGTCGAGCGTCTTGCCACACACGGGACACGTGCGCGGCATTGCTATGTCGGCTGCTGCACCAAGCCATTGTTTAATCTTCTTCAGCATCAAGGCGGGTCACTTGTTTGACACATTCGGCAGCAAGGGGTGTCTCAAAGCCGCGTGAACAGGCAAAACGCATCATCGACGCCCATGCCGCACGGGAATTGTCATGGTTCACGCTGCGCCATTTGGCACTCAACAGTTCGATGAGCCGTTGGTGGTACTGGTCATCATCAATGGCCGTCAGTGCATCGGCGATGAGTTCGGCTGGGATGCCTTTTTGGCGCAGTTGATAGGCGATTTTCACCCGCCCCCAACCGTTGAAGGCGAATTTGTCTTTCACAAATGCCCTGGCATAACGTCCGTCGTCGATAAAGCCTTGCCCTTTGAGTTGTTCCAGCACTTGGCCAGCGTCACTTGTGTTTAAGCCCCACTTGACGAGTTTCTCGCGGATGTCCCATGACGATTGCTCGCTGCGGGCGCACAAGGCGGCAGCGCGGTTAAAAGCCTGGGTGGGCGATAGTGGTTGCTTGGGCTTAATCATTTGTTGTTATCGTCGGTGCTCTGAGCCAGGAACTGCTTGAGTTCTTCAAGTCGTTGCAAAGCCTCGTCGCGGCCCTGTTTGTACACACGGTTCATTTCATCAGGGTCATGGGTCGTGCGGCTGACATTGAGAGCCTTCATTGGCCTGAATACAAATGCTTTGCCTTGACGCTCCTGCTCGCGCACAAACTGCAGTTGCTGGTTATAGGCGGCGGGGCGATGCTTGAGAGCCTCGATGACACGGGGATACTTGCGCAGGAAGGGTTTCATCAGCCACAAGCCGTGTTCCTCGGTTTTCCTGAAACCTTCCTCGCGGGTAAGGATAACCACGTTGCGGTCATATCCCTTGTTGATCATGAATTGCAACGGAATCGAGTCGGCCAGCCCTCCGTCAAGCAGCAAGTGGCCTCCCACCTCAACAGGTTGGGCCACCACGGGCATCGATGCCGACGCGCGTATCCATTCAAAACACTCATAATCCACCTTGTCTAACCGTTGATAGACCCCTTCGCCCGTGTTCACGTCAAAGCACACGGCATAGCATTCCATGGGCGACTCTTCAAAGGCGTTGTAGTCAAACACATCATAGTGAGTGGGAACCAGATGATAGGCAAACCAAGCGTTATAGTAGTTGCCGGTCTTGAGTAAAGACCTGATGCCGCTATATCGCTTGTCGTGGGCAAAGCGCACGTTATAGCGCAACGCGCGTCCTGCCTGACGTGACTTGTAGTTGCAGCCAAAGGCGATGCCTGCCGAGACGCCAACCATGCCGTCTAAATATATGTGGTTCTGCATGAGTACGTCGAGAATGCCGCTGGTGTACATGCCTCTCATGCCACCACCCTCAAGCACTATACCTGTTTTACAGTCTGTCATGTGAGCTGGTTAATGTTTGATTTGCTGTTGCAAAATTAGGAAGAATAACCGAGAAAAGCGCTTATAATCCTAAAAAACCTAGTAAAATCATGTGATTCGGCATTTACTGGTTGAACCTGCGTATCAAAAATTTTTTGATGCTGATTTCATTTTCTTGGCAAAGTTTGCTCGGGATACGTGGGATTTTTGCTAATTTCGCCACAATTTTCAACCTTTAATATCAAAAATGAAGAAATTAGATACCTTACTTGCTGAGAAACTGATGCAGATCAATGCCATCAAGTTACAGCCCGACAGCCCTTTTTCATGGGCTACGGGGTGGCAGTCGCCCATCTATAGTGACCTGCGCATGACATTGTCTTATCCCGAGGTTCGCAACTTGATTAAAGTGGAAATGGCACGCCTGATCATGGAAAACTTTGGTGAAACCGAAGTGGTCGCCGGCATCGCAACGGGCGCCATCGCCCATGGTGCATTGGTCGCCGACTCGCTGGCCATGCCTTTTGTGTATGTGCGTTCCACACCCAAAGATCACGGACTTGAGAACCTCATCGAGGGTGATATCAAGCCGGGCCAAAAGGTGGTCTTGATTGAGGATCAGCTCTCGACAGGTAACAACTGCATGAAGTGCCTCAACACCGTGCGTGAAGCAGGGGGAATTGTCCTCGGCGCTCTGGTCATATTTGATTACCAGTTTTCATCGGCAGCCAAGGCCCTCAAGCGTGCAAAATTACCGGTGGTAACCCTCACCAACTTTGACACGATGCTTGATGTGGCCATCAATGACAACAGGATAACAGAGGCCGATGCCGACACGCTGCAGCAATGGCACAGCGACCCCGAGAACTGGACGCCAGCCGGCTTTGATTCAGTAGATTAACTGCCAATTTTTTAACTGTTCACTGTTAACTCATAATAATGGAATCATTCAAGAGCAATCCTCATAGCATCGCTTGTGATGCTGCGACAATCTACAGTAAACTAACTAATCCCTCGCTCATCAAGCAACAAATTGAGCTCAATGCCGACAAGATAGACGACCAGGCGCGACAGCACCTCGACGCGGTTAAGTTTGGCGAGGACTCGATATCCATCCAGTCTCCTATGGGCGAGGTGACGCTTGCCCTGGACCATGAGGGCAGCGTGCCTGGCGAGAAAGTGGTTTATACTGCACTACAGTCGCCTGTACCCATCAATATGGTCATCAATCTTGAGTCTCAACCCGACGAGACCACCATGAGCACGGCCGAGTTGCAGCTGCAATTGCCGTTCTTCATGCGCAAGATGGTCGAGGGTCAGCTGCAGGAGGGTGCTAACCGCTTTGGCGAATTGCTGTCTCGCATTCCCTTTGACCGGCTGTAAATCCAGTGGGAGTAAGGTAGATTAAAAGCGTTAAATATTTATAAGGTACTGCGCGACCCTTTGCGGTTGCGCTTTTTTTGTGCTAACTTTGTCGGGATTTATGATTTTTAAGAATTAACCACAAATCTTTAGAATATGAAACGTTTTTACCTTACTTTAGTTCTTGCGCTCGTGTTGTCAGGGATGATGGCACAGGTGTGGGCCTATGGCACGCCTAAGCGTGAGTTCCGTTCGGCATGGGTTGCCACGGTATGGGGCCTGGATTGGCCCACACAGGGTGCTGGTGCCGACAAGCAAAAGGCCCAGATGGACCGCTTGCTCGACTCGTTGCAGGTCAACGGTTTCAATGCGGTGAATTTCCAGGTGCGTTCGATGTGTGACGCGATGTATCGGTCGAGCATCGAGCCGTGGTCCAGTTACCTGACGGGGCGCCGCGGTCAAGACCCGGGTTTTGATCCGTTGCAGTATGTGGTCGAGGGCTGCCACAAGCGTGGCATGGAGTGTCATGCGTGGGTTAACCCCTATCGCTGGAGCACGGGTACCGACTGGAACACACCCTATGACCAGGAACTCAAGGAGGACGGTTGGCTGCTCAGCTATGGCACGACTGTCATTCTCGATCCAGGCCAGGAGCGCACGATTGACCGCATTGTGGCGGTGTGCAAGGAAATCATCACTAACTATGATGTGGATGGCATCCTCTATGACGACTATTTCTATCCCAGCGGCATCCCGACCGATGCCAGTGCCGAGGACTATGGTGAGTGGCAAGCATCGGGAACGTCGTTCTCGTTTGCCGACTGGCGCCGCGACAACGTCAACCGCATGGTGCGGGCTGTTTATGACATGATTCAGGAGACCAGGCCCGAGGTGCGTTACGGCATCTCGCCCGCGGGTGTGGCGGCTTCAAGTTCGGCGGTAGCTGGTATGCATGGCGTGGATCCATGTCCCGCTGGCAGCGACTGGCAGTATAACGGCATTTTCAGCGACCCACTGGCATGGCTCGAGGCTCACAGCATCGACTACATCTCGCCTCAGGTCTATTGGCCTTTTGGTCACAGCACAAACGACTATGGCTTGATCACAGCGTGGTGGGGCCAAATTGCTCATCATTTTGGCCGTCAAGTCTATATCTCCACTTATATTGCTGGTTTGACAAGCACGTCGACCGAGGTCCAGTACAAGGAACCGACCGACGAGGTGGAGTTTAATCGCACGTCATCAGTCGACGGCAATCCTGGCACCATCTTCTACTCGTGCAAGTACCTGTACGCGTTGAACTCCTACTCGTTGGCCCATCATCTCAAGAACACGGTGTTTACCCGTCCCGCTCTGCCTCCTGCCATGCCGTGGAAGGAAGGGTACAATCCGGGTGTGGTGCAGAACTTGGACCGCACGGGCAATCGGCTGCACTGGGATGGCTATGATAATGTGCGCTACAGCGTTTATGCTTTCCCCATCACGATGAACAGGAGCACCTTCACTGGCCAAATCGACTACCTGCTGGGCATGAGCTATGAGACCGAGTTTGACATCCCCGAGCAGTATCGTCAAGGCTATCAGTTTGCTGTGTGCGTACTCGACCGTGTGGGCAATGAGTGGGAGCCCGCTTTCTTGAGCATAGAACTTGACCAGCTGGAAAATCCTGTTCTTGTATCACCTGATAATGAAGCTATTGTTGATGCGCCTTTCAAGTTTAACTGGAAGTCGGTTGAGGGCGCGACTAGCTATGTGGTCGAGATAGCAGCAAGCCGCGAGTTTAGCAACGTGCTTGAGCGTGTGACTGTGACCGATACTGTTGCCAGTGTGTTGTTGTTCAGTAAACTGAAACATGGCGAGGAGCAGTATTGGCGTGTGCAGTCGTGTGCCGACAGTTGCTACAGCGGTGTGAGCGAGGTACGAGCTTTCACGCCCATGTTGCTCACCATTACTTTTCCGGTTGATGGCAGCGAGGAAATCGATGTGCCCATAGTGGCCCAGTGGTACACCTGCGGCAGCGATGCGCCCGCGACAATCGAAGTCTCGGCCGATGACTCGTTCCAGCCGTCGTCAGTCCTTTTCACTGGCACTTCGGCAACGGGAATGATTGAAATCCCCGACGAACTCCTTGAGCCGGGCAACACCTATTTTATCCGTGTGAAACTCACGGTTGATGGCGAAGCCATGACAAGTAATGTGGCGCGTTTCTCGGTGGCACATGCCGCAGCGCGTTTTGCGGTGCCTGTCGATGGCGGCACGCTCTACCGTGGGCAGCACATCACCCTTAAGCCCAGGTCCTGGGCAACGTCCTACGTTGTTGAGGTGTCGAGCAAGGAAAGCGTCTGGGGACGTTCACGCTTCATCGAGACGTTAAAGAATGGTCAGTACGAGACAACACTCCCTGCCGAGGAAATCAAGGTGGACGGCAAGTTCATGGTGGATGGCGATACCTATTATGCCCGCTGCAAGACGAGCTACCTCGATTTTGACGGCAATAGTCATACCACTGCCTACGGTCCCGTGATTTCGTTTGTATATCGTGAGACTGCTGTAGTCCCTGGCGATGTCAATGGTGACGGTGAAGTGAATATCTCCGATATCAGTGCCATCATCGACATGATTCTTGGCAGTGAAGCGCTCACGTCAGGAGACGTGAACGGTGACGGCGAGGTGAACATCTCCGACATCAGCGCCATCATCGACGTGATACTATCATAATGAGGGAGGCGGCGAGGCCGTAATAGACAGCGTCGCCTGGGAGTGCAGCGAAGTTGGCCAGTAGCATGGCGGCGACACCCACGGGCATCGAGAGCAGAACGCGGCTGGGCTTATAGCGGCCCGGGCACCACAGGGCGAAACTCAACGGGAACAGGATAGCGACAGCGCGCAATCCCAGCGACAGGAAGCCCAGGTCGTTGATGAAGGTGCTATGGGACAGTAGGGTAGCAATCACAGCCGCAGTGAGGATGCCCACGATTGACAGACGGGTTTGAGTTAATTGGGACAGCGGCGACGATGTCATACCCATGCGTCGCTTGAAGTTGCCGTACACGTCACGCACGAGGATGGTGGCAGCGCCCAGCGACAAGCCGCTACCGCACCCCAGGATGTTGATGAGCATCGTTCCAAGCATCAGGCCGCCTAACCATGCGGGCAGATGCTTGAGAATGAATGCGGGAAACGCTTGTGCCGAACTCTCGATGACGCCCAAGCCCTGAGGCAATGTCTCGCCAGCTGCCTGTAGTGAAGCGAGCTCTTCGGCTGTTACATAATGCCCACGCATATAGATGCCCACGAGGGTGCATGCGGCTCCGATGATGGGCATGAACATGGCACACAGTATCGCGCCCCGACGTGCCTTGCGGGTTGTGGCAGCCGACCAGATGCACTGGGCGTAGCTCTGGGTGCAGACCACTCCCAGGATAAGTGATAAACAGCCGCCCAAGTCCTTGAAAACGCCTCTTGCAAATGGACTGCCATAGCGCTGGTGGATGCTCTCGACATCGGTCAGCCCATTGAACTGGGCTAGGGCAGGGGATTGATAGACCGTGTCGACGCTGTTGGCCAGTCCCGTTAGGCCGCCTGCAACGTGCCAAACGACGATGCCTGCTGCCAGCGACGAGAAGTAAAGCAAAACCAGCTTAACGATGCCTCCCGCTCCAGCACTGCGAATTCCTCCAAAAAACACCATCAGCACGATGAGTATAGCACCGATGATTGACGCCCATAAGGTAGAGATGCCGAACAGGCTGCCAATCATTGCCGATGACGACAACACCTGTGACATGATGCTGATGAAAATGCCGATCAAGAAGAGGATTGACCCAACGGTCTCGGCCTTATGGCCATATTCATGGCTCACTACCTCGAGCAGGGTTGTGAACGGGCTGCGGCGCAAGGGCCCTGCATAGAATAGTCCCAATACCAATGCACCCAGGCCGGCTCCAATCGTGAACCACCATGCCGACAGCCCATAGCAAAAGGCCAGCTGGGCGGTGCCGATGGTCGATTGACCTCCTGCCAGCGTACCCAGTAGCGCGCCACACACCATCCAGCTGCCTGAGTTGCCGCCGGTGGTGAAGCTGTGGGCATCGTTGACCTTGCGCGCCGATAGCCAGCTCACTGCCAGCAGCAGGGCGACGGTCAAAATGACCCCTAAAAGATGTATTGTCGATACCATGAGTCTCACTTGTCGTTTACCAGGGTGCAAAATTAAGAAAAAAAGTGTTCAGTTGTCTGTTTTTGTGCAATTGGCGGCCAGTTTTGGGCGATCAAGGGCCAATTATTACATGATAAGGATTTTGATTTTAAACGCCATTTTTTTATCAATAATTACTGAAAATGAGAGGGTTGAACCTTTGAAAAGTTTAGATTTTTTCTTGTAAAGCAGTCGCGAATCGTTTTTATGTGTACCTTTGTAAAAAATCAAAACAAAATAATAAAAATAACCAAAATGAAACGTTTCTTATTTTTCCTGACTTCTTGTTTCGTGGTGCTGCTCACTCAGGCGGCGGTTTATGAGCCATCGTTGTCCTCAAGCGACGAGGTTTGTGTGTTCTTTGAGGCCAACAGCAGTGTGACCGACGCCCCCAAGATTTGGGTGTGGGAAGGTAACACCGATGGGCAAGCCTATGTGGGCACTGCTTGGCCTGGCCCTGCCATGACTTATATGGGTGATACCCAAAGCGGCAATAAAATCTATAAATGGACTTATACCGGAACGAGGGCCATGCCCACGGGCCTGATTTTCACTTGGAATAACCAGGGCGGCCGCGTCGATGGCTCGTTCACCAATCATGGTTATTATGTGATGGGACAGTTGACCCGAATCATCGGAGCTGGCGAGTGCACTTTTGTGCCCAACCAGAATGTGATTTACGAGCTTGATCTTTATAATTTTACAAGTGCGGGGACTCTTGCGGCTGCTCAACAGCGCCTAGATTACCTCAAGGACCTCGGCATTGACATCATCTGGCTCATGCCCATCCACCCACGTGGCGTGCAAGGCCGCATCGGCTCACTCGGCAGTCCCTATGCTCCTCGTGACTACCATGCTGTGAACAGCGACTTCGGTACAATTGACGACCTCAGGAATTTCGTCAATGCTGCCCATCAGCGCGGCATGCAAGTGTGGCTTGACTGGGTCGCTAACCATACTGCAAAGGACAACGTGTGGATCACGCAACACCGTGACTACTATAACTCGACGCTCACCAGCCCCAACGGCTATGGCGACGTCTATCAGCTGGACTACAGCAAGGAGGCCACCCAAGTGGCCATGATCGAGGCGATGGAATATTGGATCGATCAGGCCGACATCGACGGCTTCCGTTGTGACTACATCAGCAGCAATACGATACCCACGGCTTTCTGGACCCGGGCCATCAAGGCGTTGAAGGAGTACAAGCCTGGTAAGACCATCACCATGCTTGGCGAGGGTGATATGGCCAATAGCGTGTCGCGCCTGCTCGTGTGTGGCTGGGACTATGACTACGCGTGGGGCTTCCAGTCGGCGCTGGTCAACAACAAGAACAATCCCACCGGCGTGCTCAACCAGTGCCGCAACCTGGTGGGCGACCTGCGCTTTATCGACATCAGCCGAATGGTTTACCTCACTAACCATGACCAGAACTACAACAGCTCGATGACGACCCAGTATGGCAACAATGCTTATGCCTTCACCGTGTTGACGTTCACCCTCTATGGCATGCCCATGCTGTACAACGGTCAGGAAACCGGTTATCTGATGTCGCGCAAGCTGGACTACTTTAACCGCACTCCCATCAACTGGAATTCAGTTGACAGCAAGATGCTGAATACGGTTAAGGCGCTCACGGCCCTCAAGCACAGTTGTGATGCGCTCATCGACAACGGCGACCGCGCCAGCGAGGTGACTTTCCTCAATACTGGCAATAATAATGTGATTGCCTACACCCGTAGTCACAATGACCAGCAGTGCCTGGTAGTGCTCAATTTGGGTACCAGCACAGTCAATACAGTCGTGTCAGGCCTGAAGGCCGGCGAGTGGAAAAAGGCGATCGATGTCAATAACATCGCTGATGGTTTGACCGCGATTCCCGTTAACCTGAATGCGACCCAAAGTTTCTCGATTCCTGCTGGTGGCTATCAGGTGTATTATAATGGAGAACCCGCCGTTGACTTCCTTTTGGGAGACGTGAACAACGACGGTGAAGTGAACATCAGCGATATCACCAAGTTGATTGACATCCTCTTAGACGGTACTCAAGATGAATCTTTGTTGCAGCGCGCTGATGTGAACAATGATGGCGAGGTGAATATCAGTGACGTTAGTAAGATTATTGATATCATTTTAAGCAACTGATTTCCAAAAATCAACCAATTTGGGAACTAAAAAGCAAATAGCGGCTTTAGCGACAATGGTTCTGGTGGCGGTCAAGATGATGGCAGCTGCACCAGAGCCATTCCATCGGCTCGATAGCCTGATTGCCGCCCAGCCCCAGATGGTGTCCGAGAAAGAGGCACGCTTGGAGCGCATGAAGGCCGATGTGGTCAGGATGAAGGCGCCAGTTGACCACTATACTGTTTTGAGCCGCTTGTTTGAGGAGTATGCCGCCTATCAGTACGACTCAGCTTATACTTATGTAACTGAATGCTTGGATATTGCAACTCAGTTAGGCGATAACCGACTAATCAACGATAGCCGCCTGAACTTGGCGCACATCCTGTCCACTGCATGCCTGATGGAGCAGGCACGACTGACGCTGGTCCAAATCGATACCACCAGGTTGATGCCCGACCAGTTCATCCGCTATTACCGCACTAGGACTGACCTGCTCATCTACCAGGCCGAGTTCATGCAGGGCACTCGCTATGCTGACGAGGCTGTTCGACAGCTTGTCGCGTTGCGCAAGCGTGTCACCGAGCTTGACGGGCCTCGTAATGACGTGAACTACTTGATAACCACAGCCGAATGCCAGTCTGATAGCGGAAATCCCAAGCGGGCGATAGACATGCTGACCTCGTTGCTGCAGCGATACAAGAGCGGCGACCGCATCTATTCAATTATCACCAGCACGATGTCGTTCTACTATTCCCAAATGGGTGACAAGGACAAGCAGATGGAATACCTGATCAAGAGCGCCGAGAGCGACCTTGAGGGATGCATCCGCGAGAACACGGCCCTGAGAACGATTGCCGACCGCCTCTTTGACGAGGGGGACATCGACCGTGCTTACCGCTACATGCGTGTGGCTGTGGACGATGCCAACTTCTATGGTACACGCCTGCGCAATATCCAAGCTTCGCGCATCGTGCCCAAGATTCTCAATGCCTATCAGACCAAGCAGGAGCGCAACCACCACAACATGATGTGGCTGCTGGGTGCCATTTCGCTCATCGCACTGTTGCTGGTTGTGGGTGTTATCGCCATCTACCAGCTATTGAAGCGTTATCGCCGCTTGAATGAACAGAAAAAGGCCATCAACGAGCAGTTGCGACAGGTCAATGCCCAACTGGGCGACACTGTTCAACAACTGCACGAGAGCAACGGCCTGTTGCGAGAACGTGAGCAGCTGAAGGAGCAGTATATTGCCCGTTTCTTGACGTTGTCGAGCCGTTTCATCGACCGTGGCGAGGAACAGCGCAAGGCCCTTTACCGCCTGTATCGTGACCGCAAGACCGAAGACCTGGTGCGTGAGTTGAAGAGCACCCACTTTGGCGCCGAAAATGCTAAATTGTTCTACGAGAACTTTGACCACGCATTCCTGAACATTTACCCCAACTTTGTCGATGAAGTGAATAAACTGTTGCAGGAAGACGGCAAGATCGAGGTAAAGCAGGGCAAACGCCTTACGACCGAGTCGCGTGTGCTGGCGCTGATACGCATCGGCATCACCGACAACCAGAGCATTGCCAACATTCTGAGGGCAAGCCTCACCACCATTTATACTTATCGCTCAAAACTCAAGGCCCGCGCCCTCAGCAAGGACGACTTCGAATCTCAGGTTAAGGCCATCGAAAGCTGAAAACTGCTGTTTGCTACCCCTCCCTCGAAGTTGCTTTTGAATTTAAAATCAGTTAGATTTTCTTATTGTTTTTAGTCATGTATATTACTGAAATTCAGTGATTTAACTTAAATTCTAATTTAGATTTTTGTTTGATGCTATTTGTGCGGTCATGCATGCATGCTAATTTTGCAATGCTTGACAGCGGATGACCTGTTATTGATGACGACAAAACTTATTACCAAAATCAATTTATATTAACTTAATTTTATTGACAATGAAGAAATGTAAAACAGGATTGTTGCATCGTACACTGATGGTGTGCGTTGCGCTGATGTTTGCCCTGGGCATTTCGGCACAGACCTTGACGGTCACTGGCCACATTGTGGATGAGACCGGTGAAGACCTGATTGGTGCCAGTGTCGCCGTCAAGGGTACAACTAACGGAAGCGTCACTGATTTCGATGGCCGATTCACCATCGAGAACGCTCCCAGTAACGGAACCCTGGTGGTATCTTACATCGGTTTTGAGACCCAGGAAGTGGCTATCAATGGCCAAAGCCATCTTGAAATCACCCTCAATGAGGAGCGTTCACAGCTTAATGAGGTAGTGGTTGTGGGCTACGGTTCACTGGCCAAGAAGGAAATTTCGAGTTCGGTTGTTCAAATCGACAAGAAGCAGTTCAACCAGGGTGTTGCCAGTGATCCTTTGGCACTCGTGGCTGGTAAGGTGGCTGGTCTGAACGTGAGCACCGCTGCTGCTGCCAATCCCAACTCGATGACCGACTTCCAGGTGCGTGGTGCCGGTTCGCTCACCGCCTCCAATGGCCCGCTCATCGTTATTGACGGTATCGCTGGCGGTGACCTGCGTAACATTGCTACCCAGGACGTTGAGAGCATCACCGTTCTTAAGGATGCAGGTTCGGCCGCTATCTATGGTACCCGTGGTGCCAACGGTGTCATCCTCGTGACCACCAAGAAGGGCGCTGGTGCCCCTGGTGTGACCACAGTAACCTATGACAGCTACATTGCTGCCAACTTTGCCAAGCCCAAGCCCCGCATCTTGACGACCGATGAATTCCGTCGTTCACGTCGTGGCCAGGACTATGGCGGTGACACCAACTGGTGGGATGAGATTACCCGCCCCATGAGCTACAACCTCAACCAGTACCTGTCGATTGACAGTTCGACCAAGAACGGCTATTTTGGCGCCTCAATTAACTACAAGCGCGGTAACGGACTCGACATCGTGTCGGGCCGCGAGGAGTATGGCGCACGCTTCGTTGGTGAACAGCGTGTGCTGGACAATTTCCTGCAATTCAACGCATCGCTCTCGGGCCGCAAGGTGCATGAGAAATGGGGTAACGACGGCCTGTTTGACACAGCGCTGACGATGAACCCCACCATCCCCGTGTTTAACGAGGACGGTACCTATTACCAGCCCAACAGTCCCACCGACATCCACAATCCGGTGAATGACTTGAAAAATAACGTGAGCAACGGTGACCGCGTTTATCTGCTGGGTAATGGTGACGTTAAGGTCAACCTGATCCAGACTGATAAGCACTACCTCAACACCTCGTTGAGCTACGCTTTGCAATACAATGACCTGAAGTCCAACTTCTACACACCCAGCACATCGAGCGAAAGCTACTGGAACGGTTATGCTGGCCGTGCTAACATCAACTACCAGAAGTGGTGGACTAACCGACTGGAGTGGCTGGGCAACTACACTCTCACGCTCGACGACCATCAGCTGAAGGCTGTTGTGGGCTACTCTTGGGAGCGCACCCGCTGGGAGCAGAGCGGAAACGAGAACATGGGCTTTGTGTATGACAGCATGAGTTACCATGGTATCGCCAACGGTACTTACCTGCGCGACGGCAAGGCCAACATGTGGGCTGGCTCGTCGGAATCGACCCTGATTGGTTTCTTTGGTCGTTTGAACTATAATTATAAGGATATGTTGTTTGCTGCCGTTTCGATGCGTCATGAGGGCAGCACCAAATTTGGTGCCAACAAGAAGTGGGGTAACTTCCCCTCGGCATCATTGGCTTGGGAAATTATCCGCACTCCCTTTGCCGAAGGTCTTTCCCGTACCTTCCAGAGCCTGAAGCCCCGTATCTCCTACGGTGTGACGGGCCGCAGTGACTTCAACGCTTACCAGTCGCTCTCGACCTACAGCGGTTATGGTGCATACTATATGGACGGCGAGTGGATTAACGGCTATGCCCCTTCGGTGAACGCCAACCCTGACCTGGCTTGGGAGAAATCGACAGCCTTTAACGTGGGCGTTGACTTTGTGGCATTTGACAGCCGCTTGCGCGGAAGTGTCGAGTACTACGACCGCCGCAGCCAAGACCTGCTTTACAACTACACCGCTCCGCAGCCCCCGTTCATCTATAACTCCATTCTCGTGAACGTGGGAACCACCAAGAATACAGGTGTTGAGGTTGTGCTTGACTATGATGTGCTCACCAAGGGCGCCTTCAAGTGGACCACTGGCATCAACTGGAGCACTGGCAAGACCAAGCTCACCAAGCTCTCGAGCGACGTCTATCAGATGAGTTATCTGGACCTGTACCGCAAGCCCGGCGTGGGAACGAGCGAGTACTTCTTCCGTGTGGCAGAAGGCGGTCTCATCGGCCAGTATTACGGCTTTGAACATGCGGGTCTCGACGAGCATGGCCTGTTCATGGTCTATGACAACGACGGCAATGCTGTTCCCGCGGCTCAAGCCGATCCCTCATGGAAGCGCAACATCGGTAACGGTGCACCCAAGCATTTCCTCTCGTGGACCAACTCGTTCACTTGGCATAATTGGGACCTGAGCACGCTTATGCGTGGCGCCTTTGGCTATAAGATCTTCAACATGCGCCGTTACGGCATGGGTCTCAAGGGTTGCGGTACCGACAATGTGCTGGCCAGCGCCTATACTGACTATGCTGACGTCAATGCTGGTGGTAGCATCATTTCGAGCTACTTCCTTGAGAAGGGTGATTACTTCAAGCTTGACAATGTGACCCTGGGTTACACCTTCATGCCCAAGACACGCAACCTGTTGGAGAGCCTGCGCGTCTATCTGTCGGCTAAGAACCTGTTCACCCTCACGGGCTACAAGGGCAACGATCCCTCGATTGTCACTTCAACCGGCATCACTCCCGGTATTGACTCAAACAGTGCCTATCCTCAGGCCTTCCAGTTTACCCTGGGCGTAACCGTACGTTTCCACTAATCAATAAACAGACAAATGATTATGAAAGATTTCAAATATATCATCATAGCGATAGCAGTGAGCGTGTTGGGACTCTCATCGTGTACAGACCTGGACGAGAAAGTCAATGACCGTATTGACGCCACTGTGTATTACCAGAACGAAGCCAGTGTCAAGGGTGCTGTTGCCGCCATCTATAATCAGACGTCATCGACCCTCGCCGGCGAGAACTTCTTCCACTTGAGCGAGTATCCCTCCGACCAGCTTACCTGGCGCGTCTGGAACGGCGGCCAGTGGGGATGGGACGAGGCCATGAAGACGGTGCTCTCGTGGCACAATTGGAACAGTGAGTCCACCATCATCCAGAACGCTTGGTCTGGCGCTTGGACAGCTGTAGGTCTTGCCAATCTGCTGTTGAATGACCTGGAGGGTCTAAATGCTGCAGACCTGGGCATGGATCAAGACAAACTCAACCAGTATGTGGCTGAGGTGCGCACTATCCGCGCCTGGAACTATTATTGCCTGTTTGAGCTTTGGGGTGGCGCGCTGCCCTTGAACGTCAAGGCTGGTAGTGAGGTGCCCGGCACCGCCGATCCCGATTGGGACACCTCTTGTAGGAAAATCTATGATTTCATCGCACAAGAGCTCGACGAGACCTATTTGCAGCTTGCCCGTGAGGACGGCAACCGCACTACCGTCAACCGTGCCAACCAGGCCATGAACCGCCTGTTGAAGGCCCGTCTGCTGCTCAATGCCGAGGTCTTTATCAAGGAGGCCCATTATGACGAGTGCGAGGCTTTGTCCAAGCAGATCATCAATGGCGACTTTGGTTCATACCGTCTTGCCGACAACTACCGCGACCTGTACAGTATTGACAACGTGAAGTGCCCCGAGGTTATCTTTGCGCTTGCTGCCGAGGATGGTCAGGGTGCCGCTAATGCCATCAGTAACGTGCGCACGATGGTGGGCATGTGGTACGGCTATGCCGACTACTTCGGCCAGTCTTACGATGGCATTGGTGCTTGGAACTGCGTGTGCCTCGTGCCCAGCTATGATAACTCAGGCACGGTATTGCCCACTGGTGGTACCGAGGGCGCAAAGTGCTTCCTGGCTGCTCCCTACAATGACAAGTTGGGCGCCCCCTACGAGCGCTTTGACGACCGCGACATCCGCAAGCAGAACTACGTATATAATGTGACGACCAAGACTCATGGTCCCGGTATGTTCCTCAAGGGCGTGATGCGTGCCAACTTCGGCACCGGCGATGTCCTCAAGGCTGATGCAGACCGCGATGGCCAAGATCTGGTGTATGTTGATCAGGTGGGAACCTTCCTCAATCAGGGCCGCACCTTGGAGACCGTCATGAGCCCCCGCTGGGGTGAGACCAACTCGGGCGTTCGCTTGGTGAAGTATCCCCTTTATCCCAACGACGATGCCGGTGGCTTCAAGTCGATTGATGACGTTCAGTTCCGTCTGGCCGAGGCCTATTACAATGTTGCCGAGTGCGAGATGCGCAAGGGCAACAGTGGCGAGGCCAAGAACTATGTGGATGCCGTGCGCCAGCGCTATTTCACCGCTGCCAACCGTGCCGCTGCCCTCGCTGTTGCAGGTCCTGGCTTCACCAGCTTTGATATGGACTGGATGTTGAGTGAGTGGGGTAAGGAATACCTGGGCGAAGGCAACCGCCGCCGCACCGACCTGCGCCGCTTCAATAAGTTTACCCAAGGCACCTGGTGGTTCTGGGGCCGTGCTACCGAGGCTGGCATCGACCTGCCTGCTACGCGTAGTGAGAAATACGAGTGGTACCCTCTGCCTCAGTCGGCATTGACGGTTAATCCCGGTCTTATCCAGAATCCCAATTATTAATTGTTATCACACCGTAATAATAAGACATAGATATGAAAACAAGGAATATATACAGTCTGATAGTGGCACTGCTGGCCGTCATGAGCGTGATGACCAGTTGCTCCAAGGATGAGGACATCATCTTTGACCACGAGCGCCAGCAGTTTGAGACGCGCGCCGACCGCATCCTGCTTGAGTTTATTGCCCCCTATGGCACGGCAGTGGATGAGGAAATCTACATCATGGGCGCCTTCAATGGCGAC
>ONKD01000006.1 GCA_900318345.1 uncultured Prevotellaceae bacterium
CACGTAGTTGCGGAAGAAGATGACCTCACTGCTCTTGCTCAGGTCGAGCGAGTTATAGACCTCGCCATAGTTGGCGGTAAGGCTGTACTTGCCCGAGTTCATCAGCTGCTGCGAGGCATCAACGCACTCGTTGAGGAACTTCTGGGCACGGGTAGCGTCGGCAGCCTTGCCATTGTCCTCAACAGTGCGGTACTTGCAATAGGTACCCTCAAACAGGCAGATGTCGCTCTTCATGGCCAGGGCCATATCCTTGCTCCAGGAATTCTTGCCGCCGGCACCCAGGTTCTGAACAGCATAGTTCAGATCCTCGAGCACGAAGTCCATGACCACGTCACGGTCGGTGCGGGGACCATAGACAACATCGCTCTGAGCCTCGGGATCAAGGATGACCTCATCGAGCATGTTGACATCACCGTACATGCGCACGAGCTGATAATACTGCCAGGCGCGATTCAAGCGGCCAACAGCTACATAATAGCTCTTCTCGCCCTCAGCGAGGGTCGAGCTCTGCAAGCCGGTCAACATATAGTTGCAGCGGCGAATCTCGGTATAAGGCGTGCTCCAGTAGGTCGAGGTGCCGGGAACCGTGGTGAACATCCAGTTATCAAAGCTGGGATTCACCTGGTCGTCGCTCAAACTCTTGAAATAGAACCAGCCAGCGCCACCACCTGTACCATATCCAGTATAGTTCTCATACAGGACATTGCTATAGCTGGCGACCTGATTGGCATTGCTCCAGAACTCAGGTCCGAGCTCAAACTTGGTGCGTTCGCTCTTGGTGAGCATGTCGTCACAAGACGACAGCGAGATGACAGCAGCACCCAGTCCACACAGTATAATTGATTTCAATAATTTCATATCTTTTTTAGTTTTTAGTTTTTAGTTTTAAGTTTTTAGTTTTAAGTTTTAAGTATGGTTTGTATCGCCTGTAACTGTATCGTCATTCGGTAATATTACTTACAACTTAAAACTTACAACTTAAAACTCAGTTTAACCTTACTTCACGATAATCTCGCAGATTGAAACACGGTTCCAGCTCAGTTCATCAAACATGTTGCTGATGCCCTGGCCCTGGGCGTTGATGCGCTTGGCATCGATACCATACTTCTTCACGAGCATGTCCTTCACGCTGGCGGCGCGGCCGTTAGCGAGAGTGATGTTGCGGTCCATGGGACCGTCCTTGGAAGCATAACCATTGATGACGCAGGTAGCCTCGGGGTGGCTCTTCATGTAAGCGGCGATGCGCTCCACATTGGGCTGCTGGTCGGCATAAACGGCCATCGAGTTAATGGGGAAGTGAACCAGGATGGTCATGTACTGCAATGACTTGTCAATCATACCGCTCTTGCTGTTCTGGCAAGCGGCAAGATCACGCTGCAACTGGCTGTTCTGGTTGTTGGCAGCATTGAGCTGGTTCTGCAGTGCGGCGATGCGGCTGTTGTAAGCGTTCTCGGCATTAGCGAGCTGGGCGCGCAGGTCATTGATCTGAGCGTTCAAGGCGCTGTTGTCGCCAGTAACGGCTACGGCAGCACTGCGGTTGGTACCGAAGGTCACTTGCAGACCTACAGACCAGGTGCGGTTGATGGGATAGGTGCGGCCCCAAGTACCGTAGCCCAGAGAGCCCTGTCCGGCGTTCATCTCGGGATCGATGGGGAGGTCACCGCTGCCCTTGTGGAGCAGACACAGGTTGTTCACACTACCGTAAACACGCAGTTTCTCGATGAAGGCCTTGCGGGTCAGGTTCTCGGGCAGGGTGTAACCCAGCGTGATGTTCTTGAGGCGCAGGTAGCTCATGTCAACGAGGTACTTGGTCTGGGGATAGTAGTTGTGGCAACCACCCTCACCCGAGAGACCTACCACGTTACCAGCAAACTCGTTGCCAGGGTAGAGGCAGGGGAAGTCGTTGCTCTCGCTGATGTTCACAACGCCATTTTCGGGATCATAGATATTGTACTTGGTCTGGTTAGCAAAGATTGCTAGGTCGGCCGAACGCATCATCGGGAAGACGAATGCCGACTGGGTCCACATCTCGCGCTTGCCCACGCCCTGGAAGAAGACGTCGAGGTCGAAGCCCTTGAAGAAACCGCCCACGTGGAAGCTGTACTCATAGCGGGGCATCATGTTACCGATGACCTTGAGGTCGCCATGGTTCTCCTGGGTGCCGTTACCACCGTCAATCTTACCGTTGTTGTCCAGGTCCTTGTACTTGATGTCACCAGGGCCAAAGACGAAGGTCTGGGTTTGGATACCGGTCTGATCGGCAACGCCGGGAGCATAGATCCAGGAACCATCTTCGTTCTTGCCAGTGAAGTCACGCTCGGTGAAGTAGCGGTCGGTCTCAAAGCCCCAGATGTCACCCCAGGTCATGCCCTCGTAGGCATAGGCGCTGTTGCAGGGGTAGCCAATGAGGTGAGAGTCGTTGTTCCACTTGGTCACCTTGGTCTTAGCGTCACCGACGCTTGCGCTGAAGTAAGCGCTAAAGTCCTTGTTGAACTGCTTGCGCAGGTCGAGGGTAGCTTCCCAACCACGGGTGCGAAGCTTACCGTTGTTGGTCACAGGAGCTGCAGCACCAACCGAGGGGGGCAGTGCGGTGCCAGGACCCAGCATGTCGCTGGTGGTGCGCTGGTACCAGTCAAAGCCGAGGGTGAGAATGTCACCAAACAGGCCCAGGTCGATACCGGCATCCATGGTGGTGATGCGTTCCCAAGTCAGCGAGGAGTTCACCCAGCTGGGCAGGCCGAGCTCGGTCACCTTGGCACCGCTCTCGTTGAGCCAGTAGATGTTGCTCTGGCTGATGGGGCTGATGAGCGACTGGAACTGGTTCTCGCCCACGGCCTCGTTACCGATGGTACCATAGGAGAAGCGCAGCTTACCGTTATCCACGATGTGGCGCAAGCGGTCCCAATATTTCTCCTGGGTGAAGCGGTAACCTACCGATCCCGAGGGGAAGAATGCCCAGTGGTCATTCACGGGGAAGCTCGACGAGCCGTCGTAGCGTCCGTTCAACTCGAGCAGGTAGATGCCCTTGTAGTCATAGTTGATACGGCCAAAGTAACCGGCGGTAGCCTTGTCGCGGGTCCAGCTGGTGATGTTCCACTTGGTCTGGTCGCCATAGGTCAAAGCCAGCTCGGGATAGGCTTCGCTATAGAGCTGGGGCCTGTAAGCATAGAAGTAGTCGCTGGAGTAGTTGTCACCGTTGACACCGACCATGATGTTGAAGTTGTGAGCATCGTTGAAGCTCTTGTTCCAGTTCAAGGTGGCGTTAGCGGCCCACTTGTCGCTCTTGCTGTTGTCGCGCCAGGCGTTGGTGTTACCGTCGTTCACGATCCACTGGGGGGTGACGCCGCTCCAGTTGTAGCCATAGACGGTGTGGTCGCTTGAACCGCTGTTCATGTTGCCGATCTCATAGGTGAAGTCGGCGTTCAAGGTCAGGTCCTTGGTGATGTGCACGGTGGTGAAGGCGGTCATGCTCAGGCGGTCCATGGTGACGTTCTTGCGTGCAGCCTGCTTCTGCATGGCGATCACGCGGAAGTCGAGCTGCTCGCCCGTGTTGGGATCGGCAATCGTGCCACTAGGGATGAAGAAGGAGCCCCAGCGCCAGATGTACTGGTACATGTTGTTCCATGTATCGGCGCGCGAGAAGTGGCGGCGCGAGAAGTTGATGCGTGCACCAACGGTCAACCAGTCGGTCAAGTCGGTCGAGATGTTGGCAGCGGCATTGTAGCGCTTGCGCATGGCAGGATTCCACTTCATGTTATCCTCCTTGTAGTTGTAGCCAAATGACAGGTAGTAGGTGGTGCGGTTGCTTGCACCGCGCACCGACACGTTGTGGCCCTGTGAGGGAGCAGCGTGGTTGTACCAGATGTTCTGGATGTCATAGTCGGCATAGTACATGGGCTGGCTGCCGATGAAGCGGTAATCACCCACGTCACCGTCGCTCACCCAGGGGCGCATCACGCCATAACCAATCTTCTTGCCGCCATTCTGCTGCTTCCATGCCTCGGCATAGGGCAGCAACTGGTCGAAGTACATACCGAAGAGCTCGACAGCGTCAGAGCCCTCGCGCTTCTTGGCCATGATGGCCGACTTGAGCTGGGTGGGCACATCGGGGAAGTCGGGCAGGAAGGTGGGATCGTCCCAACCGAAGTTGTTAGAGTAGCTGACGGTGGCGCGCTCACCCTTTTGACCAGCCTTGGTGGTAATCAAGATGACACCAAAGGCGGCACGGGTACCGTAGATCGATGACGAAGCAGCGTCCTTGAGTACCGATACGGTGGCGATGTCGTTGCCGTTGAGCAGCTGCAGTCCGTCCATGTCGCTCACCACACCGTCGATGACGATCATGGGCGAGCTGTCCTGGCCGTTGCTCAGGGTGCCGACGCCACGGATGCGCATCGTGGGATTGCCGTCGATGTCACCACTGGCGTTGATGATGCTCAGTCCAGGCACTGCGCCTTGCAATGCGCGGGACACGTCCTGCTCGGGACGTGAGTTGAAGGTCTTGTCGATGTCGACAGTGGAAACGGCACCGGTGAGGTTCACCTTCTTCTGTGTACCGTAGCCCACGACAACGAGTTCATCGAGCAGGGCCTTATCCTCGGCCATGACGATGTTCATGCCCGTAGTGGCACGGGCGGTCACCGTCTTGTAGCCGATGAACGAAATCTGCAGCTTGGCATTGGTGCCAGCTCTCAACGAGAAGTTACCGTCCACATCGGTCGATGTGCCACGGGTCGTTCCAACCTCGACAATGCTGGCGCCGATGATGGGTTCTCCCTTCTCATCGACGACGCGGCCTGTCACAATGGTGGTAGCAGAATTGGCCACCACTTGGGGCGCTGGTGCAGCTTGGGCCTGGTTGTAGTAACCAGTGCCGCATAGCATCAGCACTGCGCCCAAAAGAGCTAAATGTCTTTTCATAAGCACGTTTTAGTTAGTTAATATTTAGTTAGTTAATCTAGAAGATTCTATAACGACTCTTGCCAAGGGTATAAAGCCTCAGTTTACATTTGCTTTTTTTAACAAGATGCAAAATTCTATATTTTTTTTGAAATATCCAAAAAATCGAAGAGTTTTTGTAAAACCGAATGTTAAAAACCATAAAAAAATGTACATAACAAGTAAAATTTTGGCTAAAAATAACCATATTTGGTGGGCCAAAACCATTTTTTTGGCCATTTTTTTGGCCACATGAATTTTTGTTTGCAAATTTGCCTTTCAAATCGCAAAAAATTAGAAAGATAATAATTTAATATCTATTAATTTAAAGTAAGTGCGTATGAAAAAACAATTAGCACTGTTGGCCGCGCTGGCAATCGCCTGCGGAGCACCAGCTGGGATGACATCGCTTCCCAGTATGGGTTTCACAGCCGAGGCCCAGGCCAACAAAGTCTCTGGCGTCATACGTGACGCCCAAGGTGAGCCTCTCATCGGCGCGACCGTTAAGGTCAAGGGTACCAACCGCGGTACCGCCACCGATGTGGATGGCAAGTATTCAATTGTCGCCAACCGTGGTGACGTGCTCGTTGTGTCTTACATCGGCAGCAAGCCCATGGAGGTTACCGTGGGCAGCGGCTCGATGGACATCAACATGCAGGCCGGTGACCAGGTCCTTGACGAGGTGGTTGTGACCGCGCTCGGTATCCGCAAGGACAAGAAGTCGCTGGGTTATGCCGTTGACGACCTGAAGGCTGATGAGCTGATGCGCAACAAGAGCGCTAACGCCATCAACTCCCTGTCAGGTAAGATTGCTGGTGTGAACATCACCCAGTCGTCGGGTGCCGCAGGTTCGGGTGCCCAGATTATCCTGCGTGGTGGTACGTCGGGTGCCGAGAGTCGCGACAACCAGCCCATATTTGTTGTCGATGGAGTGATCTATGACAACTCGTCGGCTGTTGTCGGCAACTCTGCCTTCGACGGTATCATGAACAGTGCAACCACAACCTCTAACCGTGTGATGGATATCAACCCCGAGGATATTGACAACATCAGTGTCTTGAAGGGTCCGGCCGCATCGGCACTCTATGGTAGCCGTGCTGCCAACGGTGTTGTGCTCATCACCACCAAGAAAGGTAAAGAAGGCCGCATTGAGGTTAACTTGAGCGCCAAGTACATCCTTTCCCAGGTGAGCCACCTGCCCAAGGTGCAGAAGCAGTTTGGTCGTGGTTATCTCCAGGATTACTACGACGCTGATGGCAACTATCAGGGCGCTCAATATGGCGATACCCACAGCTATTCAAGCTGGGGTGCCCCCTATAGCCAGTCGGGCTTGAAGTGGTATGACAACATCGGTGAGTTCTTCCAGGATGGTGGCATTTGGGACACCAACCTGAGCGTGAGCGGTGGTAACAAGAACGGTAACTTCTACTTGAGTGGTTCGTTCTATGACCAGACGGGTATCGTCCCCGAGACCGGTTACAAGAAAACGACCTTCCGCTTCAACGGCGAGCAGCGCTGGGGCATCTTCACCTTTGGCGCTAACGCAGCCTACAGTGATGCCCGCACAGCCAAGACTCTGACTGGTGCTGCCCTGTATGGTTCTAGCGGTACCGGTGCGCTATATGCAGTGTACAACTGGCCCACCAGCGAGAACATGAAGCATTATATGAACGACGATGGCACCCGCTATCGCATGTTCGGTGACGAGGTTGTGCCCTGGAGTGAGATGGATAACCCCTACTGGATTATCAACAAGAACCCCATGAAGGATAACACCGAGCGCTTCACCGGCAACTTCCACGTGAAGGCCGACCTCACCGACTGGTGGTCGATTACTTACCGCATGGGTGTGGACAGCTACACGACCGACAACTCGATGCGCATTGCTCGTGGCGGTGTCTTCAAGAACGAGTGGCTCAACGGATTCATGAGCGATAACACGCTGCGTTTCCGCTACCTGAGCAACAACTTGATGACCAACTTCAACAAGCAGTTTGGCGACTTCAACTTCAACCTGATGCTGGGTGGTTCTACCGACTATACCAAGACCCGCCGCGACTATCAGAAGGGTTGGGACTTCCAGATTGCTGATTTCTATAGCTACAATAACGTTCCCGAGTCCAACAAGAAGTTCTCGCACTCCAGCTCGCGCAAGCGCATGGTGTCGGCCTTCGGTGAGTTCCGCATGGACTGGCGCAACGCCATCTTCCTGACCGTTACCGGCCGTAACGACTGGACTTCTACCCTGCCCATCGAGAACCGCAGCTACTTCTATCCCAGTGTGAGTGGCGCTATCGCCTTCACCGAGCTCTTCCGTGAGAGCCTGCCCGACTGGTTCAGCTTTGGTAAGATTCGTGGTTCGTGGGCCAAGGTCGGTAAGGATACCAACCCCTATGAGACCGCCACGACGCTGTGGCCCGTGGGTGAATACCTGAACGGCGCTATCGGTCTGGGTAACAGCTGGGAGCGTGGTAATCCCTACATCAAGCCCGAGATGGGTAACGCACTCGAGTTTGGTATCGAACTGCGCTTCATCCAGAACCGTTTGAAATTTGATGCTACCTGGTACAAGAACAAGTCGGTCAACCAGATTTTGTCACCGCGTGGTCCTCAGTCCACGGCCTACATCTTCTGCTCGATCAACGCCGGTACCGTTTATAACAAGGGTATTGAGCTCAGCTTGAGCGGCACTCCCATCCAGACCCGTGACTTCACTTGGGAGACCGGTATCAATGCTGCCGGTAACCGTGGCACCATGGATGGCCTGCCCACCGGTATGGACATCATGTACCTGACTGATGTACAGTATGGCAGCGCCAAGGCTGCAACCTTCTCGGGTGGTGACTTCATGGCTATCGCAGGTACCAAGTGGTCGCGCGTGGCTGATACCGAGGAGAACCGCAAGTACAATCCCGACATGATCGGTAAGCTGATTCTTGACAAGAATGGCATGCCTCAGCAGGCCGAGTCTGGCAAGATCTATGAGGTGGGTAACCGTGAGCCCAAGTTCACTGGCGGTTGGAACAACACCTTTACTTGGAAGAATGTTTCGTTCAACATGTTGTGGGAATTCCGCGTTGGTGGCGACGTCTTCAACGGCACCAAGTATGCCATGTCGATGAGCGGCGTGAGCGAGCTCAGTGGTGACTGGCGCAACGATCCCCTGACCATCAGTGGTGTTACTGGTCATGACGAGGTTGTTGGCCAGGATGCTAACGGCAACGACATCATTGCCACTATCTATGATAACGTGTCCAACACGTGGAAACCTGGCGAGACCTGCACCTATAACGGCAAGCAGATGAGCTCGACCAACGTGATTACCAACTACTACACTGGTGCCTATGGCTACGAGACCGCTAACTGGATCACCAAGGTGAACAGCCTGCGTCTGCGCACCATTTCGTTAAGCTACAGCCTGCCCAGGGCTTTGCTCGCTAAGACCAAGGTTCTCGACCGCGCCATCATCACTGCAAGTGCTACCAACCTGTTGTTGTTCACCAACTATGATGGTGATCCCGAGGTTGCTGCCGCTGGTGCTGGCCGTGGTGGTTCATCATCAGTAGGTTTTGACTACTGTGGTGTTCCTTCAACCCGTCAGTATGCACTCGGTGTTAACCTGACCTTTGGTGGCGACTATGCCGCACCTGCACGCGTCAACAATGTTGAGCTCGACCTGCTCAACGGCCAGATCAATGACCTGCGCAACCAGTTGACCAACGCTCAGAACGCTCAGAATGCTAACAACGCCCGCATTGCCCAGCTCGAGGGTGACCTCGCCGCTGCCAATCGTGCCCTTGCTAACTGCAAGAACGACCTGAACGCTGCCAAGAACAAGCCCACAAGCGTTGTTGACAACAGCAAGCAGTACATGAACGTGCTCGTTCACTTCCCCGTGAACAAGACCGCCGTTAGCACCGACCAGCGTCCCAATGTGGAGCGCGTCGCTGCTTACCTGAAGAGCCATCCCGAGGCCACCTGCACCATCAAGGGCTTTGCCTCACCCGAGGGCAACCAGGAGAACAACATCAAGCTCGCTAACGGCCGTGCCGCCAGCGTAAAGGATATGCTCGTCAAGAAGTATGGTATCGCTGCTAACCGCATCAACGCCGCTGGCCAGGGTATCAGCAACATGTTTGATGAGTTGAGCTGGAACCGTGTTTCAATCTGCGAGATCGTCGTGAAGTAAGTATAAATCAAGTTTAGAGTTTTGTGTTTAGAGTTTAGAGTGACTTGAGTCATTAAAAACAAAGGACATAAAGACTAAAAACTAAAAATTAGAACAATATGAAACTTTTGAAATCAATTATACTGTGCGGTTTGGGAGTCGCAGCATTGTCGCTGACCTCGTGCAACGACTGGCTGGATGTGAACACCGATCCCGATAACCCTTCAGACCAGATCGTGAGCTATGATCAGCGTCTGGCGCACCTTGAGTTCTATTCTAATAGCGCTCACCAATTTGCTGACTGGCGCACCAACTTCATTACTGGTGACTGGACCCGTTACTACAATGGTGGAACTTACTGGCACATGTCCTACTGGAATCCCCAGACGGGTGCCGTGACCACCTCCTATCAGTGGTTCTTTGTCGGCGCCTATGCCAACATCGTTGACATGTACAACAAGGCTATGGCCGCCGACGACAAGAAGTTTGCAGGTATCGCTCGACTGATGAAGGCTTATGGCTTCATGCTCATGACCGACCTTCACGGTGAGATGCCCTATACCGAGGCTGGTGGTATCGAGGCTCTGCCTCACTACGACACAGGCCGCACCATCTTCATGGGCTGTATCAACGACATCGAGGAGGCTATCGCTCTGCTCGAGGAAGGCCGCAGCCAGACAGGCGCTGAGTTTGCTAATTTGGCATCGGTTGACTGGTGGAACCAGGGTAATGTTGACAAGTGGATCAAGTTGGCCTACTTCCTGAAAGCCCGCTGGTTGCTCAAGCTCACCAAGAAGGGTCCTGGCAGCTACAAGGATGGCAAGTATGATGCTAACGAGATTCTCGCATGCCTTGACAAGGCCATGCAGAGCAATGCCGACAACACCATCATCTACCACACCGATGACAACGGTGCTACCCACGACGTACTGGGTTGGGATGAGCCTGTTGACTACTCACCCTTGTATTCAGTGTGCGGTATGAATGCCGGTTACATGGTGACCAAGATGCTTTATGACAACCTGACTAACTTTGGTGGTTATGGCGTCGAGGATCCCCGTGCTGACCACATCATCCCCTGGGCTTACAGCGAGAAGGGCGAGAACACGCCCGCCGAGATCAAGTGGATTGGCAACTGGCGTCGTTCGCTGGGTGTTGACATGGCTTCGGGTATCAACCAGGCTGGTGGCCCCCTGCGTGCCGCTTACACCACATCGGCTGTTGAGAAAGGCCCCGAGGGCAACAAGAAGACCTTCCTGCACTGGTACATCAACGACAACAACCCCGACCGTTGGGGTGATACCGTCTATGTAGAGTGCACCAGCGAGTCTAAGGGTTATGCTGGCAAGAAGGACCTGCTCTATCGCCGTGGTGGTGCTGATGTTGAGGGTTCCAAGGAGTCAGGATCATACTACTCCCGCGTGAGCTCGCCCACCTATGTTGGCACTTATGCCGAGTGCTGCCTGATCCGTGCCGAGGTTCTCTTCAACCAGGGCCAGAAGGCTGCCGCATTTGAAGCCTACAAGAAGGGTATCCAGGCTAGCATCGAGTTGATGAACCAGAAACTGAACGCTTGGGTTTCAGAGGATCCCAGCCTCGCCGACTGCCCGTCGTTCACCCCGATTCAGCAAGAGGCTATCGACAACTTCTTGAACAATGGTATCGGTAATGCCGGTGACATCACCCTGGGCCACATCCTGACCCAGAAGCGTATCGCCCTTAACTTCTCGGTTGAGATCTGGAACGATATGCGCCGCTATGACTTTGATCCCAACCTGTTCTTCGGTTGGCACATCCCCGCTTATCACGCATTTGTAGCCGCTGCCACCAGGGGTATCCCCGAGGGCAAGCAGTTCCGCCGCTGGCGTCAGTGCTCACACGAGTATAACTACAATGCAGCCAACTTGCAGGCCATCGGTGCCCAGGTTCCTGGTGCTGTGATGACCAAGGACGGTAAGGAGAACCGCTGGAATGAGGATGATGAGGTCTGGACGATTCCCGTATGGTGGGATAGCGACCAGGAGTAATCCCCCACTCTATCCATTAATAACAACGTCCGCCGAGGCCTATCGCCCCGGCGGCGTTGTTTTTGTGGATGGGAAATCATGGTGCAGTAATGATAAAAAAGGGCTGATTGTTTTGATTGAGCGGGATTTGCAGTATCTTTGTACTCATGAAACAGTTGGTGATATTTGGAAACACCTATCATAAGGGTGATATCAAGCGCGTGTTGGGCTTGCTCGACCACTTGCGGCATCAGGGTTTGGAAGTGGCTGTTGAGCGTGACTATCTGGAGTACTTGAGGACCTCGGGCGAGGCGGTTGACCTGCCGTCGTTTGAGGCACAGTCGGTGCCCATGGCCGACATGGCGCTGTCGCTGGGCGGTGATGGCACATTCCTGACGACGGTGATGTGGGTGTCGCGGCTGGGAATGCCCATCCTGGGGGTGAACCTGGGCCATCTGGGCTATTTGACCGCTGGCGGCCTTGACGAGCATGGCAACATGATTGACGATGTGCTGGCAGGCAATTACCACATTGAGGAGCGCACGATGCTTCAGGTGGCCTGTGATGCCGTGGAGATTGCCCACCCGTGGGCATTGAACGAGATTGCTATCCTGCGCCATGACACATCATCGATGCTCGACATGGAGACGCGGCTGCGGGGGCATGAGTTGACGACTTACCGTGGTGACGGACTGATTGTGAGTACGCCCACCGGCTCGACGGCCTATAACATGAGCGTTGGAGGGCCTATCCTGGAGCCCACGACGTCGTGCCTGGTGCTGTCGCCCATCTCTCCCCACTCGTTGACGATGCGGCCGCTGGTGGTGAGCGATGACAGCGAGATTGTGGTAAGGACCCACTCGCGGGCTGACCATTACGAGGTGAGTATCGACGGGGAGGTGACGCTGTGCCCCACGGGCTCGTCGCTGACCATCACCCGCGCGCCCTATTGCGCCCGCGTCGTGCAGCGCATGGGCAACAACTTTGCCAGCACCCTGCGCCAGAAACTGCTGTGGGGTACCGACCAGCGCTAAAAGTTACGGCCACGCTAGGGGCGTGACCGTACTTAGTTTATTATCAAGTGATTATTTTCGAGTTTTAACGCTGATAGAGGCGGCGGTGCATGAGCACTGATCGATAGATGTGTATCATGTGATCGGCCAACTCCTTGCCAGTGAAGCGCTCGGTGTTCTCGCGAGCTGCCTTGAGCAAAGCTATGCGCTTGTTCTCATCCTCCAGGATTTCGCTGAGCTGATCGGCTCCATCACCAAAGTTGTCATAGTAGATGGCGCCGTCGCCACCGAACTCGCGAGCCTTGGCCGAATCCTTGCAGATGACCAAAGCGCCACTGCGCTGGGCGTTGATGATCTTGTAGTTGTCGCGAATGCGTTCAGTGTTGGGGATGATGACGGCCTGGGCCATCTTAGCCACGGCGGTGAGGTCGTTGTGGTGGATTTTATCGACCTGCTTGAAGCGGTGGAAGATGTGCAGGTCATGGGCCTGCTCCTTGACGACGTTGTCAAAGTGTGTGGTGCGGTAGCCGAGCATCACGATCGAAATCTTGCGGTTGCGCAACTCGTGAATGAGCTGCATGGCCTCCTTGAGGTTGTCGTCCTTGTCGAGGCGTCCCTTGTAGAGAATAAACTTCTCAGGCAGATGATACTTTTCACGGATGATCTCGAACATGTTCTCGGGGACAGAATCGTCACAGCCCGCAAAGTAGCAGGGATGTACGACCTCGACGTTATCAGGGTTGACGTGGTAGTGGTCGATGATAATCTGACGGTCCTCCTCGTTGAGCGCGATGACGCGCTTAGCAATCTTGCAGGACTTGCGTGCCCGGCGCTGCATGTACATCCTATCGGCCCAATTCTTAGCTGACTTGTACAGGGGGTCGGTCATCGTGAATACGGTAGGGAAACTGCTGCCGGCAAATCCTGAAGCGATGCCGTCGTCAATACCATGGAAGGTGTTGACGCCGTGAGCCTTGGCCGACTTGACGATACCGTTGTTGAAATACCACCTGGTCTTGTAGTGGATGTAGGAGCGCGGGAATTTCACACGCACGCTCTTATCGTTATACAACTCGGTCAATCGCTTGTTCCTGGTGCTGCTTTGCTTGGGCGAATACAGGATATAATAGTTGTCGGGATAATATGTGGACAAAGCCTTGATAAGGATACGCCCATAGTAAGACGTATCGGTATTCTCCATGACTATCTTGCGGCCACCATAACCTACTACCATAATGTATCTCTATTTTTCGTTTGTATAGTTCTTGATTTGGAAAGTGTTCCTAAAAACGTGCAAATTTACAATATATTTTTCTTTTCTATACCTTTTTATCGGCATTTTTCTCAAAATGAGTTAACTTTGCGTCAAAAAATGAGGAAATATGATGAAGAATATTCTGATGATTCTGTGTGTCGCTGCCGCGTTTTTATCGTGCTCGACCCACAAGCAGACTGACATTTACAACCTGAGCCCCGACGATGTGTTTGTACTCAATGAGAGCGATATTGCTCGCGAGACCTGGTTGATAAACAACACCATCAAGGGTGAGTGGACCTATAGCGGTCCCAGTGTTGACGTGAGCGGCAAGAACGTCTTGGCTGGTCTGGGCAAGCCGCTGGCTAAGAGTAAGTTGAAAAAGAAACTCAAGGAGGCCTACAAGAAGATGGGGCTTACCAAAATCAAGCCACAATTTGCTTTTGACCCTGACGGGACGTGCACGATCCAGATTCTGGGCAGGAAAGTCAAGGGCACTTACAACTACAACCCCGATCTGGAGAAAATCACCATGAAGTGGCATGGTGTGCCTGTGACTGCAAAACTCAAGCGTGATGGTAAGAAGAAGTTGCACCTCACCTTTGATGCCGACAAACTGTTGTCGCTCATCTCGCTGGTGAGCAGCTTCAGCGACAGTTCTACCGTCAAGGCGCTGGGAACACTCATCGATAACTATGATGACGTGTTGATAGGCTTTGAACTCAAGAAGTAGCTAGCGCACACAGCGTGTTACAACATAGTGGGTCCCAAGAACTGTAACCGGTTCTTGGGACCCTTATTAATTACTCAAGCCTTGTCGTTAACGGCGACGGGTCACATCCCTCATGTGCTGCTTGCCCTCGTTGACAGCTTGTTTCTTGTTCATCATGCCGGGCTGGCTTTTGCTCCCGGGCTGGCTCTTAGATGGGCCCATTCTAGGATACATGCCACTGGGTTGGGGCTGCGACTTGCTCTCGGGAGCCCCAAAGGTGCGTCCACTGTAAGCGCTGTGGTCAAAGTAGCGGTTCGAGCCCTTGTAAACCTGATATCCGGGAGGAGCCGCATAGTAGAATCGGTCCTTGGGATAGCGGTTATAGACTGTAAAGACAAACTTCTTGTTTTGCCACGAGATGGGGCGGTAGAAGTAATCCATCGTCATGTAGAGGTTGTACTGCACGGGCGACAACACATAGCGCAGCTCGTTGTTACGGCGTGTCCAAAAAGTGCCAAAGATGTCGTCATACACGTCAACACACATGATGTAGTCGATGTTGATTTCATACACGGCATTGTATTGGTCGTAGCTAAGTCCAAGCTCATAGGCCATCTTATCGGTCAAGAAGAAAGCTTGGTCGCGCGCCGATTTGTAGCTCATCGCGTTGGCGGCTGTCCCGAGGGTCAGCACTGCCACCATTGTTAAGATAAACCGTTTCATAGTGCGTAAGTTTTATTCGTTATTAAATGTTTGTTGCCCCAAAATTAGTTTTAATGATATTTTGCTGCAAATTTTTTAGACAAATATTTATAAATAATCGACTAATTACCCCTATCAGTGCATATCCTGTGCCAATCTGGCCCTGCTATCCCGATGCTGGCAGTAATTCAAGACCAAGGGCCGATATTTGACGTTTAAAAGCTGAAAAAAACCGAAATTCTGAATTTTGGTCACTCATCACCCCAAATATCATGGTTTATTTGTATTTTTGCCAGCATGATTGATTTCACGCCATTGTTACGCAACCATTTCTTGGGGCGCTTGCGACAGCAGGTGCGCTACATTGACCATGCCGATGCAGTGCAGCAGGGAGAACTGGTGCGCCTCGTCGAGAAGGCGGCATTGACGCGCATCGGGCGCAAATATGACTTCTCGTCAATCAGGACCTATCGCCAGTTTGCCTCAACCCTGCCCCTCTATAGTTACGAGAATCTACAGCCACAGATCATGAGGATGATCAATGGTGCTAAAGACGAATTGTGGCCAGGACGTTGCATCAACTTTGCGCAGTCATCAGGCACGAGCGACGGGCGCAGCAAGTACATCCCCATCACGCGAGAGTCGTTTAGCTGGAATCATTATCAAGGTAGCAGCGACGTGGTGTCCCACTACCTGAACTTGAATCCGTCGAGCCGCATTTTTTCGGGCAAGGCGCTGATTCTAGGGGGCAGTTTTTCCACCCGCTTGCAGGTGCCGCGCGGTGTGAGGGTTGGTGACTTGAGCGCCAACCTCATCGAGAATATGAATCCGCTGGCCAATCTGGTGCGCATTCCTGACCGCCGCGTGGCGCTCATGGAGGACTGGGTCGAGAAGTTGCCCTTATTGGTTGAGGCAAGCATCGACCAGAACGTGACTAACCTGAGTGGTGTACCCTCATGGTTTCTCACCGTGCTCAAGGAAGTGCTGAAACGCACGGGCAAGTCGAGCGTCCACGAGGTGTGGCCCAATTTGGAGGTCTTTTTCCATGGTGGCATCGCTTTTGAGCCCTATCGCCAGCAATATGAGGCGATCTGTGACATGAGCAAGATGCATTTCCTTGATACCTACAATGCCAGTGAAGGCTTCTTTGCCGTGCAGAGCGACTGGGACAGCGAGGCGATGCTATTGCTGCTGGACGTGGGCGTGTTCTATGAGTTCCTGCCCGTTGAGGAGAGTGACAGTGACACACCCGAGGTCTATCCCATTTGGGAAGTTGAGAAGGGGCGTACCTATGAGTTGATTATCACGGCTGCCAACGGCCTGTGGCGCTATCGCCTCGGCGACACTGTGACTATTGAACAACTTAACCCATTGAAAATCACCATTGCAGGTCGAACCCACAGCTTCATCAACGCCTTTGGCGAGGAATTGATGGTACATAATGCCGACCACGCCATCACACAGGCATCCCAACAAACTGGTGCCGAGGTGCTCAACTACACGGCAGCTCCAGTCTATACCCACGACGGCGAGCGCGGTCATCACCAGTGGCTCATCGAGTTTGCCCATGAACCGCAGGACAAGGAACGGTTTATGCAGCTGCTCGACCAGCACCTGCGTGAGGTGAACAGCGACTACGATGCCAAGCGCACTGGCGATATCTTCCTTGCAGCGCCATCACTCGTTGTTGCACCAGCGGGCCTGTTTGACCGTTGGCTGGCCTCAACCGGCAAGTTAGGAGGCCAACGCAAGGTGCCGCGCTTGAACAACAACCGCAAAATCATCGAACAGATGCTTCAACTCATGGAAAAATGAACAGGAAAATCAGCATGTGGAAACGAATCATTCACAGTAATATCGGGTCGGCTGCGCTGAATATGCTGGTGGCCTACCTGGTGTGGATGCTCTCGAGGGTGGCGTTTTTTGCCGAGAACTGCTCCACGTTTGCCCCCTACATGTCATGGTCGCTGTTCAAGAGCGGATTGCACGGAGCCCTGGTGTTTGACACGTCGGCGCTGCTCTATGTCAACAGCCTGTACTTGGTGCTGATGTTGCTGCCATTCCATCTCAAGGAGCGTTCAGGATTTCACAAGGCACTGAAATGGCTGTTTGTGGTGACCAATGCAGTGGCGGTGGCGATGAACTTGATGGACTCGGTCTATTTCCAGTTTACAGGTCGCCGGTCGACTGTGTCGGTCTTCAGCGAGTTTGCCAATGAGGGCAATATTACGTCCATCATCTTGACCGAGTTCCTCAACCACTGGTACCTGGTGCTGGCATTCATTGCGTTGATTTTCATCTTGTGGCGATGCTACACTAAACCTCGACTGGAGGTGTACCGTTTTGGCTTCCAGTACTATATTTCCCAATTCATCGCCCTGCTGGTGATGATACCGCTTGCGATTATCGGCATTCGTGGCAGCGTCACGGCTGGCACACGCCCCATTACCATCAGCAATGCCAACGAGTATGTGAACCGTCCTGTCGAGGCCTCGGTGGTGCTCAATACGCCCTTCTCGATGATTAGGAGCATCGGCAAGAAACCCTTTGTCACGCCCGATTACATGACAACCGAGCAGATGGAGGCCACCTACAGCCCCATTCACCGCCATCCCGTGGTTGATGGCTTGAGCCACCCGGGCAAAAATGTGATTATTCTCATCGTAGAGAGCATGGGCAAGGAGTATGTGGGGTCACTTAACCCCGAGCTTGATGAAGGCCGTTACAGCGGTTATATGCCTTTTATCGATAGCATTGTCGCCAAGTCCTTGACCTTTAAATACAGCTATGCCAACGGGCGCATCAGCATGGACGCCATGCCATCCATCCTGTCGGGCCTGCCCATGATGGTTGAGCCGTTTTTCCTCACGCCCGCGTCGCTCAACGACGTTGACGGCATCTCGTCAATGCTGGCCCGACAGGGCTATAGTACCGCCTTTTTCCACGGCGGGCACAATATTTCGATGGGATTCAGCGCCTATGCCCACAGCATCGGCTACCAGCAATATTATGGCCTGGACGAGTATTGCAAGTCCACCAAGTATGGCGGCATGGACGACTGGGACGGCAAATGGGCCATTTGGGATGAGCCTTTCCTGCAATTTACCCTTGACAATATCAACGGGCTGAAACAGCCCTTCCTGTCAACGGTGTTCACGGCCTCGTCCCACCACCCCTTTAACGTGCCCGAGCAGTATAGCGACTCGCTCAAGGACGAGGGCGGCCAACCCATTCACAAGTGTGTGCGCTACACCGACCTGGCGTTACGGCGCTTCTTTGAGCGCGCCAGCAAGGAGCCCTGGTACCAGAACACGATTTTTGTGCTTGTCGCCGACCACACCAATCAGGCATCCCATGACGTATACAAGACCGACCTGGGCTTATATAGCATACCCATCATCTTCTTTGCTCCTGACGGCTCTATCGCACCCGCCATGCGCGACGATGCCATCGCCCAGCAGACCGACATCACCCCCACCCTGTTGCATCTGTTGGGCTACAATAAGCCATATCTCGCCTTTGGCGACGACCTGCTCTCGGGCGACAGTTCCCAAACATGGGCATTCAACTACAATGCAGGCATTTATCAGTTTGTCAAGGGTGACCTGCTGCTGCAGTTTGACGGCACCAAGGCCACGGCCTTGTACCGTTTCAAGACCGACCCGTTACTCAAGCAAAACCTTGTGGGTACCTTGCCCGAGCAGCAGTCCATGGAGGCGCAGCTCAAGGCCATCATCCAGCAGTACATGTCGCGCATGAACGAGAACCGCCTCCTGCCAGACAGATAGCCCTAGGGACGGTATCAGGAAAAAGCTTCGCTAGGGGTGACAGATTGTGCGTGTTGTGTTTTCCGTTTTTTCTTTTTTTTCTGCGCATACACGTGTGGAAAGAAAAAAAACGAGAAATCAGACCCATTTTTTATTTACCATTTTAAAAACCATGATTACCATGAGAACCCAATTATTGTATGACCTGGCTTGCAGCATTGCAGATGTGCTCAAGCAGGGAGTAGAACCGGAAATCTGCAAGCGTGACGGGATCGTTGACGTCAGCGTCATCGACCCCGGTAGCAACAACCGCGTCGTTGTCACCCGACAGTCAGGTGGTTAAGTAACTTTCTCGTTTTCTCATTTTTCCCATTTTATATATATAAAGAGAAAAAAGAGAAAAATGATAAATATAGAAATTTGGTTATCTCTATAATTTTGATCAATAATTTCTATATAGATTATTCAACTAAGACAGATAGAAAAATCTAAAATTCCATTTTTTCTTTTTTTTCTACGCACACACGTGAAAAAAAAAGAAAAAACGGAAAAACGAACGATAAAGGCCGCAGGCCGATCAATAATTGAGTCATACGAGTTTTGCAACAGCCTTGTGCAGGCCTTCAGCCTGCATCTTTCCTCGGATACTGATGACAATAAGCAGTTGATTAACAAAGCCATAACGATGGTTTCACGTGAAACTATCATGATAGTATAGCAGCAACACACAACGGGCAATGTAACAATCAGCCGCAATGGAGCAGATCCATTGCGGCTGATAAAGTGTTATTGTCCTGTGCTTTACTCGATCACGAACTGATAGAGCGTGCAACGGATGCTCTTGCTGCCGCAGTTACCAGCGGCAATCTGGCGATATGCGCGGCCGATGTACCAGGTCCAGTAGTCGGTGAACTCACCGGTGTTGCCATTGGACAAGGTGTAAGGCAGCTTACCGGTTACATTGCCATTGTTATCTACAGCGAAGAGGCAAACCTCACGGCGCTGCGAACCAGAGCTGTTGAAAACGGTCTTGCGGATCTTGACAGTGAACCACTTGGTGCACTCGCCAAAGCCGATGGGCTCGCCAACGGGCTCATACTCCTTGGTGTCAAGGTTTTGTACACCATACTGTACCTTGCCGGTGTAGGGCTGGCCATCAGCCTCATAGAGCAGGTTGATGAACTGCACGCGGCACAGCGAGTCGGTATCCAGAGCCTTGCCAAACTCGGGAGCGGCGGTCATCTCGATGGGGATGGGCGCCTTGTTCAGGTCATGCACATAGAGGCAATAGCGCTTGCCAGCCTCGACGGTTACGTTCTGATCATAAACGACAGGATAGGTGTAACCGCCATTGCCGTCGCTCACGCGCTTGTGCAGCTTGAGGTTGACGTTACCTGCATCCACTGCATAGTAGCGGTTAGTGCCGCCCGAGGGAACGGTGTTGAAGGTAGCCAGGAAGGTGGCACCATCGTTGCCATACTCGACACCATTGATGTCGATGAAGTACATGTAATTGGCTGCGCCGGCGGTGATGGGCTCATAGTAGCCGACCTGGATGTAAGCCTTTGAGGACTCGTCAACGGGTTCGGCCATATAGGAGACGTCCTTCTTGTCACAGGAGCCCATTGTCACTGCCACCAGCAGCAATAATGCTATATATTTGAAAAATTTCATAGTCATTGAATTTTTAAATCAATTAATAAAACATCATCTTGT
The DNA here is from genome assembly GCA_900318345.1 of uncultured Prevotellaceae bacterium. Classification (GTDB taxonomy): domain Bacteria; phylum Bacteroidota; class Bacteroidia; order Bacteroidales; family Muribaculaceae; genus Sodaliphilus. The sequence continues at coordinate 20,278 of ONKD01000006.1, forward strand.
AGTGGGCATATCGCCAGGATAGCAGAACCACATGATTGAGCACTGGTAGTCAAGTTCCTGGCCGCCGATGGGCAGGAGTGCATCCAGATTGGTCTTGTTCCACATGTACTCTGAGTTGTAGCGCGGGCGCAGGCGGAAGCAAGGTGAACCGTTGTTGTCGGTATTGAAAGCGCTCTTGCGACCCTGTACCTGTGCGGGCTGCAGCCAGAATCCCTTGTAAACCTTGGTGGGATCGGTGTCAAGCTTTTGGTTGAGGGTCGTCCTGTCCCAACCGTTGCCGTTCTTGGGATAGTCGCCAGTGTACTCAATGTCATAGAAGTACTTGCGCAGGTCAACCCAAGCCTCGGGAGCGCCCCAAGGATAGAGGGCGAGGTACTTCTGCATAATGATGTGCGAGAGCGAGAACTCGCTCAGGGGCAGACCAGCCACGTAGGGACCACTGAGGTATTCCTGGGCCAGCGTGTTGAAGGTGGCCTTGGTCACGCGGTCGCCCTGACGGTAGTTGCCGTTCAATGTACCAGGAACGATATAGCTGGCGGTGAACTCCATGTCAGCGGCCATAGCCTTCTTCCAGGTCTCAAATGCTTCGCTCTTGCTACCATACTTGAACTGTACCTCGGCGAGGTCAAACAGCAGCTCGGCATAGGTGGCCATGATGTAGGGAGCGTCGTCATAGTACAGCCAGTGGCCAGCGCCGTCATAGACGGTGTTGCTGGTAGCGTTGCGGCCCCAGAACGAGGGAGCAGTGCCGATGGGACCAGTAGCGCCAGTGAAGCCCGAGCCCACATAGTAGAGGCTACGGAGCACCTCGCGGTCGGCGATGGTGGCATAGTTGCTGCTGTCGGTCGTGGCCAGTTTCACGAGGCGGCGCGGGTCAAAGTGACCTGCATCGGGCAGCGTGTCGCTGGTGATCTGCTTGTCGAGCAACTGGTAGGGATAGTGCTGCTTGTTCAAGGGCAGGGTATCCTCGGTCTGGATGTAGTTGCCCTGCTCGTCATACTTGCGGATGGTACCCGTGAACAGCTGCACGGCATAGTCGTGCTGGAAGTAGCTGTAAACCAAGTTGCCGCGATAGGTGCCCCAGAAGTTGTTGTAGCCGCTTTCGGCAGCGTCAGCACCACCACCGGCGATCTTCAGGGTTGCGTTGTCGTCGTTGCTGGCAAAAGCCTTGTTGACGGCGGTGATGAACTCGTTATAGTATTTCTCTTGGAAATCCCTCTTGTTGGTCAACGAGGCCAGGTTGCGGGCAATCACAGCATAGGCGAACTTGATCCACTTGTCCTTGTCGCCACCGTAAATGTAATCATTGTTCTTGATGCGGTTGCCATAGGCTGAGTTATCCTCCTTCTGCAGGTACTCGATAGCCTGATAGGCCCACTCACGCACCTGGGGATAGATGTCATACTGGTAGTCATACTCATGAGAGAGACGGCCTGCCTCGTAGGCCTGCTTCATGGGAGCCTCACCATTGACCTTGGTCAGCAGGTCCCAAGAGAAAGCCTTCATGGCCAATCCGATGCCGGCAAGCGTCCAGTTCTCGGCCTCAACACTCTGGTTGATCATGTTCTCCAGGTTCATACCCTGGTTCCAGTATACCATACGCCAAGTCTCACCACCGGCATCACTAGCCTTGGTGTAGTAGTGGTTGGCAAAGTTGGTGTAGCTCGAGGTGCCCATCATCTGGGTGAGCGGTCCAATGGCACGGATGTCCCAGTAGATGCCCTGATAGGCCTGCTGGATGCCCGCCAGATAGAGGTAGCCCTCCACATAGTCAGGGGCGTCGGTGTTCTTGTTCACATCCAGGTAGTCGTCACAGGATGTCAAACCCAACGTCACGCAAGCCAGCGCACACAGTATAATTGATTTGAATGATTTCATAATATATATCTTAGTTTTTAGTTTTTAGTTCTTAGTCCTTAGTTTGTAGTAACTTAAGTCACATTAAACTCTAAACCCTAAACTCTAAACTTGATTTATACTTACTTCACGACGATTTCGCAAATCGAAACACGGTTCCAGCTCAACTCGTCAAACATGTTGCTGATACCCTGGCCAGCAGCGTTGATGCGGTTGGGGGCGATACCATACTTCTTGACGAGCATATCCTTCACGCTGGCGGCACGGCCGTTAGCGAGCTTGATGTTGTTCTCCTGGTTGCCCTCGGGTGAGGCATAGCCCTTGATGGTGCAGGTGGCCTCGGGGTGGCTCTTCAGGTAGGCAGCGACACGCTCCACATTGGGACGCTGGTCGGTGCTAACGGCGGTCTTGTTCACGGGGAAGTGAACGAGCACGTTCATGTACTGCTTGCTGTTGTCAACTAGCGTGGGCGTGGGAGCAGGCTTGTTCTTGGCAGCGTTCAGGTCGTTGCGGCAGTTGGCCAGGGCGCGGTTAGCGGCGTCGAGGTCACTCTGCAGCTGTGCCAGGCGGCCATTGTAGTTGTTCTCGGCGTCGGCGAGCTGGGCACGCAGCGTGTTGATCTGGTCATTGAGAGCAGTGGTGTTGGTGTAAGCGGCCTTGGCTGCATCATCATTGCTGCCGAAGGTCACGCTCAGACCTACTGAGTAGCTGCGCGGAGTGGGCAGCGACCAGCAGTCGTAGCCCTCACCACCAGTACCACCAGCGGCAGCCGACAGGGTGTTACCAGCCACGTCGGTACCGGTGTAGTTGGTGATGGTGAACAAGTCGTTGGCTGCGGCATAGATGCTTGCATTCTGAATGGTACCCTTGGTCACACGGTTGAGCCAGCTGTGCGGGAAGATGTAAGCCAGACGCAATTCCTGGCAGCGGATGTAGTTGATCTTGTGCTGGATCCAGTCCTCATCACCACCAGTGTAGGTGTAAGAACCATACTCGCCCAGGTTAACGGCGATGTTGTTGGGAGTGGGATTGGCACTCTCCTGCTTGCCGTCATAGAGCACGCCGTCAAATACCACGAAGCCCTGCTCACGCATGTCAACCGACAGCCAGTTCAAACCGGTACCCAACATGTCGCGCATGGTAGCGTTGACAACGTCGGCATGGTAGCGGCCCTGGAACATGGCACTCAGTCGCCAGTTCTTCACATTCAGGGCGGTGGTGATACCAAAGCGCAGTTTGGGCTCACGGTTACCTAGGATGCTCCAGTCAGCACTGGTGCGAGGCAGACCGGTGGTCGGGTCGATCAGGATCTGGCCAGCCTTGTTGCGCTCGTAGGCACGACCGGTAACGGTGCTGATGGGATGTCCCCTCATCACACCGTTGCGGATGTTACCTGAGTTCCAGGTGTAAGCGTTATAGAACTCGGTCAAGTTCTCGGGCAGGTAAACAACCTCACTGTTGGTGTGAGAGACGTTCACGCCCACATTCCAGCGGATATCGTTAGTGCGAACAACGTCAACATCGGCGTGGCCTTCCCAGCCCCACGTGTTAAACGTACCCACGTTCATGTTGTTAAGCACGAAACCGGTAGCGTAACTCATGCGGAAGCCGGTCACGATCTGGTCGGCGCAGTGGGTGCGGAACCAGGTGAAGTCGGCATTGATGCGGTCGTTCCAGAAGCGGGCCTCAACACCAGCCTCATAGGAGGTGGTCATCTCAGGCTTGAGGCTGCGGTTAGGACCAGTGTAGCCATACTTGTAACCGCCACCAGTCAGGCCTGTGGGCTCGAGCTCGGGGTCAATCGAGAGCACGGGAGCATCCTTACCTACCTGGGCGATAGCGCCACGCAGTTTCAGGTAATTGATGAAGCCCACATTCTTCATGAAGCCCATCTCGCTCAGCACGATAGCAAGCTCGCCAGCGGGATAGAAGTAGCTGTTGTTATCCTTGGGCAGGGTCGACGACCAGTCGTTACGGAAACGGCCGGTCAAGAAGATCATGTTGTTAAAGCCCAGCTCTAACTGACCCGAGATAGCCTGCACGCGGCGCTTGGTCGAGCGCTTCTTGCTGGTCACGGTGCTCTCGGTACAGTTGTTGATGCTGTAGAAGTCGATCACCTTAAAGTTGGTGCCATAGGATGACAAACTGGTAACACCGTTCTCCAACTGGTGGTAACCGGCCTGAACACCCAGTGAGAACTTGTTGTCCCACCAGCTGTTGTTGTAACCGGCCAGCACGTTGAGCGTCGGGTCGTTGGTGTTGTACTTGGTGATGTTGTAGGTACCGCTGTTGTTGCTGTCATCGACACTCTGGTTAGCACTAGTATAGTAGGGGTGAGTGCCGTTCTCATAGGTCGAGGTGCTCACGTCCCAACCCATCTGCAAGCGCAGGTAGGTGTGGGCAATCGGGGTGAAGTTCAGCGAGAAAGCGCTGATGATGCGGTCGGTCTCATCGTGCATCAGGTTCTTCTTCAAGGCGAACAGGGGGTTCAGCAGGTCGGTGTCGGTGTAGTAAGCGGGATACTTCATGTGAGCACCGTCCTCGGCCAGATACTGGCTCATGTCATCGACGCTCGGCCAGCGGTAGCTGTAACGCACAGGACCATAAAGACCACGCAGGGCCTTGTCGTTCTTGGCGTTGACATACTGCATGCTACCTTCCATCGACAACCACTTGGTCAGCTCGGCGCGACCGGCCAGTGACAGGTTGGTGCGCTTCAGGCTCGTGGTCTTGATGACACCATCCTGGTCAAAGAACGAAGCACTGGCGCGAACCGACATCTTGTCGTTACCAGCCTCCATCGAGAGGTTGTGGCGGTGCATGAAACCGGTCTGCAGCACGGCAGCCGTGTTGTCATAGAACGGCATTGTGCCATCATACAGCGAACCATAGCGGCTGGTGTAGTAGAAGTTGGCAGCACCATAAGCACCATTGATGTACTTGTCCTGGATCTCGGGCCATCCATAGGCCTTGGACCAAGTGAACTGGTTGCTGTAGGTCACGCGAGCGCGGCCCGAGCGGCCTTTCTTGGTGGTGATGATGATGGCACCATTGGACGCGTCACTACCATAAAGAGCGGCAGCAGCGGCACCCTTCAGCACGGTCATCGACTCGATATCCTCGGGGTTAAAGTCATTACCACGTGACGAGTAGTCGGTCGAGCGGGGCGTCAGACCAGCAGAACCACCATCCTCAACGGCCAGGCCGCTGGTGGGGTTGAACGAGGTGTTGTTCATGGGGATACCATCGATGACATACAACGGCTGGTTGTTACCGCTCAGCGACGTGGCACTGCGCAGCACTACCGTGGTTGATGCACCAGGGGCACCACCCGAACTAACAACGCTCATACCCGACACACGACCTTGCAGGGCCGAGATAAAGTCGGTGCGGCCCGACTCGATAATGTCCTGGGCCTTCACGTTCTGCACCGAGGAACCCACGGTGCGGGCAACACGTTTCATACCAAACTCGGCGGTCACCACCACGTCTTGCAGCGTGTTGGCGCCTTCGGCCAGTACGATGTTGGCGGCTTTTGACGCGGGAACTTCCATCGCGTCATAGCCCACAAAGGAGAAGACCAGCGTCTGGTTCGGGTCGGCCTTAATCGAGTAACGGCCATCGAGGTCGGTGGTCGTTCCCGTGTTGGTGCCTTTTACCCTTACATTAACGCCAATCATCGGCTCTCCGTTGGCGTCCTTGACAACGCCCGAAACTCGGTTGCTCTGGGCCATAGCCGTGAAGCCCGTGGTGTAATGACCATGTGTCATCACCGTCGGGGCGCCCATGGCTATTGCCAGCGTGCAGAGCAGTGCTAATTGTTTTTTCATACGCACTTTGCTTTTAATTGATTAGTTAATGAAATGGTTAAGTTATTGATGTTTCAATTGTTCTTAATCACTGGGTCGATGTGAAACCCTTCACGCCCGCGCGTGTACCTTAGTAAACGGGTTTCATTTGGCAAAAATGCAAAAAAAGTTTAACCCCTGCAAATTTTTCCTCTTAAAATGCAATAAAAACAGCACTTTTTTAAATAAAATGGCAGGAAAATAGAGAAATAGGCATCATAATGCGATTCCGCATTATGGATTAACCGCAATTTTTTCATAAAATTAACAAACCGTGATTATGGGGCCTGTAGGACCTATATGTCCTATAAGACTTATAGGCCTTTAGGGGCTGGTTGTTGCTCCTGGAGGGCGGTGAGAAGGGCGTTGGACTTGGCGGGGCCGATGAGGGCCTCGAGCTCCTGTGGCGTCGCCTCGCGGATGCGTTTGACCGACTTGAAATGCTTGAGCAGCAATGTGCGTGTCTTGGGGCCAATGCCGGGCACATCATCAAGGATACTTTGAATTTGGCTCTTGCTGCGCTGCTTGCGGTGGAACGTGATGGCGAAGCGGTGGGCCTCGTCGCGCAGTCGCTGGATGACGTGCAGCGTCTCGCTGTTCTTGTCGATGTAGAGGGGCACGCTGTCGCCTGGGAAATAGACCTCGTTGAGCCGCTTGGCGATGCCCACGACGGTCATCTGGCCGCGCAGGCCGATGCCCTCCAGGGCCTCGAGTGCGGCGTTGACCTGACCCTTGCCGCCATCGACGATGAGCAGCTGTGGCAGTTCCTGTCCCTCCTGGACGAGGCGACTGTAGCGGCGATTGACGACCTCGCGCATCGTGGCGAAGTCATCAGCCCCCTCGACGGTCTTGATGTTGAAGTGGCGGTACTCCTTCTTGGCCGGTTTGGCGTTGCGGAACACGACGCACGAGGCGACGGCGCTCGTGCCACCGATGTTGCTGTTGTCAAAGCACTCGACATGGTGCGGCAGGACGTTCATGCGCAGGTCGCGCTGCATGGTGGTGAGGGTGCGTGTGGTGCGTTGCTCGGGGTTCAGCTTCTCCATCATGCGCAGGCGCTCATCGCGGTGCTGGGTGGCGTTTTTCAAGGCGATTTCCAGCAGGTGTTTCTTGTCGCCGCGCTGGGGGATGATAAACGACAGCCCCGTGAATTCCACGTCGGGGATGACGTTGACCAGGACCTCGGTGACACGGTCGTTGCGGTAGGTCTCGGCGAAGCGCTGCCGCACCTCGGCCAGCGCCATCGACATGAGCTCGGCATCGGTCTCGTCGTGAGTCGAGAGACGGTATTCCAAGGTGACCGATTGCACCACTGCCCCACCCCTCATGTGCATGTAGTTGACGTGGGCTGCATCCTCGTCGCGCAACAGTCCAAACACGTCTATGTTGTGAATCGTGGGGCTGACGATGACCGAGCGACGCCTGACGTGCTCCAGCAGCTTGTAGCGCCGCTTGAGCAGTTCGGCCTCCTCAAAGCGCAGCTCTGCAGCCAGCTGCTGCATCTGGGTCATGAGCAGGTCCATGAGCTGATGAGTGTCGCCGTTGAGGATCTGCCTGATCTCGCTGATGTACTCCCCATAGCGCTCGGGTGTGACCAGCCCCTTGCAGCAACCCTCGCAGCGGTGGATGTGGTACTGCAGGCACAGGCGGTGCTTGTCGGCCTCGATTGTTTCACGTGAAACATTGAGGCGGCAGGTGCGCAAGGGGTAGATCTGGCGGATGGTGTCGATGAGCACCTTGGCGACCTCGGCGCGCGGATAGGGCCCGTAGTAGCGGTCGCCCTTGGCGCGTGCCTCGCGGGTGATATAGACGCGCGGATAAAGACCGCCCGAGACGCATATCCAAGGGTAGCTCTTGTCATCCTTGAGCATGACGTTGTAGCGCGGCTGGTGCTCCTTGATGAGGGCGTTCTCGAGGTCCAGGGCCTCCTCCTCGGTGTTGACGACGGTGTATTCCAGGTCGGCAATGTTGCGCACGAGCATGGTGGTGCGCAGCGAGGTGTGCTCGCGGTTGAAGTAGGAATTGACGCGTCGCCTGAGGTTCTTGGCCTTACCCACATAGATGATGACGCCCTCGCGGTTGCGATAGCGGTACACGCCCGGTACGTCGGGGAGCAGCGACAGCTTGAGCTTGAGTTCGTCAGTCATCAGGTAAAGGCTTTGAAACGCTCGTTAGAATGTGAACAGAGAGGTGATTTCTACCTCGGGCGGGAACACGTCGCGGCCGTGCAGGTCGGCGAGGTCACACAGGAAGTTGATGTAAATCTTCTTGGGGTTCATCGACTTCACCAGCTCATAGGCTGCCAGCATCGTGCCGCCCGTGGCGAGCAGGTCGTCATGGATGATCACCACGTCGTCGGCAGTGATGGCGTCCTTGTGGATCTCGATGGTGTCGGTGCCATACTCCTTGGTGTAGGACTTCTGGATGACCTCGGCGGGGAGCTTGCCGGGTTTGCGCAGGGGGACAAATCCTGCTCCGAGCTGGGTGGCGAGGATGGCGCCGCCGATGAATCCGCGTGCCTCGATGCCCACCACGCGGGTCACGCCCTTGTCGCGATACAGGTCAGCCATGGCCTTGGTCATGATTTGTAACGCTTCAGGGTCCTTGAATGCTGTGGTCAAGTCCTTGAACTGGATGCCTGGAACAGGGAAGTCAGGGATGTTGCGCACAATGCTTTTTACGCTTTCTAGATCTTTGTTATTCATTGTAAGTCAGTATGTTAAGTTAGTAAATGTTTCACGTGGAACAAATCATCTGCCCAGCAAGACGAGCAGGATATTGATGTCGCTTGGGGACACGCCTGGGATGCGTGAGGCCTGCCCCACGGTGTCGGGGTCGATGGCCTGTAGCTTTTGGCGCGCCTCGGTTGATATTTGGTGTATTTGGGAGTAGTCAAACTTGCCCTTGAGGGTGACGTTGTCGAGTCGCGCCACGCGGTCGGCGATGAGGGTCTCGCGCTCGATGTAGCCGCGGTACTTGACGGCGACCTCGGTGGCCTCGATGATTTCGTCGCGCCGTGCGGGCTCGATGGCGTCGAGTTGGGCCCGCAGTTCGGGCAGTGCTAGGGCAATCATTGATATGTTGAGTTGGGGCCTGAGCAGCAGGTCGTGCAGGCGCTGACCTTGGGTCAAGGGCTGCATGCCGTTGGCCTGGAGCAGGGGATTGATGGCGTTAGCCTTGACGGTTGTCTGGCGACAGTAGGCGATGAGGCGGTCAATCTGCTCGCGCTTGGCGGTCATCAGCTCATAGCGTTCGCGCGTGGCAAGGCCCAAGCGGTAGCCTTTCTCGGTCAAGCGCATGTCAGCATCGTCCTGGCGCAGCAGGATGCGGTGCTCGGCGCGCGAGGTGAACATGCGGTAGGGCTCGTCCACGCCACAGGTCACCAGGTCGTCGATGAGCACGCCGATGTAGGCCTCGTTGCGTGCCAGGGAGAACGGCTCGCCGCCGGTGACGTTCTGGTGGGCGTTGATGCCGGCGATGAGTCCCTGCCCTGCCGCTTCCTCATAACCCGTGGTGCCGTTGACCTGACCGGCGAGGAACAGGTTCTTGACCAATTTGGACTCGAGGGTGTGGGTCAGCTGAGTGGGGTCAAAGAAGTCATACTCGATGGCATATCCCGGCCTGAAGGCGTGAACATCGCGCAGGGCGGGAATGTGTCTCAAGGCCTCGATCTGTACCTCCCAGGGTAGCGATGACGAGAAGCCGTTGAGGTACATCTCGTGGGTGGTTGCGCCCTCGGGTTCGATGAAAAGTTGGTGGGATGTTTTGTCGGCAAAGGTGACGATTTTTGTTTCGATGCTGGGACAATAGCGGGGTCCGATGCTGGTGATTTGGCCGTTATAGAGCGGTGATTGCGGCAGACCCTTGCGCAGAACCTCGTGCACCTGCTCGTTGGTGTGTACGATCCAACAGGGGCGTTGAGGTAGTGCCGATTTCACACCAGGCAGGAATGAGAAGTGGTGAAAATCCTGCTCGCCGTCCTGACGGATGCACTGCGAGAAGTCGATTGTGCGCTCGTCAAGGCGTGGCGGAGTGCCGGTTTTCATGCGTCCAACGGTGAATCCAAGGGATTGCAATTGCTCGGTGATGCCTGTTGCAGGAGGCTCAGAGACGCGCCCACCTGGGGTCTTGACACGACCCACGTGCATCAATCCGTTGAGGAATGTGCCCGCGGTGAGGACCACTGCACGGGCGGTGAAGGTGAGTCCCAGGGCTGTGGAAACACCCTTCACTCCCCCACCCTCGATGACAAATTGTGTCACCGAGTCTTGCCACATGTACAGATTGGGCGTGTTTTCCAGCACTTGGCGCCACTCGAGGATGAACTGCTGGCGGTCGCTTTGCGAGCGCGGACTCCACATGGCGGGACCCTTGCTGCGGTTGAGCATCCTGAACTGGATGCTGCTGCGGTCGGTGACGATGCCCATTTGGCCGCCCAGGGCGTCGATTTCTCTCACGATTTGCCCCTTGGCGATGCCTCCCACAGCGGGATTGCAGCTCATCTGTGCAATCTTGTTCATGTCGATGGTGATGAGCAGTGTGTGCGACCCTAATCGGGCTGCCGCACATGCAGCCTCGCAGCCGGCATGCCCGGCCCCCACCACTATGACGTCGTAGTCGGTTCTCATTTCAGGATTACATTTGCGGGCAGGATTGCCAGCGCCTCATTCTCGTGTTGCTCCATGATTTCGCGTTCGCCGGGTCCCTTGTCGTTGATACCGCACAGGTGTAACACGCCATGGATGATGACGCGCAGCAGTTCGGTGTCATAGGGGGCGCCCAGTGCCTCGGCATTGGTGCGCACGGTGTCCAGGGAGATGACCATGTCGCCCGCGATGCGGTGTGAGTTGGAGTAATCAAAGGTGATGATGTCGGTGTAGTAGTCATGGCCCAGGAACTGGCGATTAGTCTCGAGGATGTATTCATCGTCACAGAATACATAGGTGAGGCACCCCACCCGCTTGCCATGCCTGCGGGCTACCTCGACAATCCAGTCGCGCAATGCCAGCTCGTCGTGAGCCGGCATGATGGCGTTGCCTTGTACCATGCGATTAATATCGGTCATTTTCTCGTTCAATTGAAAAGAGGGACACAAAGATAGCACAATTTTTCTTATTCAAGAAAAAAACGCCAAGTTTTAAGGGGTGGGTGCTGCAATCGGGGCTAACCGCTCCCCTACCCGATTTTTCTGACGATTTGCTCAAAATGCCTAAAATGGCTGAAAAACAGCCTAAAACGGCATTTTAACCCGCTGAGAATTGCAAATTCTGCGCCAACTGGTACAATTATGGGGAATTTTTTACGTTTTTTGGCATAAAATTTGCAGGTATGATGATAAATCTATACCTTTGAGGATACCCAAAGATGAGTTCCTGGGCACACGATAAATTTGAAATGATGATTCATCCATGTGGATGATGCGCGTGAAAAAAGTTGGCCAATCGTGTAGTTTTTATCATGGCACTTGCGTCTAATGGATGAAACCTGATAATGAAAAAAATGTAATTAACAATATCAACCTATAAAAATATATAGTTATGATCGAGTATCTCACATCAAACCTCTGGCTAATTTGGATCATTATTTCGATCCTATGCTTGATTCTTGAACTTTCTTCAGGCGACTTTTTCATCTTGTGTTTCGCTATAGGTTCGGCTGTTGCTGCAATCGTTGCAGGATGTGGCCTGTCGCTCACCTGGCAGATTATCATCTTTGCCGTTGTTTCGGCACTGAGCCTGCTACTCGTGCGGCCTGCACTCATCAGGAAACTGCACAAGCCCAGCAAGGAGCGCCTGAGCAATGCTGAGGCCATGATTGGCCGTGAGGGCCGCGTCACCGAGGAAATCGAGGCCAATGGCTATGGCCGTGTCGCTATCGATGGCGATGACTGGAAGGCTCGTTCTCGTGAAGGCATCGCGATTGCCAAGGGCGCACGCGTTCGCGTCGTGAAAATGGACAGCATCATCTTGACTGTTGTACCAGTTGAGGATTAAAAAATTAAAGTTGAAATCTAAACAATAACCATTTTAAATCATATTATTATGTCACAGCCGTTATTAATATTCCTGATTGTTATCATCCTGTTGGCACTCATCCTCGTCAAGAACAGCTTGGTTATCATTCCGCAGAGCGAGACCAAGATCATTGAGCGCCTGGGTAAATACTATGCCACGCTCAAGCCGGGCATCAACGTGATTATCCCGTTTATTGACCGCGCCAAGAGCATCGTTTCCTATGAGCACGGCCGTTACCGCACGACCAACGTGATTGACCTGCGTGAACAGGTGTATGACTTTGACAAGCAGAATGTGATCACCAAGGATAACGTAATGACTCAGATCAACGCGTTGCTCTATTTCCAGATTATGGACCCGTTCAAGGCTGTTTATGAAATCAACAACCTGCCCAACGCTATCGAGAAACTGACGCAGACCACCTTGCGTAACATTATTGGTGAACTCGAGTTGGACCAGACACTTACCTCGCGCGACACCATCAACAGCAAGCTGCGCGCTGTGCTTGACGACGCTACCAACAAGTGGGGTATCAAGGTGAACCGCGTGGAGCTGCAGGACATCCAGCCGCCTCAAACCGTGCTCCAGGCCATGGAGAAGCAGATGCAGGCCGAGCGTAACAAGCGTGCTACCATTTTGACCAGTGAGGGTCAAAAACAGGCCGCTATCCTCCAGTCCGAGGGTCAGAAGACTGCTCGCATCAATCAGGCCGAGGCCGACAAGCAGACCGAGATCCTGCGTGCCGAGGGTGAGGCTCAGGCCCGAATCCGCAAGGCTGAAGCCGAGGCTATCGCTATCGACAAGATTACTCAGGCTGTGGGCCAGAGCACCAATCCCGCTAACTATCTGCTCGCCCAGAAGTATATCCAGATGCTTGACACTGTGGCTAGCGGTGACAAGACCAAGACCGTTTACTTGCCCTATGAGGCTACCAACCTGTTGGGCTCGATTGGAGGCATCAAGGAACTGTTTGGCAACAACGATCCTGTCAAGAAGGAGAAGTAGAGTAGGGGAGGGCAACCCTATCCTGTAAAATGAAATACCGGTCGCGGAGGCTCATGAGCGCTTGCCGTGACCGGTTTATTTTGTATTGTGTGGCGTTATCGCTTGCCCGCGTTGGTCATCCTCCACTTGCCAGGCGTTGTTTTCTCGCTTGCTTTAAACGAGTTGATGAAATGGGACTTGGAAGCGAAGCCCGTCATCTTGGCTATGCTGTCGATGGGCAGGGTGGGGGAGGATGCCAGCAACCGCTTGGCCTCGGTGAGACGTAACTGCGTGAGCCACGTGTTGAAACTGCAGCCGTAGCGTGTGTTGATATACTTCGACAGGTAGGTGCGGTTGGTTGATAAGAGTTGTGCCATCTGTATCATGGTGATCCCCGGTTGGCAATAAGCGCCGCTGTCTATCCAGTTGTTCACCTTTTGGGCCAGCTCGGCGTGTGGCGTCAACGAGACATCATCATCACTTGAAGTCTTTAAATCACTCATTTCTAAATGATTAGAGTCGATTATCAAGTTAATGATCTGAATAAAGAGGTAAGCCCACACAAAGAGGACGGCAAAGTTGAAAAACGCCTTTGGTACTTCGGGTAACATGACGATAAAAATGTGAAGTATGGCGAATAGAGAGAGCAGGATGATGTTCCGCACGACCAAACTCAAGCAATTGAAACGCTCCTCCTCGCTGCTGCCTGGTATGCGTTCTTGGATACTCAGAGTTTTATAATTATAGATGAGAGCAAGTGTAAGTCTCACTAATTCCACAATAAAAATCGCTATTGAGGCAACTAATACGATCTGTGATAGTAAGTCATTAAGCCATAGCGATAGCCACGCCAATGAGGTACAGCACAGAAACTCAAATGTGGATATAATTCTCCGCATAGGAGTCAGATAGGATTTACTGGCGAGTGGCGAGAATGCCAAGGTCAGTAGGAAGGTAATTAGATATAACATGGTGATAGTCAGTGATATATCTAATTTTTTATTGATTGAGTCTAGATTATAAGCATATAGTATGGCGGTGAAAACTGCCGCCAAAATAAACACAGTGGCAACCATCCTTTTGGCTTGCTTTAGCCAATAGGTTGATCGAATTCTCTCGTTGCCGATGAGCGCTAGAGTCACACCTAAAACGAGCGTTTCGACAATGTAGGCCAGCTGAGAATATTTAAGGAGTGTCATTGATAAGAGTCATTGTTGCCTGTTAAACAGTTGACAAAAGTAGGTAAAAACCGTGAAATTGTTGATAAAAATGGCTAAAAGTGCTGCCATTTCAAGCCAAAGAGACAAATTTTTGTATTTTTGTGGCGCTTTTTTCAAAAATATGCGATGAACTACGACTTGATTGAATATAATTTGGTCCTCATTGGCTGGGTGGTTGCACTGCTGTTAGGCATGGCGTTGTTGGTCATCAAGGTCCCTGAGACCGCTGGCCACACGTCCTACTCGAGGGGGAAGAAAACTGGTGCGATCGTGATATTGCTCTTTGGTGCCGAGATTTTTTTCCAGTGGCTGATCCGTTTTTATTTACAAATCGCTGATCCAATGTTGTCGGTGTCGGCCTATCTGTTTACCTTTTTTGTCGCCGCTATGATGATTTCAGGTGGTTTTTGCTCCATGATGGCGCCCATGTTGTTTACTCGTCGACAACGCATTATTTCCATTTGCCTGGCAACATTCTACCTCTGCCTGTTGATTGTGGTCTATTTCTTGCCTGGGAAGAGGTTACAATCCTATGGGATTCTGCTGTGTTGTGGTTTGCTGTTCTTGCTGGCCTGTGCGTGCATCTACAAGTGCATTGTGATCTACCGCAAGGCAATCAATGATTTGCGCACCTATTACTCTGATGTGGTGGAGAATCTGATACGCTGGATGCCAGGCGTGGGTTTTGGCATTATGTTGTTCATGCTATCGGCGCCCATCACCTGCCTGTGTCCCCGTTGGATTGGTATCAACCAGTTGGCTCTGGGCATTATCATGATGATTTACACGTTTGTATGTGTCATTAATTTCTCGTTAAATTATAATAAGGTGGCCGTCGCTATTACCACTCCTGCAGATGAAAAGGATGTTGATGAGCCTAAAAATGTTGAAAACGAGGAGGCTATGTCTGCTGCTAGCTCTCTGAACGATACGTTGTGCGACATCTTGCACGAGAAGGCGCAGCGGTGGGTTGAACGTGGAGGTTATCGTACACCTGGCATCACCATTGAGCATGTCGCTCGCGACATGGGCACCAACCGCAGCTACCTCTCTCGGTACTTGAACGAGCTGTGCCACGTGAATTTTTATGAGTGGGTGGCTCGGTTGCGCATCGAGGAAGCACAGTCGCTCATGAGCACTCATCCCTCCATGTTGATCGAGCAAATTGCTACCCGTGTGGGTTTCACATCGGCATCAACATTTTCGAGCACATTCAAGAAAATAGTAGGTATCACCCCCAATAAGTGGCGAAATCAGCTTTGAATCGATTAAAAATTGTTTTATTCAAAAAATGGCGGTTTCATCGAATAAATCGGCCGTTTTTGTGGTGCGTATTCGTCAAAAAAATTGGTACACCACAATTAATAATCCTGCTGCGAGAATAACTGCTTGCCACTATTTTTTTTATTTGTAATTTTGCATTGCAAGAAATAACAAAATGATACTGTTTTTTCTTGTTTAAAAGGTGACTTTACTTTTTATGAGTAATCTGTTTGAGAGAAATGTGCATTAATAATACGAAAGAAAAGAGTGAAAGTAGTATCCTTTAAGAAAAGTGTTATTTGACTTACTGGGCGATTGTATCGCTTTACAGTATTTAGATTAAGCAAGGATTTTCGGCTCTCCTGTGAAGGACGGCTGAATTTTTTTATACCTAGTTGAGCATTTAAATCAAAAATTATGATTAATTTCGTGCTTTCACAATCAATGGTCATTGTGAGCATAAAAAAATCATAAGGGATGATAAACGTTTTCCATATCGTTTCTAATAAGCATTGGACCGGTGCCGAGCAGTACACCTATGACCTGGTGGCCCTCTTGCGCAAGGATACTGATTTCTATGTCGAGGTCGTGTGCCGCAAGTATCCCAATGTGCTGAAACAGTACCGCCGCCTGGAGATTCCCATTTCGATCCTTCCCCTCAAGGGGGTGACCGATATCGAGAGTCCTGTGCGCTTCGCCCGGCTGTTGCGCAAGGGCC
Organism: uncultured Prevotellaceae bacterium; assembly: GCA_900318345.1. Lineage (GTDB taxonomy): Bacteria > Bacteroidota > Bacteroidia > Bacteroidales > Muribaculaceae > Sodaliphilus. The sequence goes on from ONKD01000006.1 coordinate 36,182, forward strand.
ACAACATCATTCATGTTCACAGTTTCAAGGACGCCTTCATGGCTGTGATGGCCCGCCGCATCAGCGAGAACCGCAATACGCGTGTGATTGTGAGCGTCCACGGCGTGTATGAGCCTAAGCGCAGTTACATGTACACCAAGCTCTACAAGTCTATTGATTGTTTTGTGTTCTCGTCTCAGATGGCTTGTGAGGCCTTTGTCGGGAAAGCCCGCAAGCAGTATGCCGACCGTGCCGTTGTGCTGCGCGATAGCGTGTGCGACAGTCAGTTGGGCACTCATGTCCCTGACTTGCGGCGCGAGTTAGGCGTGGAGCCTCACCAGGTTCTCATCATGTATCATGGCAAGTTGGCCGAGGAAAAGGGATTGGACGTGTTATTGCAGGCTCTGGTTCACGTGGATAAGAGCAAATACCATCTTGCCATCATTGGCGATGGACAGCCCAAGTACAAGGCCAAAATCAAGGGCTTCATCGTTGCCAACGGACTCGTCCAGAACGTGTCGTTGCTCGGTTTCAGGGACAACATCCTGGAGTACCTGCGACAGGCCGACTTTGGCGTGTTGCCCTCGGTGCGTCCCGAGGCTTTGGGTATTTCCAACCTGGAGTATATGATGGCCGGCAAGGCCCACATCTGCAGCAATAACGGAGCTCAGCCCGAGTATGTGACCGATGGCGAGAATGGCCTGTTGGTGCCCCCTGGCGACGTTGACGCGCTGGCTGCAGCCATCAACCTCCTGATGAACGACGCGGCTGCCCGCTCACGCATGGGTACACGGGCGCAGCATGACTTTGAGCAGCATCTCGATTATCCTGGTTTCTACAAGAAGATGACCGACCTGTACCGCACGCTGCTTGACAGCGACCCCGCTGTCGATATTGAATATGAGGCCGAGTAGCCAAGCCCTGGCCCAATTATGCGTGGCAGTGTGCAAAAAGCTGTCTGATAGAAAAAAATAGCAATCGCAAGCTAATGTTTTTTCTGAAAAAGTTACTAAATTTGCGACAATGAATCCAGTTCTGGATGAAGGTTCAAACAAGGTTACGCCAGTTCATGGCCTGGTATCGATTATTGTTAACAACTAAAATATAAGACTCACAATGAAGTACTACATTGCAGAAAATGGCCAGCAGGCTGGCCCGTTTGAAACCAGTGAATTGCTTGCTCACGGCTTGACGGTCAATTCGCTTGTGTGGTGTGAAGGTATGCCTAACTGGACCTCGGCTAGCCAGGTACCCGAGTTGATGGCGCTGTTGAGTGGACAAACCTTTAATCCAGGCAATATCGATACCCAGCTGCCGCAGATGCCCCCCATGGGCGGTCAGACCCAGCTGCCGCAGACTCCACCTTTCAATCCGCAGCAGCCCACAACCTATGGCACACCCTACGGCCAGGGTACGCCCAACCAGCCTTATGCACCGCCGCAATATGGCCCCAGCACCAACCAGCCGCAGAACATGATGCCCAAGACGTGGCTCACCGAGTCGATTATCGCCACGATAGTCTGCAGCCTGTGCTGTGGTGCGTCATTCATCACCCTGATCACTGGTGTCATTGCCATCTTCCAGGCCAATGGTGTCAAGACAAAATTCAACAGCGGTGACTATGCCGGTGCCAACAAGAAGTCGGCATCAGCCAAGATGTGGATGCTAATCACAGTGGGACTCGGTATTGCAGCTTCGCTGTACAGTGCCTATATGCTCATATCCAACCCCGAGTTGTTGCAGCAGATTCAGGAAGGCTCAGGCATCAGCAATCTGTATCCTTTCTTGAAGTAGATTCTTTTGATGCTCTGTTGTTGACAACGAGCCACACTCCCGTGAAAATGAGTGCGGCAGCCACACCGTGTGCCCATTGCGGGGCAGCCAGCCCCATGGCCATGCTGGCGACGACGGCGACAAAGGGCTGCACGTAGTTATAGACGCTCACTGTGGTGGGCTGGAGGCGCCGCTGGGCAAACACCACCAGCAGGAAGGTGAAGAAGGTCGCCCCAGCCACGATATAGATGATTTCGCACGCTGTTCGGGCGCTCATCCCTGGCCAGTCAATCTGCATGATGTGGGGTAGAGTGAACGGCAAGATGAACAGGCTGGCAAAGGTAAAAGTCCACTTGTTGAACGTGAAAGCGTCATACTTGCGTATGACCTTAGAATAATGTGTCAGGTAGAAGGCATAGCCCACCTGTGAGATGAGGATAAGGATGTCGCCTCGCAGGTCAGTGGGACGACCGTCGCCCGCTGTGGTGCGGGTAATTAGCAGGATGGCCCCGGTGAAGCCCATGATGATGCCTAGCGCCCGCCGTGGCGTGATGCGCTCATGCAGCAGGATCGAGGACAGGATGAGGGTGAAGATGGGCATGGTTGTCAACTCAATGGTGGCGTTGATGGGTGAGGTGAAACTCAAGCCCACGATGTAGCCACCTTGTGCCAGCGCAAAGCCGAAAAAGCCTGCACCGGCAATCTTGAGGAAATCCCGTGGCTCGATGCGCTGCTGTGGAACGATAATCGATCCCAGCCAGAACAATATGGCTGCACCGATGACCCTGAAGGCCACCAGTTGAGGCCCCGTAATGCCGCCGTTGGTGAGCACGTCCTTGGAGAACGTCGCCATCAGCCCAAACAGCACCATGGCCAGCAGCATTGCCCCATGCGCCTTAAAATCCTTATGAGTTTCGGTGGTCATTTCGTTTTCAGCCCGCAAAGTTACAATTTTTATCCCCATCAACAAAATTACTGCTGGCAGGTCACTCGTCCCTGCCAGCAGCATTATGAGAAAGTCCCGAAAAAGATTGGGATTACTTCATGAACTTGGAGTAGTCGGTCTTGCGCATGTCGCCCTCGTGCAGCAGGGTGCTGTGGAAGGCAAAGGCGATGTCGGGGTTCATCATCACGTGGCCCTTCTTGGCGAGGTTGAGGTACTCGCGCAGCAGGGGACGATAAACGGGATGAGCAGCGTGCTCAATGATTTCGTGTGCGCTCTGGACGGGATCCTTGCCGCGCAGGTCGGCAATGCCCTGGTCGGTGATGATGATGTCTACCGAGTGCGGGTTGTGGTCAGGATAGGAAACCATGGGCACGATGGTGCTGATGCAGTCGTCCTTCTTGATCGACGGGCACAAGAAGATGCTGATGTAGGCATTGCGGGTGAAGTCGCCCGAACCGCCCACACCATTCATCAGGCGCGTGCCGCTCACGTGGGTCGAGTTGATGTGGCCATAGATGTCGGCCTCGATGGCGGTGTTCATCGTGATGACACCCAGACGGCGCACAACCTCGGGGTTGTTGCTGATCTCGCTGGGGCGCATGAGCACCTTGTTGTGAAGGGCCTCGCCCTTCTCAAAGAACTCGGTCATGGCTTGGCTGGAGAAGGTCATCGAGCAGGTGCTGGCAAACTTGCACTTGCCGCTCTCGAGCAGTTCGAGAACGCTGTCCTGGATCACCTCGGTGTACATCTCAAACGGGGGGATGTCGTCGCTCTTGTCAAGGGCGTCGAGCACGGCGTTGGCGATGTTGCCCACACCACTCTGCAAGGGCAGGAACTCCTTGGGGATGCGGCCAGCCTTGAGCTCATTGACGAGGAACGCGCACACGTTGCGGCCGATGGCTGCTGTCACCTCATCAACGGGGGTGAAAGCGCCCTCCTTGCTGATGGGCAGCGAGGTCTTGACAACGCCCAGCACCTTCTTGGGGTCAACATGGGCCGTGGGGGAGCCTACGCGATCGTGAGGCGTGTAAATGGGAATCTCGCGACGGTAAGGCGGGTCGTTGGGGGTATAGACATCGTGCATGCCACGGATGCTCTCGGGAATCTGGTCGTTAATCTCAACAATCACCTTGTCGGCCGTCTTGAGCCAGGTGGCGGTGTTGCCCATCGACGTGCCCAGCACGAGCTCACCGTCGTCGGTGATGCTCTGAGCCTCGACGATAGCGATATCCATCTTGCCATAGAAACCATAGCGGAACTCCTGTGCCAGCTCGCTCAGGTGGCGGTCGTTATAGTGGATATCGTTGGCATTGATGGCCTTGCGCATGTCGGGATGAGACTGATAGGGGGTGCGGAAGTTCAGTGCATTGGCGCGTGTTAATTCGCCGTCGATGTGGTCGCTTGTCGAAGCGCCGCTGAACAGGTTGATCTTGAACTCGCGGCCTGCCTCATGCTCGCGCTTAGCGCGCTCGGCAATAGCAACAGGTACTGCTTGAGGACAACCAGGCGAAGTAAAGCCCGAAACACCCACTGTGAAGCCATTTTGTACAAATTCGGCGGCTTCCTCGGCCGAAATAATCGGATAAATCATTTGTTTGTTTTTTTTGTTTTTAAACTACCCATCACGCTAATTATCAGTTTGTGTGATTGGTAGTGTTGAGTTTCTGGTATATGTGTTGTAATTATTGTTTGAGTTTCTCCTTGATGGCTGCGGTGGCTTCCTCGTGGCCAGGCTTCTCGAGCAAGGCAAACATGTTTTTCTTGTAGGCCTCGACACCGGGCTGGTCAAACGGGTTCACACCGAGCATATAACCGCTCACGCCGCACGCTTTCTCAAAGAAGTAGATCAGTTGACCCATGTAGCGCTCGGTCACAGCGGGGATGGTGATGAGCAGGTTGGGCACACCGCCATCGATGTGAGCCAGACGCGTACCCAACTCGGCCATCTTGTTCACATAGTCCACATTCTTGCCGGCGATGTAGTTGAGTCCGTCAAGGTCGGCCTCATCGGTGGGGATGATGACCTCGTGCTGCTGGTCACCCACGCTAACGACAGTCTCAAAGATGGTGCGCTCGCCATCCTGGATCCACTGTCCCATGCTGTGCAGATCGGTCGTGAAATCGACGCTGGCGGGGAAAATGCCCTTGTGCTGCTTGCCCTCGCTCTCGCCGTAGAGCTGCTTCCACCACTCGGCCAGGAAGTGCAGGCGCGGCGTGAAGTTAACCAGGATCTCGATCTTCTTGCCGCTCTGATACAGGGCATTGCGGGCGATGGCATAGTTCATCACCTGTTCGTCGCCATTCTGCTCCATCTCGACGGCACCAGCCACCAGCGCGCGAATGTCAAATCCAGCCACTGCGATGGGCAGTAGGCCCACGGGAGTGAGCACCGAGAAGCGGCCACCCACGTTGTCGGGGATGACAAAGGTGGCATAGCCCTCCTGGGTTGCCAGGTTGCGCAGGGCACCGCGACGGGCATCGGTCACAGCAACGATATTGCGCTGGGCAAATGCCTTGCCCTCTTGCTGCTCGAGCATCTCCTTGAACAGGCGGAAGGCGATGGCGGGCTCGGTTGTGGTGCCAGACTTGGAGATGACGATGATGCCGAACTTATGTCCTTTTACCAGGTCCATCAGGTCATACAGGTAATCCTCGCCGATGTTGTTGCCGGCAAAGAGCACCTTGGGACCGTTGCCAGCCTTGTAGGCGGCAAAGTGGTCGCTCAGGGCCTCGATGATGGCCTTGGCGCCCAGGTAGCTGCCACCGATGCCGATGGTGATGACATACTCGCACTCCTCGCGCAACACAGCGGCACATTTCTCAATCTCCTGCAACTGCTGCTCATCGATGCTGCTGGGCAGGTGTAACCATCCCAGGAAATCGTTGCCGGCCCCATTGCCGCTCTCGAGCGTCTGCTTGGCGGCAATCGCGCATTCGTTCAATGCCTGTGACTCCAGCCCCTCAAGGGCATATTTGCTGATCACTTGAATTTTCTCGTTCATAATTGTATGGTTATATGGTTAATTCTCAATCATTAATCATTATTCACTAATCACTAACCCCTAATCAATTTGATTTGCAGGATGCAAATCAAATTTCCTTAGTGTAGGCTCGGCGGCGCTTGTGTTGCTCGTGCTCAAAGTAATCCCACTGCTTGAGGACCTTGCTGTTGAGCTCCAGCTCGCGGTTACTCTCGGCATACTTGTATCCGTTCTCGTTGAAGCATGGAATCAGGTCGGTGAACAGCAGCGAGTTCACACCCTTGTTCTGGTACTCAGGCTTGACGGCGATGAGCATCAGATCCACCACGTCGTTGTGCTTGAACGCGTGCAGCAGGGGCTTCCATCCCATGGGGAACAAGCGCCCGCGGTTCTTGATGAGTGCCTTGGCCATCGAGGGGATGGAGATGCCCACAGCGATGAGTTCGCGTGTGTCCTTCTCAACAGCCATGGCAAGGTCGTTGAGCGGCAGGAAGGGCAGGTACATCTTGATGTAGTGCTGGATTTGCTTGTCTGACAGGGGAGAGTAGCCGAAGATGTCATCATAGGCCACGTTGATCAACTTGAAGATGGCGTCGCCGTAGTCGGCCACGAGTTTCTTGCGGTCGGTGTACTTGATGGTCTCCAGGTTGTAGCGATCGGCGACAATGCTGGAGATGCGGGCCATCTTTTCGGGAATATCCTTCGGGATGGTGATGAGCATCTCAATCCAGTCGGCATCCTTGACAAATCCCAAGCGCTCCATGTGCTTGGGGTAGTAAGGGTGGTTGTAGATGCCACCGCTGGTGCCCACGCGGTCAAATCCCTCGACGAGCATGCCCTCGGGGTCCATGTCGGTAAAACTCAAGGGTCCGGTCAGGTGTTCCATGCCCTTGCTTTTGCCCCAACGGGTCACGGCATCGATGAGCGCGTCAACGACCTCGGCATCATCGATGAAGTCGATGTAGCTGAAGCGGGCTTCCTTCTTGCCCGAACGCTCGTTGCACACGTGGTTGATGATACCAGCCACACGGCCCACAATCTTGCCGTCACGGTAAGCCAGGTAGTAAACGGCTTCACAGAAGTCAAATGCCGGGTTCTTGTCGGGCCTGAGGGTATTCAATTCGTCGGTCACCAGGGGCGGGACAAAATACTCACTGTCGCGGTAGATGACATCGATGGGAAAATGCACAAACTTGAGCAGATTGCGCTTGGTGGGTTGGATTTCTCTAATTTCTATTGCCATATCTCTCTCGGGTGTATATTGATGGGTGGTTTACCCAGCGTAAACGACATTATTGAGCCACCACAGCAGCGCGAGCAGCGCCACCAGGATCAGGTCCAGCTTGAGGAAAAACCACGTGTAGTATCGTTTCTCGGGCGTCATGATCAGTTAGCGTTTTTGGCCTTGTCATGCACCAGGTCATAGGTGATGGAGCCGTTGCTTGTCTTGATGAGCACATTGTTGTCACCGCTGAAGCTGATGCCGCTAGCCGCGCCGTTCTTGCCGCCATAGATGGTGAAATACTTGCGGGTATTCTTGTTGAAGCCCACTACCGAGCCCTTAGTGTCGAGGAAAACAAGGTAACGGTCGTTCTCGAGCTTGTCCTTGATTTCCTTCATGTTGATGATGGGCTTGTCATACTGGGTGGGCTTCATGCGCACTTCCTCGCCCTCCTTGAGCTTGTCCATGTTCTCGGCATTGTCATGGTCCCACTTGGCCTCGGCGTTTTCCTCGCCAGCCAGGGCTTTTTCTTCCTCTTCCTTGGCTTTGGCTTCCTCCTCGGCGTCAATCTCGTCCTGGGTAGCCACGCGAATCGCGCCTATGTTGGCTGCCTCTTGGGCGAGGAACGAGCGCTCGCTGGTGCCTGTGTTCTCGAGGGCACCACGGCAATAGACATACTGGCGTCCATCGGTGCGGGAGCGTATTTTTCCGTCATAGGTCAACGGGGTCAACTTCTTGCCCTCCAGGTCATAGAGGCACAGCGTTACCCTGCCGTTACCGCCCTCGCCAGCACCCTTGAGGTGGTTGAGGAAGGCAAAATACAGGTATTCCTTGCCGTCCATGGTCACGGCGCGGGGCACATACATGGCATCGGTGATGAGCGACGAATTGTCCATGTTGATGATGCGCCCGTCATAGTACTTGGTCTGGGCCAGCTCGGTCTTCCAGCCACCGCCCTCGCGAGTGAGCTGGTAAATCTTGATGAATGGGCGGTCAACGTCGTCATTGAAGGTGACACCCACGATGTGGTCGGGGTTATCGGGGTCGGTGCCGGCATAGCGCACGGCGCAGCCGATGTTGGCACCGTCGTCGGTCATCTGGTTGCGGCTGAGCTCAGCGCTCAGGATGGCCACGGGCTCCTGGCTGCTGTCGGCGATGACGGCGGCGCTGTCGGCCAGTGCCTGGTCGCGGTCGTTCTCGCGGCTGTTGCAGTGCTTCATCATGCTGAGCAGGCCGATGATCAAGGCGCCCAATATGATGCAGATGATGAGGTTGCGGTTAAAGTTGGAGCGGGGAGCGCCATTGTCATCGTCGTCATCATCATCATCGTCATCGTCATATTCGGGTTCCACGGGCTTGGCGGGCTGTTGCCAGGCGTTGGCGCGGCGTTGGGCGGCGCGCTGCTCATTGTAGGTGGTGCCAGCCGCGGGGGTAGGGGAGGCCGCGGGGCGCTCCTGGCGGGCGACATTCATCGCATTGTCGACGGCCTTGCCGCAATGGGGGCAGAACACCGATGTGGCAGGCATCAGCTCGTGGCAATAGCTGCACGGGATTTCGTTAGTAGTCATGCGGTAGCCGCAATGGTTGCAAAAGGCAGAGCCTTCGGGGACTTCATGTCCGCAATGTTGACATTTCATAATCTTATTTTGATTGGTTGATGATGTTTCGTTTTGATTCAAACTGCAAAGGTATTCAATAATCTTTGATTATTGTCCCATTTTTCATCAAAAAACGACGATTTGGCCCTCCAGCGCATGAAAACCCAAACCATTTGGTCCTTTTACCGGGTGAGGGCGGCTGCGGTGAGGGCAGCGAGGCGGGCGTTGTTGAGCACCAGTTGGATGTTGCTGGCGAGGCTGTCGCCGCCGGTGAGGTCCTTGACCTTGGCCAGCAGGAAAGGTGTCGTTTCCTTGCCGCGGATGCCCAGGCGGTTGGCCTCGTCGATGGCTTCGTCGATAGCCTTGTTGATGACATCGGCGGGCATGGAGTACTCCTCGGGGATGGGGTTGGTCACGAGCATACCACCCTGCAGACCCATCTCGAGTTTGGCGCGGAATGCCGCTGCCAAATCCTCGGGCGTGTCGATGCGGTAGTCCACCTTGAAACCGCTATGACGGGTGTAGAAGGCGGGTAATTCCTCGGTGCCATAGCCGATGACGGGAACACCCTTGGTCTCGAGGTATTCCAGCGTGAGCCCCAGGTCCAGGATGGACTTGGCCCCGGCACAGATGACCATGACGGGGGTCATGGCAAGTTCCTCAAGATCAGCGCTGATGTCCATGGTGGTCTCGGCACCGCGGTGCACGCCGCCGATGCCGCCAGTGGCAAACACCTTGATGCCTGCCATGGCCGCGATGATCATCGTGGTGGTGACTGTGGTGGCACCGTCCTCGCCGCGGGCGATGAGCACGGGCAGGTCGCGGCGCGAGGCTTTGGTCACGGCCTGGCCTTTCTTGCCCAGGTATTCGATTTCGTCGGGCGTGCAGCCGGCTTTGAGTTTGCCGCCAATGATGGCGATGGTAGCGGGTGTGGCACCGTTGTCACGGATGGTCTGCTCTACCTTCAGCGCCGTTTCCACATTTTGCGGATAGGGCATACCGTGGGAGATGATGGTGGACTCTAAAGCCACTACGGGCTTGCCCTCGTCAAGGGCTTTTTTCACTTCGGGTGAAATGGATAAATATTTGTTCATAGTTTTATAGATATTTGTTGATGTCGGGATTAACGGTTTGCTGGGAGAGTAGGGTAGCGTGAGCGGCCCGCAGCCCTATCTGGGCGCACTCGGGGAAGGGCGTTTGCCCCAGCAGGCCGTGGACCACGCCAGCCATGAAGGCATCGCCAGCGCCCGTGGTGTTGACCACATGGGTGGGGATGGCGGGCAGATGCTGGCTGAGGGTGTCGTTACTGCAATACACGCCCTCGCTGCCCAGGGTGATATAAACCTCCTGAACACCCATCGCGGTGAGTTGGTCGGCGGCTTCCCTGGCGTTATCGCATCGGGTGACCGCCTGGGCCTCCTGGATGTTGAGTTTCAAAGCGTGGAGCCGCCCCGTGGCGCTTTGCCGCAGGGCAGTAATCACGCGAGGCGCTTTGGCGGTGCTAACGGTGTCAACAAGCAGCGGCGCCTTGCAGTGGTCGATAAGGTATTGCAGGGCCTCGATAGAGATGTTGGTGTCGGCAACGACGGCAGCCGAGCCATTGATGGTATCGATGCGCTGCTCCAGGAAGGCTGGGGTGAGGTGGGCAATAATGTCGGTATCGGCCACGGCAGCCCGCATCTCGCCAAACATGTCGTTTACGCACAGGTACAGGCCGTTACGCTGCCCCTCCATGCGTTCGGCCAGCGACAGGTCGAGCCCGATGGCCTCACACTCGCGGTGGCACATCTCGCCGAAGATGTCACCCCCAAACACGCTCACAAATTTCACATCATTGCCCATGAGCAACAGGTTGTGGGCGATGTTGCGCGCCACGCCCCCGCAACCCATGGTCACATGGCCAGGTACCGAGTCGGCGGGAACAAACGGTGCCGTCAAAGCCGCCGAAATGTCCATGTTTACCCCACCGATAACTGTCACATATTTGTTCATAAGTTGTTCTTTTCCCTTAATTCAGTAGGCAAAGTTACCACATCTTGTCCATTTCTCCAAATCACGTTTTTTAAATGGCATTCATCAACCGCAATAGAGCGCCTGCCTTTTTGCCATGAGAAAGGCTCCACCGCCTCATGGCAAATCAAAAAAATGCTTATTTGTTTGTCATTACGCTCACCTTGCACTATCTTTGCGGGTTGGAAAGAAAAGAACCATAAAACTAAAACGATTATGATGACCGACAATAATCAAGTGGTGGATGCTGACATGGCGCCGTTGTATATCGTCACGGGTTCGACCGACAGCATGGGTAGCGTCATCACGCGCAAACTTGCCGAGCAGGGCAAGGCCGTGTTACTCGCCAGCCGCGATATCAAGAAAGCCGAGAGCTATGCCGCTCAACTGCGCACTGTGACCCGCAACAAGGATATCACATGCCTGCAACTCGACTTGAACTCTTTTGAATTGGTCAAAGACTTTGTGAAGCGCTTGCGGGCGTTGAATCGTCCTGTTGCTGCGCTCATCAACAATGCTGGCCTGCTGCCTCGCCGCAGCGAGATTTCTGAGAATGGTTTTGAGCACTCGGTACAGGTCAACTACCTGAGCACGGTGTTGTTGTCGATGCTGGTCTATCCGCTCATCAACGAGGGTGGTAGCATCATCTTGTCAACCAGCGTGTCGCGCCGCTTTGTCACGCTGCCCTATGAGTTCCCGGCCGTGTCCCACTTCACGCCTTGGGGTGCCTATGCCCAGAGCAAGTTGGCGCTGACGCTGTTCTCGATTTACATGTCGAGCGTGATGAAGACCCGCCGCGTGAAGGTGAACTGCGTCAATCCTGGCCTGCTCAAGAGCGGCGCCCTGGCCATGTCGCGCTGGATGGACCGCGTGCCCGACTACCTGAGCCGCAACATCCCCAGCCCTGAGGCTGGCGTCGTGCCCACCTTGCGCGCCCTGGAGAGCAACGAGACGGGTTACCTGTTCTCGGGTACCGACAAGCAGGTCAAGACCAGCACTATGCTCAAGAACCGCGAGATGTTCATCCGTGTGTGCAACGACACAATGCGCATCTTGAAAGAATATCTTGACAAGTAATTATTAATGAGTGGATTTCATGTGAATCCACTTTTTTTGCAACCTTATATCGCTGAACTATAGGGAATGAGGATACTGGGCGAACACGACCACCTGCCGCAGGGCAGCACAGTCGCTACGATAGGCATGTTTGATGGGGTACACCGTGGGCATGTCTTGCTGGTCGATTTCCTTAAACGTCAAGCCGAGCAGGCGGGCAAACAGTCATTGGTGATCACCTTCAGGCACCATCCGCGCCAGGTGTTACATCCCGATGGCGCTTTCCGCCTTATTATGCCAACTGAGGATCGGTTAAAGCATCTTGGGGCTTTGGATCCTGACTTGCTGTTGCCGCTTGACTTCACCCGCGAGCTCTCGCAGCTCGACTCTTATCAGTTTATTGAATTATTGCATGACCGCTGGGGCGTGGACATGCTGGTGGCTGGCTATAACCACCGGTTTGGCCACAGCCGGGGCGAGACATTTGAGGATTACCGCCGTCATGGTGAGCGCCTGGGCGTGAGAGTCATCAAGGCGCCCGAGTACTTGGGGGAATATGCCCCTGTGAGCTCTACCATCATCCGCAACCTCATCAGCGCCGGCAAGGTGGCCGACGCCTTGCACTGCATGGGGCATCCGTTTACCCTCAAGGGCAAGGTGGTGCACGGCTTCCACAATGGGCGCGGTCTGGGTTTCCCAACGGCTAATGTGGGCGAGATTGACCCGCAGGTGCTGTTGCCCCACAACGGCGCTTATGCCGTGCTGGCCCATGTGGGCGGCGAGGTATTGCAGGGCATGGTGAACATCGGCAAGCGTCCCACGCTCGACAACGGCGACCAGTTGAGCATCGAGGTCAATCTGTTTGACTTTGACCGCGATATCTATGGCGAGGCTATCGCGCTGGAGTTCATCAGCTTCTTGAGGCTGGAATTTAAGATGTGCGGCCTCGATGAGCTCAAGCATCAGCTCACGCTTGACCGCGACAACGCCAAGCGCCTGTTACATGAATATTTAACCACTAAAAAATAAAACGACCAAAATGGACATTATCAATCTGTGTGACCAAAACTCGCTCGTGGGTCAGTTCATGAGCGAAATCCGCAATAAGGATTTGCAGCAGGAGCGCCTGCGTTTCCGCGCCAATATCCAGCGTCTGGGTCAGATTATGGCCTACGAAATCTCTAAAAGGCTCATTTATAGCACAGTGGGTGTTACCACTCCGCTGGGCGTGAAGCAGTGCAATGTATTGGACGACCGCGTGGTGCTGGCCACATTGTTGCGCGCTGGCCTGCCGTTCCACGAGGGCTTTTTGAATTTCTTTGACGGCGCTGAGAACGCATTTGTGTCGGCCTACAGGAAATATTTCCCCAAGACCGATGACTTTGTCGTCCACATCGAGTACATCGCCAGCCCGCGCCTTGACGACAAGACGCTGATCATCGTTGACCCGATGCTGGCCACCGGCTCATCGATGGAGCTCGCCTATCAGGCGCTGGTGACTAAGGGCCATCCCGCCCATATCCACGTGGCAAGCGTTGTGGCTACGCCTAAGGCCATCGAGGTCGTGCGTCAGCATCTGCCCGAGGACAGGACCACGCTGTGGACCTGTGACATTGACAACGAACTCAACGAGCACAGCTACATCGTTCCCGGCCTGGGCGACTGCGGCGACCTGCTCTACGGCGAGAAAGAATAACTAACGGTTAGAAACTAAGTACAAGTGACTTAGGACTAGCGCCTAAAAGACTAAAATAATGGTACGCAAATATGATTACCTCATCATCGGCTCGGGTGTGGCCGGTATGAGTTTTGCCCTCAAGGTGGCAAAAACAGGGACTGTGGCACTCGTGTGTAAGTCCAAGATGGAAGAGGCCAATACCGACCTGGCCCAAGGCGGTGTCGCCACCGTAACCAACCTCGAGGTGGACAACTTTGACAAGCACATCCACGACACCATGGTCGCCGGCGACTGGCTCAGCGACCCCGAGGCCGTGAAGAAGGTCGTTACCGAGGCTCCCAGCCAGATCCAGGAACTGCTGGGCTGGGGCGTGGACTTTGACAGGAACGAGAAGGGCGAGTTTGACTTGCACCGCGAGGGCGGCCACAGCGAGTTCCGCATCCTGCACCATGCCGACAACACGGGCCACGAGATCCAGGTGTCGCTCATCAAGACGGTCAAGAACCACCCTAATATCGATATCTATGAGGACCACTTCGCTGTGGAGATCCTCACCCAGCACCACTTGGGCAAAATCGTGACGCGCCGCACGCCCGGCATCGAGTGCTATGGCGCCTATGTGCTCAATCAGGAAACGGGCGAGGTCGATACATTCCTGTCCCGCGTGACGTTGATGGCAACGGGTGGCGTTGGTTGTGTTTATCACACCACGACCAACCCGCTGGTGGCAACCGGTGACGGCATCGCCATGGTCTATCGTGCCAAGGGCACGGTCCAGGATATGGAGTTCGTACAGTTCCATCCCACAGCCTTGTATCACCCCGGCGACCGTCCCGCGTTTCTCATCACCGAAGCCATGCGCGGTTATGGCGGCGTGTTGCGCAACCTGGGCGGCGAGGAGTTCATGCAGAAGTATGACCCGCGCCTCTCGCTCGCTCCCCGTGACGTGGTGGCCCGCGCCATCGATAACGAGATGAAGCAGCGAGGCGAGGACCACGTCTATCTCGACGTGACCCACAAGGACCCCGAGGAGACCAAGCATCACTTCCCCAACATCTACAAGCACTGCTTGGATTTGGGTATCGATATTACCAAGGAGTATATCCCCGTGGTGCCCGCGGCCCATTACATGTGCGGCGGCATCAAGGTCGACCTGAACGCCTGCTCGAGCATCAAGCGCCTGTATGCTGTGGGCGAGTGCTCATGCACAGGCCTGCATGGCGGCAACCGCCTGGCGAGCAATTCGCTCATTGAGGCGGTTGTGTATGCCGACGCTGCGGCCAAGCATGCCACTGAACACCTCAACGAGTACACTTGGCGCGAGGACATCCCCGCCTGGGACGATGCTGGCACGACCCACCCCGAGGAGATGGTGCTCATCAGCCAGAGCGAGAAGGAAGTGGGTGAGATCATGGCAACCTACGTGGGCATCGTGCGCAGCAATTTGCGTCTCGACAGGGCCTGGAACCGACTGGATATCCTCTATGAGGAGACCGAGAAACTCTTCAAGACCAGCAAGGTGTCGCGCCGCATCTGCGAGTTGCGCAACATCATCAACGTGGCCTATCTCATCACCCGCCAGGCCAAGGACCGCAAGGAATCCCGCGGCTTGCATTACACCATTGACTATCCTCCTCAACCCAAGAGCGAGGACGACCTCAAGCTGTAAGTCTTTCAAATATACGGTAACAAACAACCACGCCAACGGGATTCAGGTCTCGCTGGCGCGGCTGTTTTATTGATCGTCGGCAGCTTGTAGAAATCATCGAAGTGATTTGTCGAGCTAGCCGATGAATGGGTTACTATTTTTTACTTAGTTTTTTGTATTTTTCATAGGCCTCCTGGAGTTTGATGTGGTACTTATTTTTCTCGTAACCTGCACCATTGTAACAACGAGCAAAACTTGCCCATGGTATGTTGCCAGTATGGTCAGGCTTCAGGTACCTTTGCATATTGTGATGCTTGATAAATTCCACAAACAGATTGAGCTGTTCAGCCTCACTCGTGCACATGCGTGTAACGAATTCTTCTACTGATTTGCATCCGCAGTCTTTGAAATTTTTACCCATGATCTGGAACAGTCCCCAACTGGCTGAGGCATTGGCCGCATCAATGTTAATGTCGCGGGCCTTTTTCAAGCGGACATACTCAGCCACGCCACTCACATAGTGATCTTTAGTCCATTTCTGGTACAGAATATCACTGTCGCTATACTTGCTGGGCGTACCGTTGCATTTATCAAGTTCTTTCCAGAACACATGGCCCTCGAACAAAATGACAGGATGATTACTGAACACATATCCCGATCCGCTCGATTCCACGTCTTTGATGGCTTTGACCACTTCAACCTCAACGTCTAACTCATTGGCGGCATTCTCATAATCCTGGTCACTGATTCCACTGTTGGAAATCCTGCTTTTGCCTAGGTTAATGAGTTTGGTCCAGGTTTTCCTTCCAACTTCACCATCAACATCCAAGCCATAGTCAGCTTGGAATTTCTCGACCGCTTGCCTGGTCAGTGGACCAAATTTACCATCGGCCGTCAATGGATATCTCAGCTCATTAAGTATGCTCTGCAGCAGCCAAGCTTTGGGATTATAGGGCTTAGACTCCCTTACAGTTCCCAGATAACCCAGCAACGTCACTTTCTTTTTCTTTATGGATCTGGACATGCCTCCAACAACCTCAGAATAAGGTTCATTAGGGTCATGACCTTCATAAGGTTCCTGAGGTTCGTTTTCATCGGAATCGAATTCGATTACTTCATTAACTTCACTTAATAGACCACGCTCAAATAATTCAAAATCTTCTTCCATCAAAAAATCTTCCATAATGATTTAGGGTATTAAAATGATAAATGTTGTTTGCTCTTGGGTTAAGAATTGATATGATGCAAAATTACAACAAAAACGTTCTTGAACAAAGAATATATATCAATATTTATTAGTTTCCGGGGTTTTTCTATCCAGCGAAACGCCTGCTGAAATGCCTCACGCCAAGTTGTTGATACCTAAGTTGTTTATATTCAATCAAATAGATTTATTGAATAAAAGCTAAGCGTCTTTGTGTCTTGGTGTGGGATCAAACGAAAAGCTGCAATTCGTGTAGGCTGTAAAAATTTTTCACGTGAATTAATCATATAATTAATCATTCGTGCCCTGTAAATAATTGGCAAAGCTCAATAAGAAGTTGAATATCATAAACTTAAGGTGGTTTTATATTAAAGGGCTTACTCTTAAACTCGTAGAGCTGGCAGGGTATAGGCAGGGGTGTAGCGAAGCGGAACCCCTGTAATTGAATGCCACACACGAACATTAGCCACGTTAGTGGCGACAGATTGTGTTTCAATGATTAACTGCCGCCCCGATGGGGCTAAAGCCAATGCTGTCGACTATTGCAGGGGTTTCACTCGGCTTTGCCTCGTTACACCCCTGCCTATGCCCTGGCCGCTCCTAACGGAGCTTTCTCCGAACATCAATGATATTAATGAAAAATTCATGGTAATTATATGTAAAAAAACCTTCGCGTCTTTGCGTAGGATCAAACGGCTGAACAGTTTCGTCCAGGGAAAGCCTTATGGATTTGTTTTAGATTTCCTCGAATTCGGCGTCGGTCACCTGCTCCTCGATGATTGTGCGGGTTTCACTTGTCGTGGTGGTTTCCTCGACGATGGTGCCGCCTGAGACTTCCTCAAAGTCGGCATACTCGCCCTCGTTGCTGGTGTAGATTTTGCGCTCGCCGGTTTCGGTGTACTCCTCCTCGGCCTCGCGGCGTGGGCGCTCGTGCTGCTGGCGGCCGCGGAACGACTCATTGACGCGGCGCTTCAGGTTCTGCATGTATAACCATCCCCGTATCAGCGGAATACCCACCAAAAGGAACAGGATCAGCAATATGAATAAAATGAGACCCATTTATTTCTCTCTTTTAATGATTGACAGTAGCACATAGAGCATGATGGCGGGAGCCAGCCCCCGCAACCCCATGAGCACGACAAATGCTACAGTAGCCACTACCTGCAAATATTGTGCCCAATTTTCCTTGAGCGATGACAGGTTGTGCATCTTCAACGAGAACATGCGCATGGTGCACACCATCAGCAGTGACAGCGCCACGATGAGCACAACCACCATCCACAGCGGGGTGGGGTACGTGGCATACCATGCCGTGAAGCCAATCCAGAAGATGGCGTTGGCGGGGATGGGCAGTCCGGTAAATACTGTTCCTTGGGTGGGGTCAGTATTGTAGCGGGCAAGCCTGATGGCGCCAAATACTGGCAGCAACATGGCCAGCAGCGCCCAATGTCCCTCACCGTGCTCAAGCATCATATTATACAGCACCATGGCCGGCGCGATGCCAAAGCTCACCAGGTCGGCCAGCGAGTCCAGCTCAGCGCCGATGTCGCTCACGGCATGCAGCATTCGTGCCACCAGTCCGTCACAAAAGTCGGCCACCGCCGCCAGCCCAATGAGTATAAAGGCCCACTGGTAGCCCTTTAGCGCCGTGCCGCACATCGGGTCAAAGCAGCTGAACGCAGCGATGCACGCCAAACACCCGCACAGCAGGTTCAGCGACGTGATCGCGTTGGGTATGTTGTTGCGTATTGCTTTCATGTGTCTCTTGTCTAGTTTTTCTTGTTGTTAAGACGTGCTATAAGGGTCTCACCGCCCCAAGTGCGGTCACCCAGTTTGACCTTGATCTCGGTGTCCAGCGGCAGGAAGATATCCACCCTCGAACCGAACTTGATAAACCCGATGAAGTCGTTGATATCCACTTCCTCGCCCTGCTCAACATAGGTCACGATGCGTCGTGCCACAGCACCCGCGATTTGGCGCACCAGCACCTCCTCGCCCGTACTCGTGCGGATCACGATCGACGAGCGCTCATTGTCGCTGCTCGACTTGGGCAGGTTAGCGGCCAGGAAACGTCCCGAGTGGTGCTTGTAGTAGGTGATTTCGCCCTTCACGGGCACCCAGTTGGCATGCACGTTAAATATCGTCATGAACACCGAGAGCTGGATGCAGTTGCGGTGCAGGTACTCGTCCTCATACACCTCCTCGAGCGCCACCACTGTGCCGTCAACACTCGACACCACAGCTGTGCCGTCACTGTTCTCGCCACTGAAGTGGCGACGCGGCAGCCTGAAGAAATTCAGCACCAGCAGGAACAGCACAGCCATCAGCGCGATGAGCACCCACGCCACCGGCTTGTAGTCAAAGAACCGGTAGGCCAATGCACCACTGGCCAGTATGATCAAGAACAGCATCAGCAGGATGTTCTCGCCCTCGTGATGGATTTTGACTTTCATCTCTACGTTTTATTCGTTTAACCTGCAAAGATAATCTTTTTTAACCAATATCCACCCCAATTTCCCCCTTTTCTCACTTTTTCCCGAAAAATCACAAAAGAATCCTCCTCCAGCCCCATGAAAATCCCATAAACCTTTATGCCATATAGGCCCTATAAGTCTTATAAGTCCTATAAGTCTTATTACCCCAATTAGTAAAATTCGTGGTTTTTTATTTTAAGTTGTTTGGGTTGTTTGAAGCCCAGAGCGTGGATCAAGAAAACTGCAAGGTTGCAGGAAAAAAGGGTGCATTTTCCTTATCTATATCTTTGCAACGTCATCGGGGGGCGAGCCCGGTGAGCCTATAATTTTATTAACCATTAAAAGAAAGGAATAAGCGATGAAAACTAGAGTTTTTAATGTGATTGTTCTTGACAAGAGCGGATCGATGAGTAGTATTGCCCGTCAGGCGATCGATGGCGTGAACGAGACCATCGGCAGCATCAAGAGTGCCCAGGAAAAGAACCCCGACCAGGAACACATGGTAACGCTCGTGGCGTTTTGCGGCTGCGAGATGCGCAGCATCTATGACAACGTGCCAGTGGCTGAGGTGAAGCCACTCACCGACAAGGACTATCGCCCGTGCTGCATGACGCCGCTCTATGACGCCATCGGCACGACCATCACCCGCGTCCATGCCGCCAAGAGCCAGGTGAGCGACTCGTTGGCGCTGGTGACCATCATCACCGATGGCTATGAGAACGCATCGCGCGAGTATAGCCATGCTGCCATCCGCGCGCTCATCGAGAGTTACAAGGAGCAGGGCTGGCAGTTCACCTACATCGGCGCTGATCACGACGTGGAACACGTGTCCTTCTCGCTGAGCATCGAACATCACCTGCAGTTCGACAAGACCGCCCAGGGCACGCAGGCAATGTTCGCCAAGGAGCGCAAGTCGCGTCACCGCTGGCTGGATAAAACCGAGCGTTTGAAAAAGGAATATGGAACAATGGCATCTCCATGTGCTATGAGAGACCTCAAAAAAATGAACGATGAGGCCTATTTTGACGACGAACAATAACACTAACATGAGTTCGATGAGAATAAAGTGCTGTCTATCAACTCCTCCCCTAAGATAGGGGAGGTGGCGCGTAGCGCCGGAGGAGTATGATTTGCCCTCAAAATATATCTAATATAGTATCGACGCCCCCGCCGCTACCGCGGCACCCCCTCTTATCCAAGAGAGGGAGTAGCTAACTCCCTGATCAACAAACAACAAATTCATCGAACTCACTTTAACTTATTATCGATTATTATGGACATGACAATCATTCAACCTAATCTTGTTGATGGGGCCGTTCCCATCATTTGCAGAATCCCCAGTTACTCGATGTCGCAGTGGCTGGTGCAGATTGATGACCAGACCATCCGCATCGAGTCGAGCAACAGGGTGGTGGCTTACTTGAAGGCTAGGCTGCTGTTCCCCAGCGCCAAGCGCATCCGTGTCGTGAAGCAGGTGAAAAAGCGCGAGCGCGACATCTTTATCGAGTGAGGCGAGATGGCTGTGTCATAATTGCAATGCCACTACATATATCGGCCTACGGCCGAGAAATTTAAACAAATTAATAATGAAATTGACATTTAAAATTTATAATTATAAAAATTTTAATACAAAATTTTTTTAATTTCCCGCCCGAAGGGCGGTTATAATTCCAGCAGATGATTTATGACACAGCCACAACAGCCCTTTGGCACGATTTTTGCCGCAACTGAACTTATTAACGATTAACCAATCCCGTCAAGATTATGGAACATCCCAACGCTCAAAACCTCAAGTACGGCATCATCTACATGTATAGTGACCGCCGCTTCTCACATGGTGTGCATAATCCTGAAGCCATCGTTGAGCAGTTTGTCTATCCCCTGCAAGTCAAATGGATTGACGAGCCGGGGAGCAGCGACTTGCTATTGATAGCGAGACGATTCAACTTGGGCAACATCGGCCAATATGCCACCGTGAGCTTGACTTTAAGCCGCACGAATCGCTCGGGCGGCTGGTTTGAGGCGATACGCCATTTTGCCGATGTGCTGATGGGCGTGACCGATATAGGTGAAGGCGACATCGTGATCGATGAGTTTGACGATGGCTATGACTACAGTGACAAATCGTCTGTCTTCAACACAATGTGTGAAGAAGCACCGACCATGCCATCGGCGGCGCCACAGGACCACACTAGGGTAGAGTGTAGTCAAGAGAACAAAGCCAAACAGGGACTGGTCAAGCGATTGAAGGAGAAACTGGAGTCCTTCCTTCCCGAGGAAAATATCCTTGAAGAGGCTGTCCCAAGAAAGGGCAAGGCATTCAACAAGTTTCATAGGGAGGCCATCCGCCTAGAGGTTGAGGAGTGCCGCGAATTTGAAATCATCGAGCGAGAGCGGGAGCGGGATTTGGAGCGCATCAAGAGGGACATCGTCAACTACATCGCCCGCTATCACGATGACCCCAAGGAACTCATGGGCGAACTCCTGCGCGGCAAGGTGGTCGTGGGACAGCCGGGGCGCGTGCTGGTCAACGGTGACATGAAGATTGTGTTGCCCGAGTATGACGAGATGGAGGTCAAGATGCCCGCGATGAGCCGCACGCTCTATATCCTGTTCATGAAGTTGCGCAAACAGGGCATGGACGGCATCGTGTTGAAAAACATCGACCAGTACCGCGACGATATCATCGATATCTACAATCTGGTCAAGCCAGGAGCGAGAGAGCGTCGAGTGGCCCAGTCGGTCGATAACCTGTGTGACCCGTTGAGTGATTCGCTCAACCAAGCCATATCACGCGTCAACCGCTGCATCAAGAGCGTCATCACCGACAAGAAGCTGGTTGAGCAATACATGATCACAGGAACCAGGGGCGAGGAATATGGCATCGCCCTCGACCCAGAATTGATGGAGTTGCCCCGCGCCGTGACGGGGGCCGAGTGATAGAAATCTTAGATTTTACGGGCGGTACTGGACAAAGGCCTCGATGGCTTCATAGGTGGCCAGTCCCAACTGCTGATAGACTTCGGCAAGGTTGCTGTTACGCTCGATGGAGCGTTGCCACGACAGTTTGCCGTCGGCACTGGTGCGGAACGGCGCGTCATGGATCTGGGACTGGAACTTAAGAATGGCGTCGCGCTTGTCGCTGAACTCCTCGGGGCTCATGGGCACAGCCATTTCCACCTGGTCCACATTCCATTGTCCCCATTGCCCGCGATACATCCACACACGGCAATCACTCATAAATTCCTCGTTTTTAAGGCCATCCAGCGCATGGATGATGGCAGAGTGGGCGCGCACATGGGTGCCGTGCGGGTCCACGAGGTCATTGTCAATGAAGATCTGGTGAGGTTTCACTCGGGTAATGAGGTCTTTTATCACAGCGATGTCGGCATCGGTGATTTTGCCCTGCCCGTGAGGGTCATCGGTATAAAACGGCATCCTCAGGTCGTAGATGTTCTCCCTGGGCACGCCCATCTGGCGACAGGCCATCAAGGCCTCACTGAGCATGATTGACCCTTTGAAGAAGCGCACGTCGGCGTCAGTGTCGGCATTGGGTGACTTGCCATTGACCATCGATTTCATCGCGTCGATGAAATCGTGGCTCACGTCGGGCTTGAAGTGCCCCAGCAAGCGCTCGGCAAGGATGCAGCAGCGCATCAGGTCTTCGTCGCTCACAGCCACATCGCCGTCGGTCTGGAAGGCGATTCTCACGTCATGGCCCTGTTGCACAAGCCGCCTCACGGTGCCGCCCATCGAGACCATCACGTCGTCGGGGTGGGGGCTGAAGATGAGCACCCGCTTGGGGTGGGGCTCGGCGCGCTCGGGGCGGTAGGTGTCGTCGGCGTTGGGTTTGCCGCCAGGCCAGCCGGTGATGGTGTGCTGCAGGTCGTTAAATATCTTGATGTTGACATTATAGGCCGAGTCATATAGCGCGACCAGCTCGCTCAGGCCATAATCGTTGTAGTCCTTGTTAGTGAGTTTGAGGATGGGCTTACCCGTTTGCCCGCACAGCCACACGATGGCACGGCGGATGAGGTAGTCGTTCCACTCACATGAGGTGACCTTCCAGGGATAGCTGATGCGCGTCAACCGTGACGCGGCATCCAGGTCAGCGATGATTTTCACGTCGTTGTGGACTTGCAGGAACGAGGCTGGCACCAGGTCGGTCATCTTGCCCTCGATGGCGTTGAGCAGAGCCACGGCCGATTCCTCTTCCCATGCCACGCAGATGACCTTGCGGGCACTCAGGATGTTGCCAATGCCTAGCGTGACGCCCGTCTTGGGGGCGTTGTCGCTCTGGAGGGCATCGGCAACACGCGAACGCGAATCGCTGCCCAGCAGTATCAGGCGGCAGGCGCTGTTGCGGGCCGAGCCAGGCTCGTTAAAGGCGATGGAGCCGTCTTTGGTCAAGTCGCACAACACCAGATCAAGGCCACCGGCATCGATGATTTGGCGCTCATAGGCTTTGCACTGGCCGTGCACATCCTCGATGGTCGTATGCTTGTTAAAGGTGTGGATGTTATCGGGCTCGATATCCACCTTGGCAAAGAGTTGATTGTGGATGAGGCGGTGCAGGCTCAGCTCGTCATCGTCGCCCAGTCCTAGTTCGCTCAGGTTAAATGCCACCACATCGGCAAAGCTCACCTTGTCGGCAAAATAGAGTTTGACCAACTCGTCATAGACCTTGAACACATAGCGTCCCGAGCCAAATGCGATGACGCAGCGTCCCTTGTCCTCGACGCACCGGTTGATGACACCAGCCACATCGAGTGCCGCCTCTCGGGCGCCCTCATCGGCGCTCTCCATGACCTTGGTATATACTTTCTCATATCGCGTGAGCGACGCGAGCTCGATTTCATTCTCAGGGCGGTAATACCTGCTCGATACCTGATAGAACTTGGTGTTGGCCTTTAAATCTGTCTTCATCTTTTTTACCTTAGTGGGTTGGTCCCTATCCAAATAACAAAGGTACATCTTTTTTCTTTACCATCAGCTACAATTCTGTAAAAACAGACCTGAGCCGGCAGTTTTTCTGAATTTGGCATCAAATAATGGTGATGACAAATGACTTTTTATGTACTTTTGTGCATTAAATGATATCAAGGACAATGGAATTGAAATATGATAGTCAGGGCGATGCCCCCAAGCGGTTGCTGCTGGAGACCTACGGTTGCCAGATGAACGTCGCCGACAGTGAGGTGGTCGCCACCGTGATGAAGATGGCGGGCTATGAGACCTGTGATACGATTGACGAGGCCGATGCGATTTTCATCAACACCTGCTCGGTGCGCGACAATGCCGAGCAACGCATCTTCTCGCGCCTTAACCAGTTGAACGCCTACCGTCACAAGCGCCAGCGCCGACTCATCATTGGCATCATCGGCTGCATGGCCGAGCGCCTGAAGGAAGTGCTCATTAGCGAGCATGACGTTGACGTGGTGGCAGGCCCCGACGCTTATCTGGAACTGCCCTCGCTCATCGCTCTGGCCGAGAACGGCGAGAAGGCCATCAACACTGAGCTGTCAACCACCGAGACCTATCGTGACATTATCCCGTCGCGCGTGGGCGGCAGCAGGGTGAGCGGCTTCATCAGCATCATGAGGGGGTGCAACAACTTCTGCACCTACTGCATCGTGCCTTATACCCGTGGCCGTGAACGCAGCCGCGAGCCTCAGAGCATCCTCAACGAGTTGGCCGACCTGCGTGAGCGTGGCTTCAAGGAGGTGACGCTACTGGGTCAGAATGTCAATTCCTACCTCTACAAGCCTGCCGATGGCAGTGCGCCTGTTGACCTGGCCGCATTGCTGGCCATGGTCGCCGAGGCCGCTCCCGAGATGCGCGTGCGTTTCACCACCAGCAACCCCGAGGATCTGAGCGACGCCATCATCGACACGATGGCGAGCCATGCCAACATCTGCAATCACATCCACCTGCCCGTGCAGAGCGGTAGCAACAAGGTGCTGAAATTGATGAACCGCAAATATACCCGCGAATGGTACCTCGACCGCATTGCCCGCATCCGTGCCGCCATGCCCGACTGTGGCATCTCTACCGACATGTTCACGGGCTTCCACGACGAGACCGAGGAGGATTTCCAGGAGACCTTGTCGCTGATGCGCGAAGTAGGCTTTGACTCATCCTTCATGTTCAAGTACAGTGAGCGTCCTGGCACCTTTGCCGCCAAGAACTTGCCCGATAATGTCCCCGAGGACGTGAAGATTGACCGCTTGAACCGCATGATCGCCTTGCAAAATGAACTGTCGTTATGCAGCAATCGCAAGGATGTGGGCAAGACCTTTGAAGTGCTGGTCGAGGGCTACAGCAAGCGTAGCCATGACGACATGTTTGGCCGCACGCAGCAGAACAAGGTCATCGTCTTTCCCGCCAACGGCGAGAAACCTGGCGACAAGGTGATGTGTCGCGTATTAAGCGCATCGAGCGCGACCCTCAAGGGTGAGCGCGTCGATTAATCCATTGCATTTCTCCCGGGATATGCTTAAATTTGTCCTATAAACTAACACCATACAACGAAATGACTTTTGCCAACAAATGTAACGAGATATTTGACCAAACGGTGAGGCTCTACCATGTCACCGACGATGTGGATGCCAAGTTCAACAATCCGTTTGAAAACGATAGCATTGAGGGTCGCCTTGCTCGCAAGAACTGGATTGATGCCGTGCAATGGCACCTCGAGGACATCATCCGTGACGAGAACATCGACCCCGTTGAGGCGCTTGCCCTGAAGCGCCGCATCGACCGCAGCAACCAAGACCGCACCGACCTCGTGGAAGAGATAGACACCTACTTCCGCCAGGAGTATGCCGACGTGATTGTGAGGCCCGAGGCGACCATCAACACCGAGAGCCCCGCATGGGCCATCGACCGCTTGTCGATCCTTGCCCTCAAGATTTGGCACATGCGCGAGCAGACCGAGCGCGCTGACGCCGATGCCGCCCATGTCGCCAAGTGCCAGGCCAAGCTCGACGTGCTGCTGGAGCAGCGCGAAGACCTGACGGCCGCGATCGACCAGTTGCTGGCCGACATCGCCGCCGGCCGCAAGTTCATGAAGGTGTATCGCCAGATGAAGATGTATAACGACCCCGATACTAATCCGGTGCTCTATGGCAAAAAATGACCAGCCCCGTCGTCATGTGCTCGTCATGCGCTTCTCGGCGCTGGGCGATGTCGCCATGACCATTCCGGTGCTCTATCCCATGTGCCGCGCTAACCCTGACACCCGCTTTGTCATGGTGACTAAGCCCTGGCCCGCATCGATGTTCCACGACCGTCCCGATAACCTCGAGGTGGTGGGAATTGATGTGAAGGAGAAGTACAAGGGGCTCTTCGGCTTGATGAGGCTCGCTGGGCAGCTGCGCAAGCAATATGAGATTGATGCCGTAGCTGACCTGCACAACGTGTTGCGCACCCGCGTCATCAGTCTGTTCATGAAGCTGCATGGCATCCCCGTGGCACGGCTTGACAAGGAGCGTGCCCGCCGCAAGGCGCTCATCACCCACAAGGGCGGCCCTGTCACACCCACCCATGACCGCTACCGCAATGTGTTCAATGAGCTGGGATTTGACGCTCCTGACAATTTCACCCGCTTGTATGACGGCAAGCCCTTGCCCGTGAGCCCTATCGTGCTTGAGAAGGAACCAGGGCAGCGCTGGATCGCTGTCGCCCCGTTCTCGGCCCACGATGGCAAGAATTACCCGCTTGAACTCATGTCCCAGGTGGTGGCTGAGTTGTCCAAGCGTGAGGATTACTGGATTTTCCTCATGGGCGGCGGCAAGACCGAGAAAATCGCCCTGCGTGGCATCGCCCGCACTAACAAACGCGTCATCTCGATGGCCGAGATTAAGCACGGCTTCAATGACGAGTTTGCTTTGCTGGCCAAGTGTGACCTCATGCTCACGATGGACTCGGCCAACATGCACTTGGCATCACTGATGGGTCTCAAGGCTATCACCATCTGGGGCGCGACTTCGCCCGCCTGTGGTTTCCTGGGTTATGGCCAACAAGCTGACAACGACATCCAGCTCGACATGGATTGCCGGCCCTGCTCAATTTATGGTGAGCGTGATTGCCGTTACGGCGATTACCGTTGCCTGCGGAACATCGAGCCGGGACGCATCGCTGCCCATGTGGTCGAGATCGTCGAGCGCGCGCGGCAATAATTTGCATAATTCGCCGATTATTTATATCTTTGCCAATCGAATAGAATAATCACAACCCAGTGTAATATGGCAACGAATAACCAAAAGCATCGCAATGTACTCGTCATACGCTTGTCTGTATTGGGCAACGTGGCGATGACTATCCCTGTTCTTTACCCCTTGTGCAAAGCTAATCCTGACACCCGCTTCATCATGCTCACCAAGCGGTGGCCCGCCTCGATGTTCCATGACCGTCCCGCCAACCTCAAGGTGGTGGACTTTGACGTGAAGGAGAACCACAGTGGCTTGTTCGGGTTGTTGAGAAGTTGGCCTCCCAGTTGCACAAGCTCTATGATATCGATGCTGTTGCCGACCTGCACAACGTGTCGGGAACGTGGATTATTGACGCGTGGATGAAATCACATGGCATTCAGGTGGCACGACTTGACCGTGAGGAGCCCAAGCGCCGTGCCCTGGTTACCCACAAGACCAATGAGCCCGTGACCCCTATCCATGAGCGCTACCGCAGGGTGTTCAGGGAATTGGGGCTTGAGGCGCCCGACACCTTCACCCGCCTGTATGAGGGCCGCGATTGGCCCACGAGCCGCATCGTGCCCACCAAGCAGGAGGGAGAGCGCTGGATTGCCGTTTCGCCGTTCTCGTCCCACCGCCAGAAGGCCTATCCTCTGGAGCAGATGGAGCAGGTGATTGATGAACTGAGCAAACGTGAGAATTACCATATTTTCCTCATGGGTGGCGGCAAGGCCGAGAAAGTTGCCCTGCGTCCCATTGCCCGCAAGTACAAAAACGTGACCTCGATGGCCGAGGTGAAACATCAATTCATTGACGAGTATGCCCTGCTGGCGCAATGTGATGTCATGCTCACGATGGAGTCGGCCAACATGCACCTGGCGTCGCTGGTGGACCTGCAGGCCATCACCGTGTGGGGACCCACCTCGCCAGCCTGTGGCTATCTGGGCTATAACCAGATGGAAGAGGACGATATCCACCTCGATATGCCGTGTCGTCCGTGCTCCATCACGGGTGACAAGCCTTGCAAGTTTGGTGATTTCCGTTGCTTGAAGGACATCCCGCCCGAGCGCATAGCCAAGCATGTCATCGACGCGGTCGAGCACAACGCCGAGCACAAGACCAAGCACACCAAGCTCGCTAAAACTCAAGCACAAGAAGAGAAAAAAGATTAATGAAAAGCATCCTGATTACTGGAGCTGGCGGTTTCATCGGCGGTTTTCTCGTCGAGGAGGCGTTGCGCCGGGGCTATGACACCTGGGCTGCCGTGCGCTCAACCACCAGCCGCGAATACCTTAAAGACGAGCGCATCCATTTCATCGAGTTGGACTACACCGACCAGGACCGCCTGGAGGAGACCCTGCGCGACTACATGGGCGAGTGGGGCCGGTGGGACTATGTGGTTCACAACCTGGGCGTCACCAAGAGCACCAACTACCTGGATTTTGAGCAGGTCAACTATGGCTACCTCAAGGCCCTGGCCGATGCCATGCGGGTGACCAACATGACCCCTGACGTGTTCTTGCTCATGAGCAGCCTGAGCGTCATGGGCCCTGGCGACGAGCAGAATTACCAGCCCATCAAGTCGAATGATGTGCCGCTGCCCAACACCTACTATGGCGTGTCAAAGCTCAAGGCCGAGACCTATCTGCAAACCCTTGAAGGCTTCCCCTTCACCATCTTCCGCTGCACGGGCGTTTACGGCCCCCGCGAGCGCGATTACTACCTGATGATCAAGAGCATCAGGCGCGGCTTTGACTTCAGTGTGGGGTTCAAGAAGCAGATGCTCACGTTCATCTATGTCAAGGACTTGGCCGATGCCGTTATGGACGCATTAGACAAGGGCCCCTTGCATCGAGCCTATTTCATCAGCGAGAACCAGGGCTATACCCAGCAGGAATTCCGCAAAATCGTCTGCGATGAACTGGGGAAAAAGTTTGTCATTCCCGTCACCTGCCCGCTGTGGGTGGTGAAGCGGGTGTGTGCCATTGCCGAGTGGATTGGCAAGGTCACCCTCAAGGCGAGCACCCTCAACCGCGACAAGTACAAGATCCTCAAGCAGCGCAACTGGCTGTGTGACACGAGCGATGCGCGCCGCGACTTTGGCTTCAACCCGCAGTATTCGTTGCGTGAGGGCATCCGCGAGGCCATCGCTTGGTACCGCCAGGCCGGCTGGCTGTAACTAACTGTTTTGTGGGTGTGTCAAAACTCTCGCTTGAAACATTTCGAGGTTGTTGCAAAACTCGTATGACTCAATAATTCATCGGCCTGCGGCAGAGAAATTAAAACAAATTTTGTATTAAAATTAAAAAATCAAATTTTTTATATTAATTTTTTAAATAATTTGTATTAATTTCCCGTGCGATAGCACGGTTAATGCTACCGAGTCAGTGTTAAAGTAATGAGACCTATTTTCCTTATCGGCTACATGGGCTGTGGCAAGACCACGCTGGGTGAGGTGCTGGCCCGTCAGATGGGGCTGCGCTTCATCGACCTCGACGAGTTCATCGAGGCCCGCCAGGGCATGACTATCCCCCAAATCTTCGATCAGATGGGCGAGGCCCGCTTCCGTGAGCTGGAAACTGAAGCCCTCAGCGAGGTGGCCGTGACCCAAGATGTCATCGTGGGTTGTGGCGGCGGCACGCCCTGCCATGGCGGTAACATGGCCCTCATGAACCAGGCGGGCACTACCGTGTGGCTCACCACCAGCCCCGAGCGCATCACCGCGCGCCTGCTCCTGCCTGAGCAGAAGTCCAAGCGCCCCAAAATCCTACATCTCCCCGATGAGGACGTGCTGCCGTTGGTCAAGGCGGAACTGCAGGCACGCGCGCCCATTTATGGCCAAGCCCAGCTGCAATTTGACTCCACCGACATCGAGACCGCCGAGGCAACCGAGCGAACCGCCCGCCGCCTCGCCACCGCCCTCACCCGCTAATTTTTCAAACAACAGGCACAACTTAAAAACTATTATAAACAACTTTTTTGGGGGCATCCGCGTTCATTATTAACTACGAACCTTTAGTTCGGAGAAGCCAATTACGCCAATGATATTTTACCGTGCTAGCGCACGGGAAATTCAAACAAATTATTTAAAAAAATCAAACAAATTTCTTTTGGGCTGCTTTAGATTATGGTAAAATAATCAACGGCTTTGAGCGTTATATCAATAGGGGATGAACAAACTGTTGGGCATATTGCTGATGTTGGTGCTCGTGGCGGCGGTCACGGGCTGTGACGGGTTGCGCCGCTATGACGCGCGGCTCGTGCGGGCCGACAGTCTGATGCAGAATGCCCCTGACAGCGCCCTGGCCATCGTGGGCGCCATCGACAGCCTGGCGGGCGATGCCAACCTCGCCTACCGCGACCTGTTGCTCACCCAGGCCCGCTACAAGTGTTATGTCGACATCACCGCCGGCGACGACAGCGCCATCACGCGCGCCATGGCTTGGTACAGCGTCCATAGCGGCGAGCGCGAGAAGCTCACGCGCGCCTACCTCTACAAGGGTGCCGTCATGCAGGAGCTGGGCCACGTGGATAGCGCTATGTACTACTACAAGACCGCCGAAGTCAACGCCGACCCCAAGGACTACTTCAATCTGGGATACAGCAATTTAAGGATTGCAGAATTGTATCAAACCCATTTCATCAATGATAGTGCCGTCCTTAGCCGCATGCGCAAGGCGCGTAACTATTTCAGCGAAACACGAGACACGAATTATTGGGTAATCACCGATGGAGCTATAGGTGCCTATCTGTTCGGTAATGATAATGACAGCGCTAAAATCTACTTAGAACGAGCAATCAACAATGCCCGTTTAATCAATTCAAATTATTATTACTATCAATCCAAGTTGGCAGGTGTTTACTTCTATGAAGAAGACTATGTAACTGCCAAAAGATTGGCATTGGACATCATTAAGAATAGCAGTGACGGGTGGGATGATAATAAATATTATTATTATGCTTCAAGGTCATTTATCAAGCTTTCACAACTTGACTCAGCTTATTGGGTCAAGTCATTGATTCCAATGCCAACTACATTGGTCGATAGCTTGAATTATTTCACACTCAATGCCGAACTGGCCGAAGCATCAAATCGATTGAGTGACTGCGGCTTTTACCAAGCAAAGGCCGAGAGAGTCAAGAATCAAATACTCTCAAAATCGCTAGATTCCAATTTAACCCTGACCGAGTTAAAGTATGATTCAGACCAGCAAACGGCAATTATCAAGAAACAAGGCAATAACCGCTTGCTTCTAGCCGTTGGCATCATCTTGGCTCTAGCCTTCTTGTTTGGCCTCTTTTCATTCTTGCTCAGGAGAAGGATTACCCGGTATCACCACGAGTTGGATCAGTCCCGACAAGAAATCGAAGCGATGATGCGTGTCGCTGAGCAAAAGGACATTCAATTGGAATTGGAACGCCAGAATCACGTCAAATCTATTGCCGAGAAAGAGAAAAAGTTATCTGATATAGAAAAGAAAAATCAAGAACTTGAATCCAAGCATGAAGGCATTCAGCAGCAGGTTTCAGCCATTGTTAGGGCTAGGCACGAGGCATTTGATGAGCTATATCAGGGTTTGCGCATTAAAACCAGCACTGCATCTGGAAATGGAAAGAAAAAAAGAATTATCCCATTAGTCAGCTTGATAAAAGAGCTTAACGAGAATAAAGAGATTTTGACCTTGAATCCAACCGACTCATTTTGGGAAAATCTCAAGTTTGCGGTGGATGGCGAATATCAAGGTATCGCTTCATTTGTCGAGCAAAAGTATCCATCATTATCAGCCAAGGATTATCAATTGTTCTTGTTGCTTTGTGCCAACGTCTCACCCCAAATCATTAAGTTGTGCTTGAATTACTCCAGTGCCATAACTGTCAGCAATTACAAGAGGCGATTACTCAAGGACAGATTCGGCTTGGATGTGAAACTTGAAGACTTTATCAATATGTATTTGGACGGTAAAATGCAGTGATTGACACCCGAAATCACACAGCAAAAAAAACCGATTAAAATTTTATTGAAATTGACATCTGATAATCAGCCGATTAGCGCAAATAATATTAACTGATTTTTTGCTCATTATTTTTCATCTGATTGTAATTTTGCAGCAAATCATTTTGCGTTTGACAGATGAGTTGAAACGCACATTTTCATGAAGCTATTAACTTAATCACACATAAAATCAACAAAGATGAAAAAGTATTTTATAATCAGTTTTTTGGCGCTGCTGGGCATGTCCCAGGCGGCTGCACAGGAATACGAATATGTGCCTTTTGTGCGCGAGGGTGTGAAGTGGATTTGTTCCAATTATTATACCCTGCAGCAAAGCCATTTCACCCTTGAGTTGAAAGGCGATGCCGTCATTAACGGTGTGACCTATAAGGCGATGCACTATTACAGCGGCGAGGAAATCGATTCGAATAATGATACCATCCCCGTGTATATGCGCGAGGAGGGCAAGGTGGTCTATGCCATCGTGCCCGACGGCAAAACCTACGAGGGCTGCCCAATCGGCTTTGACCATGATGCTGAAACTCAGGAGAAGATTGCCGCAGGTGAGGAGTTCGTATTGTATGACTTCAACGATGCAGAAGGTTTCATCGGGCGATGGATTGACATGCCTTTTCAGGCGTGCACTGTGATTCCCGACATGACTGCGGTGGGCGGATGGCTGGCCAAGCGGTATATCGCAAAAATAGATGATGAGTTCTGCGCCATTGAGGGTATCGGTTATGACGGCCTTAAGTCGTGGTACACACTGGGAAACCGTGATCATTACGTGCTTGACTGGGTGATTGAGAACGGGGATACTATCTACCAGTCTGAGCGTTACAAAGGCGTGTACCCGGGACGTTTAAGTAGTGACCTGATGCCCATGGCTCGTGAAGGTGTGAAGTGGGTGAACGAGCGCGTAGTCATTGAAAACGGCGACACGACCCGCAGCTACTACACCTATGAGTTTAGCGGCACGAATTCCCGTGGCTACCCGATTTGTTACAGTTATACCGGCGAGAGCCTCGACCCTAGCCAAGCACAGGAGGTTGCCCTCTTCCAGGGTGAGTACGACCACGCATCGTTTAGCAACTACTTTTATAATAATTTGCCCTATAACCGAATAATTGAGCAGGGACGTGACATGATCCGTTTCCCTGGTGTAATGATGTACCAGTTTGCATACACGAACTCGGACATCGAGATGACCAATCCAGTGAACTATTACATCACCTCACAGAAGGAAGATTTCTTGGCCCGAGCTAACTTTGTGGAGGTGGAGCCGGTGGTCATCGAGGGTTTTGAGTGTCGCCGCTATGCCTACTACGGCGACAGCGACGAGCCCCTATGCTATGTGGTTGAGGGCATCGGCTTTGACAGCCGCGACATGGGCGACCTGTTGACACCCTTCACGCGCAAGCCCGACCCTAATGCCGACTACCAGGAATATTGGGGCCTGAGCCACGTCATCAAGGACGGCCAGATCATCTACAAG
Source organism: uncultured Prevotellaceae bacterium (assembly GCA_900318345.1). GTDB lineage: Bacteria > Bacteroidota > Bacteroidia > Bacteroidales > Muribaculaceae > Sodaliphilus. The sequence continues at coordinate 69,431 of ONKD01000006.1, forward strand.
GGCATGTGCTATAAGGAGCCTGAGGAATCGGATTATATTCCTTTTGTGCGCGAGGGAGTGAAGTGGGTTTGTTATTCAAAGAAACTTCCAATAAATCAATCTACGATTGAGCCTGTGTTCACTCTGGAATTTAAGGGAGATGCTGTTATTAACGGTGTGACCTATAAGGCGATGCATAAATACAGCGGCGAGGAAATCGATCCGAATAATGACACTATCCCCGTGTATATGCGCGAAGAGGGCAAGGTAGTCTATGCCATCGTGCCCGACGGCAAGACCTACGAGGACTGCCCGATTGACTGCTTCAGTGACAGCACGATAAACGAGGACATCATGGCCGGTAGGGAGTTTGTCCTGTATGACTTCAACGACCCCGAAGGGTTCATCATGAGTAGGATTACCTATAATGACTTTATTGTTCACCCGGTGATGCCCCAGAACATCATGCTGGGAGACCGGAGTGTAAAGCGTTATGTGTTCAGTACTCGGATGATGTCTGGCGCCTGCTTTATTGAGGGCATCGGATGTGACGGATTAACCCAAGGTTATCCACTGGCATTCCCCAATGACCAACAACTAGGTGAGTCAAGAATGTACTTGGATCATGTCATCGAGGACGGCAAGGTTATCTACAGGTCAGAACGATTCAATCTTAGGGAAGACGAGTACCCGGAACTTGTCCGCGAAGGTGTGAAGTGGGTGAATGAGCGCGTCATCATCGAGCACGGCGACACGACCCGCAATTACTATACCTACGAGTTCAAAGACGAGAACAACTGGGCGTACAGGCTTTGCCATTACTATGAAGGCAATTCGTTGGACAGTGAGAATGACAGTGTAATTGCAGCGGTCATGTCTGCCTGGAATGGGGCTGTAGTTATGTATAACATGGCCGTCACTAATCTGCGCAATAATAGTCCAGAACGGCTCATGATAAATTGGTATGTAAATAATATCGCTACACTATACACATTTGTTCCATACGAATATTATGAGTCGGTGCTGTGTGGTACAAATCCGATTAGTTTCTTTAGCTTTATGCAGACTGGAGACGAGCTGACGCTGGATAACTTCGTGGAGGTGGAGCCTGTCTGGATTGAAGGCCAAAGATGCAAGCGCTATGCCTACTATGGTGACGGGGATGAGCCCTTATGCTATGTGGTCGAGGGCATCGGCTTTGACAGCCGCGACATGGGCGACCTGCTGACCCCCTTCACGCGCAAGCCCGACCCCGATGCCGACTACCAGGAGTATTGGGGCCTGAGCCACGTCATCAAGGACGGCAAGATCATCTACAAGGGCATGTGCTATAATAATAGTGATAACGTGCCTGGTCTCCCGGGTGACGTGAACGGTGACATGGTTACCAACATTAATGACGTGGTAGAAATCATTGAATTCTTGCTTGAAAGCTTTAATGCGACTATCCCATCCTATGACGTGAATTTGGATGGCCTTGTTAACATCGCTGACGTGACATCGCTGATAGGGATGCTGCTGGCCAATGATGAGTCGTCTATCAATCTGCGTGACAAATCCAATAATCCCACCCGTGATGAATCAATAAATGACAAACCATACGTTATATACAAGAATGATACACATAGTATTATCATTTACGGGACCAAAGCGGTGGACTATTATGACGTTGATATTACATCGGTAACTACGGGCGTCAGCATGATTTCAACCTGGGTGGACGGCAGCTACGGCACCATCGATGTTTCGACGCTCCCAATAGGCGAGTACTGCATCACTGTCAACTCTCCAGCATGGGGCAACTTTGAGGGCAACTTTGAAGTCTATTAACCTGCTGGCAGATAGTTGAAATCATTTCGCACACAAAATATGGCTACTATCGCAATAGGGTAATCCACGAGATAGGGGGCCCACGGTGAGCTGCGGCGTGAGCCGCTGTGGAGGAAGGCCCCCTCATTGTATTTCTTCTTCGCCCGAAGAAGATAAAGGATGATTTGCACAAACAGTGCCCTTTAGGAGTATAAATAAAATTCATCACGACCTGACGCTGCCCGCCATCATCACCCTCCGGCGGGCAGCGTTTTTTGGGGCTGGCGCGTTCCTGAGACGCAAGATTTTGGATAAACCCGGCTGCGCTCAGCCATTGAAAGCTTGCTTTCATGGCCTTTGACTTGCACAGTTTTTGCGCCTCTACGTTTTTGGGCATCCGCGCGCTTGACTGTCGGCTAATTATGGAACTAATTATTTGTATTTCTTGTCCTTCTTGTCTTCAGATTATTGCCGATGGCAGCAGATTTGCCGATTTCAGAAAAATGATGTAATTTTGTCGCTTTAACAACTGTTGTATGGCTGATGACAAGCGCAAGTGGTATGTGGTGTGGCAGGGGACCGAACCTGGCATCTGTGACTCGTGGGCAGAGTGCGAGTTGCGCGTCAAGGGGTATCCTGGCGCCCGCTACAAGGCGTTTAGGTCGCAGCAGGAGGCGGTCGAGGCCTTCCGCAACGACCCGGGCGAGATGGACATCCTCAGGGCTATTGCGCGAGCGCCGCGCGAGTTTGTCAACTATGAGGCCATCCCCGAAATCGTGCGCGACAGCATCGCCGTTGACGGGGCCTGCTCGGGCAACCCCGGCGTGATGGAGTACCGCGGCGTGGATGTGCCCACGGGCGTCGAGCTGTTCCGCCAGGGGCCGTTCCCCGACGCGACCAACAACATCGGCGAGTTCCTGGCCATCGTGCATGCGCTGGCGCTGTTCACCAACCAGGGCAACGACCACACCGCCATCTATAGTGACAGCAAGACGGCCCAGGCCTGGATCCGTGCAAAGCAGTGCCGCACCAAGCTGGCGCGCACCGATGCCAACGCGCGGTTGTTTGAAATCATCGGGCGGGCCGAGCGGTGGCTCAACACCCACACTTGGCGCAACGCCATCCTCAAGTGGGACACGGCTAAGTGGGGCGAGATTCCGGCTGACTTTGGCCGCAAGTGAAACATGAAAAAAGAATATGGCAGAGAAACGATTGATGAAATATCGTGACGAGCTCGACAAGAGCTATGGTGTTGCGGGCATGGCGCTGGGACTGACGGTCTTTGAAGCCGATGACCTTTTCACTGCCGTCACGCTCGATGGCGACGGACCGGGATGCATCCAGTTCACGCCCGAGTTCAATTTTGCGGGCAATCCGCGCCTGTCAGCGCGTGGCGCCTGGCAGTACATCCTGGGGCACTACCGCATCACGGTGGGGCTGGCGGTGGCCAACGCGCTGTGCCGCCGCATGGTGCTCGACAACGAGCGCGTCGACGACAGGCTGCGCGACGACCTGTTCAATGCGGCCTATGAGGACGGGCGCGACTACTGCCAGCTGGAGCGCGACGAGGTGGAGCCCATCTTTGACGAGGCGTTTAATCAGATGTCGCGCTTGTTTGCCAATTCGCGGGTGCGCAAGGCGATGGACGCCTTTGCCGACGCCTTGCAGCAGCGGCGCACGTTGACTCACATCGATGTGACCGACATCCTGCAGCAACTCAATCTCATGTGATTTTTTATATATTATATATAATGTATCAACTCTAAAATAACCCAATATCATGCAAACAGTACTATTCCACTCAACGATATATGGTCCCATTCACAGCCGCAGGCTGGGAATGTCTCTTGGCATCAACCTCATGCCCAACGACGGCAAGATTTGTTCATTTGACTGCCTGTATTGCGAGGCGGGCTTCAATGCCCAGGGCGCGGGTAAGGACGGTGTCCCCTCGCGCGAGGCGGTGAAGCGGCAGCTCAAGCGCAAACTCGAGGAGATGAAGGAGCAGGGCCAGACCCTGGACGTGATCACCTTTTCGGGCAACGGCGAACCGACGCTCCATCCCGAATTCAAAAAAGTCGTCGAGGACGTGCTCAGGCTGCGCACACAGTATTTCCCCAATGCCAAGGTGTCGGTGCTCAGCAACTCGACCATGGCGGGAAAGGCTGCCGTAGCCGATGCCCTGCGCAAGGTGGATAACAACATCCTCAAGCTTGACAGCGCCATGCCCCGCACCTTCAGGGTGCTCAACCGCCCCGTCTCCCCCAACTGCTTGCCCGAGGGCGTGATTGCCGACCTCAAGCAGTTTGGCGGCCAGTGTGTGGTCCAGACCATCATGGTGCGCGGCGAGTATAACGGCGAGCGCGTTGACAACACTACCGACGACGAACTCGATGCCCTGCTCAGCGCCTATCTCCAGATCAGGCCCCGCGAGGTGATGCTCTACAGCATCGACCGCAAAACTCCCGCCGAGAACCTGGAAAAAGTCTCTAAAGAGGAGCTGGAGCGCATCGCTCAGCGATTCCGCGATTCAGGCATCACCGTCCAGGTGAATGCCTGAAATTCCTCCCAAAAACGGTAAAAGCGGCCGGAAAATCGCCCTTTATTTGTTAACGAAGGTTATTTTCTAAAAATAATCACGTGAAAGTTTTGCCGGTTTGCGGTGCGGCAGTAATTTTGCATCGCTTTTCGACTCACAAGATGCTAAATTGCGTGAGCGATTTTTTTGACGCCCAATGCGGC